>NZ_JAVRFJ010000080.1:0-13331 GCF_031845845.1 Streptomyces gottesmaniae
ATGCCCACCGGCAGACTCCGCGCCCGGCTGGCCTCGATGGCCGACCAGACAGGCATCGCGATCATCGCCGTCGACCCGGCCTACACCAGCCGCTGGGGCGCCCAGCACTGGCAGAAACCCCTCACCAGCACCACCCGTCAGACCACTCGCCACGAGGCTGCTGCCGTGGCGATCGGAAGGCGCGCCCAGCAACACCCGATCCGGCGACGGACGGCACCGCCCCCACACGACCGGAGTGATCGCGTGGGGCATCGGACCGCCCAGGCCCGACCAGGTGTTGCTGGGCGTGAGGGAACCCGCCCCCGCATTCCCGGACCACGGACACGATCCGTGCCGCCCGGGTGCGGAGCGAACGCGGGCAACCAGAACGCCCAACACCGTCCGGGGCGTTCGGCCGAGCACGAGACCTGGCAACAGGACTCACTCCCGCTCAGTCTTTAGAAACGGTAAGCATGGCGGATGACCAAAGAGACCGAAGGAACCGAAGGAACCGAAGAGCTCGGGGACGTCGAGGAGTTCGTCGAGATCGTCGAGATCGGCGAGATCGGCGAACCCGAGGGAACTCATGACGACCGCGTCGGACCGCCCCACCGCGGCACCGAACGCGAGACGCTCCGCGCCTTCCTCGACTATCACCGCGCCACGCTCGCCATGAAGTGCGCGGGGCTCACGGACGAGGAGCTTCGCCGGCGGTCGATGCCCCCGTCCACGCTGACGCTGCTGGGCCTCGTACGGCACATGGCGGAAGTGGAACGCGCCTGGTTCCGCCGGGTCTTCGAGGATCACGACGCGCCGATGGTGTGGTCGAAGGAGATCGACTTCCAGGCGGCGTACGACGCGAGCGCCTCGACGCGGGCGGAGGCGTTCGGGGCGTGGGAGGCGGAGGTGGAGACCTCGCGGCGTATCGAACGGGAGGCGGAGTCGCTGGACCTCGTCGGCCACCAGCCGCGCTGGGACGAGGAGGTCTCGCTCCGCATGGTCATGGTCCACGTCCTGCTGGAGTACG
Source organism: Streptomyces gottesmaniae (assembly GCF_031845845.1). Classification (NCBI taxonomy): domain Bacteria; kingdom Bacillati; phylum Actinomycetota; class Actinomycetes; order Kitasatosporales; family Streptomycetaceae; genus Streptomyces; species Streptomyces gottesmaniae. Next base: position 1,007 of record NZ_JAVRFJ010000080.1, read on the forward strand.
GCCGCCACAACGGCCACGCGGACCTCCTGCGGGAAGGGGTGGACGGGACTGTGGGGGCGTGAGGCCCGGGTGCCGTCGACGCTAGAGATGCTGCTTGGCGGTGTTGACGAGGTGAGCGATCCCGTCCCGGGTCCGCACCCGGCGCTCGACGAACTCCTGCCTGCTGTCGGTCTTGACGACGGCGGTGACCTCGGCGAGGACGGTCTCGGCGGCCCGGCTCAGGTCGTCGTCGGCCGTGAGCATCTGCACGCGGAACAGTGCCTCCTGCGCGGCGGACCGCAGGTCGTACGCGCGGACGCGGACCGTGTCGGGGTCCTCGGGCGGGGGCTGTTCGTGCTCGCAGAACCACAGGTGGACAAGGGAACGGCGGTAGTTGATCAGCGCGCCGGCATACACGGAGTAGGCGTCGAGGCGTTCCTGACGGAGCTTCTCGCGGCGGCTGAACTCGTGGGTCCGGTCGGTGGCGCGCTGCTGGAAGGCGAGCGTCAGACCCGACCCGAGCAGGGTCCCGAGCACGGCTATGCCACTGGCGATGATGGTCTCCACACCCCAAGCTGATCACGCGACGACGGTCGACGACAGTCACCGACTGACCGGCTGAAGGACTGACCGGCTGGCTGGCTGGCTGGCGGACGGACGGACGGACGGAACGGGGGAGGGGTGGGGCGGGGATGGCGGGCTGGTCGGAGAGGCTGCGGCAGGCGTTCCTGAGGTTCGACCGGAGGCACGGTGGGGCGGAGCCGCCCCCGAGGGTGCAGGTGTTCGTGGCCCGGCATCCGGTGGGGGCCGCGGTGGTCTTCGGTGTGCTGCTGGGAGGCCTGCTCGGGTGGGCCCTGTCCGCGTTCCACGATCCGGCGCGGATGCTCCAGGCGGTTGCGGTCGGTCTGTGCGGAGGCCTGTTCGTCTGGCTCTTCTGCCGCTTCGAACGCCGCCGCCAGGCCCACTACGCACGCAACGGCGGCTTCCGCTGGGACCCTCCCCGGCCGGCCGTCCGGGACGACGCCCTGCCTGTCTGGTTCGAGGGCCTGCTCTGGCTCAGCCACTGGACCGTCCTCCTCGTGCTCTTCTGGCTCGTCGGCCGACTGCGCACCCCGCCCTTCACCTGGGTCCAGAGCGCGATCTACGCCGGGTTCCTCGTGGTCGGCAGCTGGGCCGTCCACCTGGCCAAGGAACGCCGTCGACGGCGGCAAGGCTGAGGGAGGCGCTCCCGGCGGGGAGACCGACGCCCGACAACAACGTCATGGCGAAGCCCTGGGATTCACACAGGAATCACTCATAGCATCACGCGCATTCCATGACGGGAACATTCGGAAAGCGCGGTTCCGCAGATGAGCACAGCACCCAAGAGCAGCGGCGGCCATGGCCACGACCACCACCACGACGACGAGTTCGACAGAGGGCTCGCGTACGACCTGCCCGTCTTCGCCCGCCGCCGCATGATCAGACTGCTGGCCGGCGCGAGCATGGTCCCGTTGGTGGCGGCCTGTTCCTCGGACGAGTCCGGCAGCGGCTCCGCGTCGGACTCGGCCTCCTCCGGCTCGTCCTCGTCCTCGTCCTCGTCGTCGTCCGGCACCTCCGGCTCCGACTGCGAGGTCATCCCGAGCGAGACGGCGGGCCCGTACCCCGGCGACGGCTCGAACGGCCCGAACGTCCTCACGGAGAGCGGTGTCGTCCGGCGGGACATCACCAAGAGCTTCGGCTCGTCGAACGGTGTCGCCGAAGGCATCCCGCTGACGATCACGCTGACGGTCGTCGACCAGTCCTCCGGTTGCGACACCCCGAAGAAGGGCGCGGCCGTCTACCTGTGGCACTGCGACCGGGAGGGCAGGTACTCCCTGTACTCCGACGGCGTCACCGAGGAGAACTACCTGCGCGGCGTCCAGGAGACCGACGACGAGGGCCGGCTCACCTTCACCTCGATCTTCCCCGGCTGCTACACCGGCCGCTGGCCCCACATCCACTTCGAGGTCTACGACAGCCTCGACGACGCCACCGCCGCACGGAACATCGCCGCCACCTCACAGCTCGCCTTCCCCAAGGACGTCTGCGACACCGTGTACGCGACGGACGGCTACGACGACAGCGTCCGCAACCTCGGCGAACTCTCCCTGGAGACCGACATGATCTTCAGCGACGGCTACGACCAGCAGCTCGCCACCGTCGAGGGCAGCACCGACAAGGGCTACACCGCCACGCTCACCGTGCCGGTGTAGCCGGTGTAGCCGGTGTAGCCGGTGCGGCCGGGGAGCCGCCCGGCCCCGGTGGGTCGAGGTGCGCCGTGTCGCCCCATCGCGCCGGCCGCAACCGCCGCCCGTCGTTCTCCCACCACGACACCGAGGCGTTGGGGACGGGCGGCAGCCGGTCGGGCGCCGTCGCGCCGACCCCGGCGCAGACGAGGCGTACGGCGACGGCGATCGCGTCGTGGGCGATCAGCAGGACACGGCGGCCGGGGGCGGCGCGGTCCAGCTCGCCCACGAAGTCCCTTACCCGCAGCACCACATCGGACAGCGCCTCTCCGCCCGGCGGACGGTAGGACCAGTCGCCGGTGCGGGCCCGCCGTGCCGCCTCCTCGGGCGCGCGGGCCCGCATCGCGGCCGGCGGGTGCATCTCGAAGACGCCCATCTCCCGGTCCCGCAGCCGTTCGTCGACGAGCAGCGGGGGCGGGACCACACCGGGATGCCCCGCCATCACCTCCCAGGTCTGCCGCGTCCGCACGTACGGCGAGCACACCACCAGATCCGGGCCGACCGGATCCGGGCCGACCAGCTCCGCGTTCGCCGGGTCCGGGCTCGCCCGGTCGGGCCCGTTCCCGTCCGCCCCGCGCCGCCCGGCAAGCCCCGCCAACCACCCGCCCAGTGCCCCGGCCTGGGCGCGGCCCAGGTCGGAGAGGGGGACGTCCGGCCCCCGGCCCGGCAGCGGCAGCGTCGACCCCGTCCGCTCGGCCTCGGCGTATGCGACGTTCGCGGTGCTCTGCCCATGGCGTACCACCCACAGCGCGGCGAGTGTGTACGGCGGTGCCAGCCCCTCGCCGTGCGTCGTCGTGATCCCGGTGTCAGTGGCGTCGTCCATCCGCGCTGCCATGCGTCCAGTCCCCCATGCTTCCGGCGACCGAGCCTGTGTGTCGGTCGACGTCATGCATACCCGCGGGCGCGCACCGGACGCTTCGCTCAGTGCGCCACCGGCGTGGCCGTGTACGTCCGTCGCAGGAAGCGGACCAGCGCCTTGGTGTCGAACTGCATGACCGCCACACCCTGGGCGGAGTGGAACTCCATGACGGCCTGGACCCGGCCGCAGGGCCAGATGCTCACCGGACCGGCGGTGGTGGGGGTGCGGATGCCGCGCTCCAGGAGCTCACGGGGGAAGGTCCACTCGTCGGGGCCCGGGAGGCGTACGCGTACGGCGGAGGCGGCGCTGTCGGGGTCGTAGCGGAGGAGGACCGGCACGGTGTCCCGGTCCTCGGGGGAGTCCGTGACGACATGCGCCCGGGCGTACTGCTCGACGGTGACGGACATCGAACGGCTCCTCACGCTGAGTGACACAAGCAGAAGCTGTGAATCCGCTGTCCACTGCCTCTCCAATGTCGCATATTTTCGGCCGCGCGCGCCCGGAGCCCTGGAAGGCCGCTGCAAGGACCCTGCAAGAACGGCCGTAAGGGGCGCCGCGTCCGGCGAGGCGTTGGCTAATCGGTCCGCATGCGCTCTTGCGAGAGACTCGCAATAAAGCTCTATCATCGTAAGGTTCCAGCCAGCGCGTCCCCACTCGGTGGCCCGGCCCCCTACCAGGAGAGCGAGCCCTCGTATGCATGTCCCCGACGGATTCATCAACGCCCCCGTCTCGGCGGTCGCCGGAGTCGTCGCCGCCGGTGCGGTGGCCGTGAGTCTGCGCGGTGCCCGGCGTGAACTGGACGAACGGACGGCGCCCCTCGCCGGGCTGGTCGCCGCGTTCATCTTCGCCGTGCAGATGCTGAACTTCCCGGTCGCCGCCGGTACCAGCGGACATCTGCTCGGCGGGGCCCTGGCCGCGATACTCGTGGGCCCCTACACCGGGGTCCTCTGTGTGTCCGTGGTGCTCCTCATGCAGGGCATCCTCTTCGCGGACGGCGGCCTCACCGCCCTCGGCGTGAACATCACGATCATGGGGGTGATCACCTCCGTCGTCGGCTACGCCCTCTTCCGGGTGCTGGTCAGGATCCTCCCCGGGAAGAGGCGCTCGATCACCGTCTCCGCCTTCGTCGCCGCCCTGATCTCCGTGCCCGCCTCGGCCGCCGCCTTCACGCTGGTCTACGCGATCGGCGGCACCACGGACGTGCCGATCGGCTCGGTCCTCACCGCCATGGTCGGCGTCCACACCCTCATCGGCATCGGCGAGGCCGCGATCACCGCCGCCACGGTCGGCGCCGTCGTCGCCGTGCGCCCGGACCTCGTCCACGGTGCCCGGGGCCTGACCGCCCCGCTCAAGCTCCGGGTGAACGGTGAGCTGGTGGACGCCCCCGCCGCCGAGCCGGTCGCCGCGCCCGCGCCCGCGGCGGCCCGCTCGACCCGCAAGCTGATCCTCGCCGGCCTCGGCATCTCCCTCGTCCTCGCCGGGGTCGTCAGCTTCTACGCCTCCGCCGAACCCGACGGTCTGGAGAAGGTCGCCGCCGACAAGGGCATCGACGCCAAGGTCGAGGACCACGCCGCCGCCGACTCCCCGCTGGCCGACTACGGCGTCGAGGGCCTCACCGACGCCCGCCTGGCCGGCGGCCTCGCGGGCGTGATCGGTGTCGGCGTCACCGTCGTCGCCGGTACGGGGATCTTCTGGGCCGTACGCAAGCGGCGCACCGGCGAGGACGACGCCGCGTCCCCCACCTCCGTGCCCGAGAACGCCTGACATGGGCGCCGGCCACGTCCACAAGCTCTACCGGCACGCGCACTCGCCGGTCCACGCCCTGCCGCCGCACACCAAACTCGCGGCCGTCTTCGCCTTCGTGGTCGTCGTGGTGTCGACGCCGCGGGAGGCGATGTGGGCGTTCGGGCTGTACGCCGTGCTGTTGGGCGTGGTCGCGTACGTGGCCCGCGTTCCCGCCGGTTTCCTGCTCCGGCGGCTGCTGATCGAGGTCCCGTTCGTCGCGTTCGCCGTGCTGATGCCGTTCGTGGCGCAGGGCGAGCGCGTCGAGGTCCTCGGGATGTCGCTGAGCGTCAGCGGGCTGTGGGGCGCCTGGAACGTCCTCGCCAAGGGGACACTGGGCGTCGCCGCCTCCGTCCTCCTCGCCTCCACCACCGAACTCCGCGCGCTCCTCCTCGGCCTCCAGCGGCTCAGACTGCCGCCGCTGCTGGTCCAGATCGCGTCCTTCATGATCCGCTACGGCGATGTGATCGCCGACGAGATGCGGCGGATGCGGATCGCGCGCGAGTCACGCGGGTTCGAGGCGAGCGGCGTACGGCACTGGGGTGTGCTCGCCAAGACGGCCGGGGCGCTGTTCATCCGCTCCTACGAGCGGGGCGAGCGGGTCCATCTGGCCATGATCAGCCGGGGGTACGCGGGCACCATGCCCGTCATCGACGAGGTGACCGCGTCCCGGGCGCAGTGGTCGTACGCCTTCGCCCTCCCCGTCGCCGCGCTCGTCGTCTGTCTGCTGGGATGGAGCCTGTGACCGTGTCCGAACCCCCCGTCGCCCCGTCCCTCGAAGTCGCCGGGCTCGCCTTCGCCTACCCCGACGGCCATCAGGCCCTCTTCGGTGTCGACTTCACCGTCGGGCGCGGTGAACGCGTCGCGCTGCTCGGGCCGAACGGGGCCGGCAAGACCACCCTCGTCCTGCATCTCAACGGCATCCTCACCGGCGGCGCGGGCACGGTGACCGTCGCCGGGATGCCCGTCGGCAAGCGGCACATGGCCGAGATCCGGCGGAAGGTCGGCATCGTCTTCCAGGACCCCGACGACCAGCTCTTCATGCCGACCGTGCGGGAGGACGTGGCCTTCGGGCCCGCGGCGGCGGGCATGACCGGGCCCGAGCTGGAGGCCCGGGTGGACCGGGCCCTCGAACAGGTCGGCATGGCCGAGTTCAAGGACCGGCCGCCGCACCACCTCTCCTTCGGGCAACGGCGCCGGGTGGCCGTGGCGACGGTGCTCGCCATGGAGCCGGAGATCCTCGTCCTCGACGAGCCGTCCTCCAACCTCGACCCGGCCTCGCGCCGCGAACTGGCCGACATCCTGCGGTCGTTGGACGTCACGGTCCTCATGGTCACGCACGACCTGCCGTACGCGCTCGAACTGTGCCCCCGGTCGCTGATCCTCAGCGAGGGGGTCATCGCGGCGGACGGCCCGACCGGTGAGCTCCTCGTCGACGACGACCTGATGCGGGCGCATCGGCTTGAACTGCCGTTCGGGTTCGATCCGCGGTCGGTGGAGGTGGGGTAGAGCGGCCTGACAGAGGACGGCGGGGCTGGGGAAAACGCGCGCGCGACCCCCACCCGCCCCCGGACGAATACCGCGTCCGCGACAATGGACCCCGTGACAAACCAAGCGGATGCGCCCCGGCACGGTTCGCTGCTCCTCGACGAGCAGTTGTGTTTCGCGCTCTACGCGGCCCAGCGCGCGGTCACCGCCGCGTACCGCCCGCTGCTCGACGAACTCGGCCTGACCTACCCCCAGTACCTGGTCATGCTCTCCCTCTGGGAGCACGGGGAGACCAGCGTCAAGGAACTGGCGGGCACCCTGCGGCTCGACTACGGCACTGTCTCGCCGTTGCTGAAGCGGCTGGAATCGGCCGGACTGCTGCGCCGGGAGCGGTCGCCGCGCGACGAGCGTTCGGTGCGGATCGCCCTCACCGGACGCGGCGAACAGCTCCGTGACCGCGCGGCGGCCGTTCCCGCCACGGTCGCCGCCGCCACCGGCCTGCACGGCCCCGAGGTGGCGCGGCTGCGTGAGGAGCTGTGGCAGTTGACGGCGCGGGCGACCAAGGCGGCGGGTCGGTGAGCGCGGCCGACGGTGACCTTGTGTTACCCATGGTTACTACCCCCTGGTAACCGCGTACTGCCTACCGCCCGGTACCTTGTGCACGATGTATTCGTGCGCGCCTGTCCTGGGGAGGCCACGCGCCTGTCCCGGGGGAGGCCAAGGGAATGACTGACGACACCGCGGTGGAGACCCGTTCCGATACGCGTCCCGACGCCCACCCCGGGGGTCTTCGCGAGGACCGGCCCGACACCCGTCCGACGAAGATCATGTACGTCGCCGAGGCCACCGCGCACGGCGGTCGCGACGGCTACATCAGCAGCCAGGACGGCCAGATCGACCTGAAGGTCGCGATGCCGCCGGCGATGGGCGGCGACGGCGACGGCACCAACCCCGAGCAGCTGTTCGCCGCCGGGTACAGCTCCTGCTTCCACAACGCGCTGGTCCTCGTCGGCCGCCGCGCGGGATACGACCTCACCGGCTCCACCGTCGCCGCGAAGGTCGGCATCGGCCCCAACCGCCAGCGGGGTTACGGCCTTGCCGTCGCCCTCAGCGTCTCCCTCCCGGTCATCGACCAGGACATCGCGGCCAAGCTCGTCGACGCGGCCCACCAGGTCTGCCCGTACTCGAACGCGACCCGCGACAACATCGACGTCACCATTGTGCTGGGCTGAGACGGCCAGAGGCGGATCTCGTCCGGGCGGCTTCTCCGGACGGCACCAGCGGTCTCCAGCCGGGCTCGCTCGGGCTCGGCAGCCCCGGGCGGGGGAATCCCGGGCCGTGCGTGTACGGTGCAGCCGTTCGTCGTGACGAATACGGCGTGACGAGTACGGCGTGACGAGTACGGCGAGGGAACGGACAGGGAGCGCCGACGTGGACGTGAACGGTACGGTCGCCGAGGGCTTCGAGCCGGTCAGGACCGCGTTCGTACGCAACTTCGAGGCGCTCGGCGAGCGGGGCGCGGCGGTCGTCGTGTACCGGCACGGGCGCAGGGTCGTCGACCTGTGGGCCGGCACCCGGGACGTCGACGGCACCGAGCCCTGGCAGCGGGACACCGCCCAGATCGTGCGCTCGGCGACGAAGGGCGTCGCCGCCGCCGTCGCGCTGATGCTGGCCGAGCGCGCGGAACTCGACCTCGACGCGCCGGTGGGACGGTACTGGCCGGAGTTCAAGGCGCACGGCAAGGACGGTGTGCTGGTGCGGCAGGTGCTCAACCACCGGGCCGGGCTCCCGGTCCTCGACCACCCCCTCACCCCCGCCGAGGCCCTGGACCCGCGCCGGGGCCCCACGGCCCTCGTCGCGCAGGCCCCCGTCTGGGAGCCCGGCACCGCCCACGGCTACCACCCCCTCACCTACGGCTGGCTGCTCGACGAACTGGTCCGGCGCGTGACCGGCCGGGGCACCGGCGAGTGGATCGCGTCCGACATCGCCGCGCCGCTGGGCCTGGCGGGGGAGCTGTGGCTGGGCCTGCCGGACTCGGTGGCGGCGACGGGCCGGGTCGGCCGCGCCGGGCGCCTGGCGGCGGCGCCCGAGCCCACCGGCGGCCTCAGGGTCCGCGCCAAGCGGTCGGTCACCGAGGCCTACGACGACCCGGACTCCCTCACGCGTCGCGCCTTCGCCGCGATCACCCCGTTCCCCGACCAGAACGACCCCGCGTACCGCGCGTCCGCGCTCCCGGCGACCAACGGCATCGCCACGGCGGACGGCCTGGCCCGTTTCTACGCGGCGCTCGTCGGCGAGGTCGACGGCGTACGGCTGTTCGGCCCGGCGACCCTGGCGGCGGCCCGCGCCGAGGAGTCCTCCGGCCCCGACCGCGTCCTGGTCGTCAACACCCGTTTCGGGCTGGGCTACATGCTCCACGGCGCCGCCTCCCCGCTGCTGGCGCCGACCTCCTTCGGTCACCCCGGCCGAGGCGGCCCGCTCGGCTTCGCCGACCCCGAGTCAGGCATCGCCTTCGGCTACGTCACGAACGGCTACCGCAAGACGGTGACGGCTGACCCGAGAGCGCAGGCGCTGGTGGCGGCGGTGAGGGCGGCGCTGAAGGGCTGAGGGGCGCAGCCCATGGGGCTGTGGGCCTTCCGGGGCGCGGGGCACCAGGCCGCTGGGCCGCGAGGCCGCCAGGGAGAGAGAGGCCGTCACGGCGAGAGGCTGTCCCGGCGAGAGCCCGTCACTGAGAGCGGCCGTCACGGTGAGCGGCCGGACCGGCCCAGGGCTCCCCCGTGGTGTCCTGGCCCGATCCCGGAGTTCCGGACGGCCGCCCTCAGCGGCGGCGCTCACCAGGATGCGCCGGATTCCCCCGCGTGTCGTTGGCGCACGGTCCACGGTCAGTTGGCAACGAGTCCACTGTTCGCCGCCCCCTCGGCGGCCACCCTGCTCCGCAGCTCACTCGGCGGCACCCCGTACGCGGTACGGAACGCCCGGCTGAACTCGGCCGCACGCGGAAACCCCCAGCGCGCCCCGATGGCGTGGATCGGTGTGGCCCGCAGGTGGGGGTCGGGGGCGGTGAGATCGCGGTACGCGTTCCGCAGCCGCTGGTCGCGGACGTACGTCGCGACGGTCAGGCCCTCCGCCTGGAAGAGCCGGTGCAGATAGCTGCGCGAGATGTGGTGGGCGGCCGCGATGGCCGCGGGGGTGAGGTCGGGGTCGCCCAGGTGCCGCCGTATGAACACCTTGACGTTCAGGAGCAGCGTCCGCCGGTGGGCCTCCGGCGTCAGCCGCGGCTCCGTGTCGGCGACGTGACCGAAGAGCGCGGTGACCAGATCGGCGACGACCGTGCCCAGACGGGGCGCGTCGGCAGGCCCGTAGGCGGTCGTGTCCTCCGCCAGCCGCATCAGGAACTGCGCGAGCAGCGCGCCGACGCCCTCCCTGCCCGACAGACGGCTGCCGATCACCTGGTCGGCCTTGCGCGCGGGCAGGGCGACGAGGGAGCGGGGTATCTCGACGCCGACGGTGGTGACCGGTTCGGTGCCGGTGAGGATGTCGTACGCCATCGACGTGCAGTTGACGTGGAAGTCCTGCGCCTCGTAAGCCGTTTGCTGCCTGCCCCAGCTGGCGGCGCCCTCGCCCTGGAGGAGGAGGGAGAGATGGAACGTCTCCGGGTCGGACTGCCGGACCATCCGCGGCGTGCGGCGGAAGACGATCGGGTCGAAGGTGGCGGGCCAGACCGTCACGTCGCCGAGGGCGATCAGGCGTTGGTGCGCGTGGTAGTCGGCGGCGGGGTGGTGGCCGCGGTCGGCCGTCGCCAGCGGGATGGGGACCAGGTCCATGGGCGCGTGCGTCTGCCGCAGCAGCTCCGCCCAGGCCTCGAACCGGGCGTCCACCGGGAGGTCCACGGAGCGGAAGACCGACTCGTGCAACACGGGGCCAGTCAACCACAGGGCGCGCACGGGGCCGTTGGGCGCCCGCGGGCCGTGACCGCGCGGCCAGGCGGACCTCGTGCCACCGGCGCTCGCGAGGGGCCGACGGGCCGACGCGCCCACCCCTGCCGCCCCAGCGGGACGACAGCCCGCAGCTGGGTACGGCCGGGGCAGGGGTGCGGGGCTCAGAGCGCTATCGGGTGGGACGTCCGGCCCGATGCCTCGTCTATCTCGTCGTGCGCCTTGGTCAGAAGCTTCATGGCGAGCTCGTTCAAGGCCCTGGCCCCGGCTATCTCCTCGCCGACCCGGGGCTGATTGGCGTCGGTCTGGTGGCGGCTGGCGTAGCCGTTGGCGCGTACTTCCTTCCCGTCGGGGAGCCGCACGAGGGCCGCCGCCCGGGTGCGCTGATCGTCCTCCTGGAACTCCAGCTCGATGTGCCATCCGACTGCGGTCTTCATCATCACGATCACCTCCGGAACCGCTCTTTCCAGAGTGCTCCTCCCCGCCGACGGATGCACGGCCTGTGCGCCGTCCGTCCAGCCTCCGTGGCCCTGCTCGGCGCCTACCCGGCCCGCAGCATCAGCCCGATCCCCACGACCAGCAGCCCCGCCGCCACCAGCCGGGGCGCCCCGAACCGCTCCTTGAACAACACCGCGCCGATCGCCGCGCCCACGATGATCGACGACTCCCGCAGGGCCGCGATGGGCGCCAACTCGGCCTTGGTCTGGGCCCACAGGACCAGCCCGTACGCCACCACGGACAGCGCGGCGCCGAGGAGGCCCACACCGGCGAACGGCCTGAGCAGCGCGACCGTCTGCCCGCGCCACCGCCAGACCGCGTACGCGGGGATCGCGAGCCCCTCCAGCGCCATCAGCCAGGCGATGTAGCTCATGGTGGACCCGGAGGCCCGGACACCGAGACCGTCCACGACCGTGTACGCGGCGATCGACAGGCCCGTGGCCAGCGCCGCCCCGATCGCCGCCCAGTGCGGCCGGGCGCCGCGCAGGCCCCACAGCGCGACCCCGGTCAGCCCGGCGCAGCTCAGCAGGATGCCGGCCGTCGCCCAGCCGTCCGGCACCTCGTGCGCGAAGACAGCGGCGAGGACGGTGACGACGAGGGGCGCGGAGCCGCGGGCGATCGGGTACGCCTGGCCGAAGTCGCCCAGCCGGAACGACGTCATCAGCAGCACGTAGTAGACGAGGTGGATGACCGTCGAGGCGATCAGATACGGCCACGCCGCGGCCTCCGGGAGCGGTACGAACGGCACCATCGCGAACCCGATCAGCGCGCCGCCGCCGGCGATCAGTGTGAACCCGACGAGCTTGTCGGTGATCCTGTGGGCGATCGCGTTCCAGCTCGCGTGGGTGACGGCGGCGAGCAGGACCGCCGCGGTGACGAGGGGGGTCACGCCTCGCGCTCGCCCTCGCGGACGTCCACCAGGGTGGCGCCCGCGTGCGCGATGAGCGTCTCGGGGTCCATGGGGAAGACGGTGTACGGGGTGCCGGCGGCCGCCCACACCGTCGCGTGGGCGAGGAGCGAGCGGTCCGCGAGGACGCGTGTTCTCGTCCGGTGCCCGAAGGGCGGGACCCCGCCGATCGCGTAACCGGTCGTCTCCCGTACGACGTCGGCGCGGGCCCGGGTGACCTTAGTGGCGCCGAGTTCACGCCGGACCAGCTCCACGTCGACGCGCGACGCGCCGTCCATCAGCACCAGCACCGGGACGCCGTCCGCCGCGAAGACCAACGACTTGCAGATCTCGCTCAGCTCGCAGCCGAGGGCGGCGGCCGCTTCCGCCGCGGTGCGGGTGGCTTCCGGGAAACGGCGGATGCGGGTGTGCAGTTCGCCCAGCCCGAGGGTGGTGAGTGCTTCGGCGAAGCGGGGGTGGGCTGCGGAGCCGTCGGTGTTCTGCGCGTCGGTGGTCATGTGCGGCACGGTAGTGGTGGGTGTAGCGGCCATGCGACTGGGTTGTTGGGATGGAGATGGGGATGGGAGTGGCTGGGGGCGGGCGTTGGGGTGGGGGGGGGGGGGGGGGGGGG
>NZ_JAVRFJ010000081.1:0-7364 GCF_031845845.1 Streptomyces gottesmaniae
GTCGAGCCCGCGACCGTGCTCGACCCTGCGGGCCTCCGTGCGCTCACGGGCTCGACACCGACGCGCCCCTTCGGCTCACTCGCCGGGAGCTGACGGGTTGTCAGATCCTGGGCAGAGCGTAGGGCCGGGCGCCTTGTCGGTCCAGGGGTGCGCCACTAGCCTGCTGGGGAGGACCTAGCTGACGGTCCGTCAGAAATGGCTCGCTGGAGGGGACCCATGACCGAACTGCCCCGCATCATCAGCGTCGACGACCATGTGATCGAGCCCGCCCACCTCTTCGAGACCTGGCTGCCGGAGAAGTACCGCGACCGGGGGCCGAAGCCCCTCACCGCCGGGATCGGCGAGCTCGCGTACGTCGGGGGGAAGTACCAGATCACGATGGACCCGGACGGGCAGCCGACCGACTGGTGGATCTACGAGGACCTCAAGTTCCCGTACAAGCGGAACATCGCGGCCGTCGGGTTCGACCGGGACGAGATGACGCTGGAGGGGATCACCCGCGAGGAGATGCGGCGCGGCTGCTGGGACCCGAAGGCGCGGCTGGCGGACATGGACCTCAACCACGTCGAGGCCTCGCTCTGCTTCCCGACCTTCCCGCGCTTCTGCGGGCAGACCTTCGCCGAGGCGCACGACAAGGAAGTGGCCCTGGCCTGCGTCCGCGCCTACAACGACTGGATGGTCGAGGAGTGGTGCGGCGACAGCGGCGGCCGGCTCATCCCGCTCTGCCTGATCCCCCTGTGGGACATCGACCTCGCGGTCGAGGAGATCAAGCGGAACGCCGCGCGCGGCGTCCGGGCCGTCACGTTCTCCGAGATCCCCACCTACCTCGGCCTGCCCTCCATCCACTCCGGCTACTGGGACCCCTTCTTCGCGGCCTGCCAGGAGACCGGCACGGTCGTCAACATGCACATCGGCTCCAGCTCCCAGATGCCGGCCGCCTCCCCCGACGCTCCCCCCGCCGTCCAGGCCTCGCTCTCCTTCAACAACGCGATGGCCTCGATGATGGACTTCCTCTTCAGCGGGGTCCTGGTGAAGTTCCCGACCCTCAAACTCGCCTACAGCGAGGGGCAGATGGGCTGGATCCCGTACGCCCTGGAGCGCGCCGACGACGTCTGGGAGGAGCACCGGGCCTGGGGCGGGGTGCGCGACCTGATCCCCGAGCCGCCGTCGACGTACTACTACCGGCAGATGTTCTGCTGCTTCTTCCGCGACAAGCACGGAATCGCCTCGCTGGACGTCGTGGGCCGGGACAACGCGACCTTCGAGACCGACTACCCGCACGTCGACTCGACCTTCCCGCACACCAAGGAGGTCGCCCTCGACCATGTGAAGGGCCTCGACGACGAGACGGTCTACAAGCTGATGCGCGGCAACGCGATCCGCATGCTCGGCCTCGACTTCGACCGCCACCTCGGCCGGTAGGGGCCCGGGGCGATGGATCTCGCGTATAGCCCGGAGGAGGAGGCCTTCCGGGCGCGGCTGCGGGAGTGGCTCGCGAAGACGCTCCCCTCGCTGCCGCCGAAGCCGTCCCCCGACGACTGGCCGGGGCGGCGCGCCTACGACCTCGGCTGGCAGCGGACGCTGTACGACGCCGGATACGCCGACGTCCACTGGGACGCCTCGCCGACCACCCGGTTGATCTTCCTGGAGGAGACCGAGAGGGCGGGCGCCCCTTATGTGGGCGCCAACTTCGTGGGCCTGCTCCACGCGGGGCCCACGATCGCCGCCGAGGGCACCGCCGAACAGCGGGCGCGCTGGCTGCCGCCGATCCTGCGGGGCGAGGAGGTGTGGTGCCAGGGGTTCAGCGAACCGGACGCCGGCTCGGACCTCGCCTCGCTGCGGACGCGCGCGCGACGGGACGGCGACGCGTACGTGGTCAGCGGGTCCAAGCTCTGGACCTCCCACGCCGAAGTCGCCGACTGGTGCGAGCTGCTGGTGCGGACGGACGGGGAGGCGCCGAAGCACCGGGGCATCTCCTGGCTGGCGATGCCGATGGACGCGCCCGGCGTGACCGTACGTCCTCTGCGCACGCTCGCCGGTTCCACGGAGTTCGCCGAGATGTTCCTGGACGACGTGCGGGTGCCGGTCGCCAACCGGGTGGGCGCGGAGAACGACGGGTGGCGGGTGACCATGGTGACGCTGTCGTTCGAGCGGGGGACGGCGTTCGTGGGGGAAGTGGTCGCCTGCCGACGGGTGTTGGTCGAGGTGGCGCGGGAGGCGCGGGCGAACGGGGCCTGGGACGACTCCGGTGTGCGGCGGCGGCTCGGGCGGTTGAACGCGGAGTTCCGGGCGCTGTGGCGGCTCACGCAGTGGAACGTGAGCGAGGGGGAGGCCTCCGGCGGGGTGCCGGGGGTCGGGGGTTCGGTGTTCAAGCTGAGGTATTCGCGGGCGCGGCAGGAGTTGTACGAGCTGGCGGCGGAGGTCTTGGGGCCCGACGCGCTTGATCTGGAGCGGGGGTGGGTGCTGGATCGGCTCAGTTCGTTGTCGTACACGATTGCGGCCGGGACGTCCGAGATCCAGCGGAACATCGTGGGGGAGCGGATTCTTGGGCTGCCCAAGGGGTGACGGGGGGCGCCTAGTGGGGTGGGGGTGCCGGTTTCGTCGGCGGGTGCGGGTGCGGGTGCGGGTGCGGGTGCGGGTGAGGTGTGGTTGCTCGCGCAGTTCCCCGCGCCCCTTTGGGGGTGCGGTGTTGTGCTCCGGGGTTGGTGAGGGGCTGGTGGCTTGTGCGGTTTCGGCTCACTGAGGATCAGGTGGCTCTGCGCGCCGGCGTGCGGGAGATGTTGGCGCGGCGCTTCGGGCCGGAGCGGCTGCGGGCCGCCGTCGACGGTGGTGGCGGGCTGGACCGGCGGCTGTGGCGGGAGTTGGGCGCGGCGGGGTTCTTCTCGCTGTGCCTGCCCGAGGCGGAGGGCGGGGTCGGGCTCGGGGTGCCCGAGGCGGTGGTGGTGTTCGAGGAGGCGGGGCGGGCGTTGTTGCCCGGGCCGCTGGTGGCCACGCATCTCGCCGCGGGGCGGGTGCCGGGTGCGGCGACCGGGGAGGTCGTCGTCACGGCTGTCGGGGGAGGGGGGTTGGTGGAGTGGCTGGACGAGGCGGATGTGGTGACGGGCGGTGCGGCGGGTGTGGCGGGGGCGGTGGCGTTGCGGTCGGTGGACCCGTTGACGCCGCTGCACCGGGTGCCGGGGCTCGACCCCTCCGTCCCTCCCGATGATCTGTTCGTACTGCTCACCGCCGCCGAGCAGTTGGGCACCGCGGTCCGGACCTGCGAGGCCGCCGTGCAACACGCCCGGACCCGGGAGCAGTTCGGGCGGCCCATCGGGTCGTTCCAGGCGGTCAAGCACCTCTGCGCCGAACTGCTGGTGCGGGTGGAGGTCGCGCGGGTGGCGGTGTACGCGGCTGCCGTGACCGTCGATCCGGTGGACATCGCGGCGGCCCGGCTGCTGGCCGACGAGGCGGCGGTGCGCGGGGCCCGCGACTCCCTTCAGGTCCACGGTGGTTCGGGGTTCACCTGGGAGGCCGACGTACACCTGTGTCTGAAGCGGGCGTGGGTACGGGCGGAACGTGGCGGATCGATCACGGAGAGTGAGGAGTTCTTGGCGGGGGAACTGCTGGTCGAAGCGGGTTGAGCGCGCTGACCAGGGTGGGAACGGAAATGTGTGGCGGCTGCTCGGTCGAATGTCGCGGAACGTGGCATACCGGAATTACCGAGCGTTGATACCGTGTTGTGTCCTAGGCGTGACTTGTCACGGCCTGGAGTCGGAGTTCCGCTCCGGTACCTTCTGGTGGATGCGAGTGGTTCCGAGGTCGAGCCGAGCCGGTGTTGCCCCTGTGGCGGCCCCGGATCCGGCGGTGCCCGGCACTCGTGAAGTGGACCGGAGTCTCGATGCCCCGGTCTGTTCGACTCCCCGTGATGAGCGTCGCACAGTATGCCGTACGCGTACTCCTTCGCGCTGGAATATGCCCGAAGCGCTTGTTGGGGTGACTGTACGTCAACCATGCTGTCCTGCAAGGGGATCACGTTCCGTGATCCCGGTGCCGATGGTGTCGATGGCGGTGGCGTCGGCCAGGCAGCAGATGACCACGATCGTGGCCCCTGAGGGGCGTGCGGCGATGTGTCCGCCGGTTCGGATGGTGTGAGCGGTGCAGGTGCTTCAAGTGCAGCTGGAGATCCGGCCCGACCCCGCAGAGGTGGGTCGTGCACGGAGATGGGCCCGTGCACGGCTCTCCGGGTCCGGCATAGGGGACGACGAGCCGCTCGCCGAGACGCTGATCCTCCTCGTCTCCGAGCTGGTCACCAACGCGGTCGTGCACACCGGCCGTCCGGCGGTGCTGCGGCTGCTGCTGTCCGGACTCCGTGACGGGGTGGTCGGAAAGGTCCGCCTCGAGGTCGTCGACGGCAGCGCGTGTCCGCCGGCCCCGCGGTGCGCCGACGGCGAGGAGACGGGCGGGCGCGGCCTCGCCCTCGTCGACGTGCTCGCGGACCGCTGGGGCTGGAGTCACGAGGGCGCCGGCAAGCGGATCTGGTGCGAGCTGGACCGGGTGGTGGCGGGGACTTCGGGGGCGGCGAGTGGTGTGGGCGCCTCCGGTGGTGCCTCCGGGGTCGGCGGCGGGACGGTGACCCCGGCGGTCTACCCGGCGTGCAGTGCGGTGACGGGTGTCGCGGCGGTGGCCCGGGACAGCCTGGTGCGCGACGGGTTGGCGTTCGAGGCGGTCTAGGTCCACGGCCAGGTCCAGGGCCAGGGCCAGGTCCAGGGTCAGGTGCAGGTCCAGGTCCAGAACCAGGCAGGGAGTCGCCCGCCCGTGCCGGCCTCAAGGGCACGATCGAGGTGCGCGCGGTGACCCGTGCTCGCGCCGCACGCGCCGCGCGCGAGCGCACGGCGTTGAACCGCCCGCCTGCGGTGCCCGAGTCGTGCGCCGGGACGTGCTTCCGTACGCACCGCCGCGACGCCGGTTCCGCGCGGCCGGTCCCCGAACGGGTGTTGACGTCTCGTGTCCGTTTGATCACGCTTGTCTTCAGCGATTCGCCGCGAGGGGACGACGAGGGTCCCGGTGCCGGAGGCCCTCGACGAGCGTGGGTCGTGATTCGGCGCCGGCTCCCCGCAGGGCCCTGGGGCAAGGACGGGTGCGCCGAAGCCGGATGGCGGCGCGCGGTGCCGTGCTCGGGGCGGGCAGCGGCGCGCCGCCAGCCGACTGTGGAGCCCTGGGGGCGTGGTCCCGCAGGGCTCGCGGCAGCCCTACAGGACGGCGGCAGCTCTCCAGGGCGGCGGCAGCTCTACAGGACGGCGATCGGGGCCACCGGCGTGCCTGTCGCCCCGACGAACGGCTCCGGCATCGCCGACAGCAGGAAGTCGTACCGCCCAAGTTGTCCACAGGCTGTGGACAACTCTTCCAGGTTCCAGTTCTGGCCCTGCGGCATGCCCATCTCGACCAGGTCGAGCGCGTGCACCGGCAGCCACAGGTCCTCGACCTCCGGCGGGAAGATCTCGAACGTCAGGGTGTCATTGGCGACCGCCGCCACGTCGCGCGCGTGGAACCACTCGGGGGTGCGGAGCGACAGGCCCGGTGACGGGAACGCGTACGCGTGCTTGTCCCCGGCGAGGTAGGTCCGGATCTGTCCGGTGCGGACCAGGGCGATGTCGCCCGCGCGGACCCGGGTGCCCGCCAACTCCTCTGCCGCGTTCAGGTCTTCGGGGGTGACAGCGTGACCGCCGGGCAGCCGGTCGTCGCCGAGGCCCAGGGCGCGCGGAACGTCCAGCAGGACGCCGCGCGAGACGATGTGCCGCGCCTTGTCGATCCCGGCGAAGGTCGCGCCGCCGTGCGGGGTGATCGTGTCCGCGGGGCGGCCGTTGTAGATCCGGCCCGAGTGCGAGACATGGGTGAGCGCGTCCCAGTGAGTCGCCGCCTGGAGCCCCATGGTCACCGCGTCGTCGCTGCACGCGACCGTGCCCGGGCCGAAGATCTCCTGATTGATCTGCACCATCGCGTGCAGCGGGTTCACCCGGCCCGGCATCATCCCCGTCTGCACGCCGTCCTGTTGGAGAGGCAGCGCGAGCGGGACGCGGCGACCGGAACGGACCGAGGCGGCCGCCTCCCGCACGACCTCGTCGGTGATCAGGTTGAGGGTGCCGATCTCGTCGTCGGCCCCCCAACGCCCCCAGTTGTTCACGCGCTTGGCGATCTCCGTGAACGCCGCGAACTCCGTGGGCGATGACATCGGGCCTCCCCGAGGGCTTGTGGTGGCGTATCTGACGGGTCGTAGAATCGCGGTGCGAGCAAATCTAACGGTCCGTCAGAAACCGCGATGAGGGGAAGGGGCCGGGGTGGGAAACTTCTTGGCAGGCAAGGTCGTCGCCGTCACCGGAGCGGGGCGGGGAATCGGCCGGGCGGTCGCCCTCGGTGCCGCCGCCGAGGGCGCTCGGGTCGTCGTCAACGACTACGGCGTCTCCGTCGACGGCTCCGAACCCACCAGCTCCGTCGCCGAGACCGTCGTCAAGGAGATCGAGGCGGCCGGGGGCGAGGCGGTCGCCGTCGCCGACGACATCTCCACGATGGCCGGCGGGCAGCGGGTCGTGGACACGGCGGTGGAGGCGTACGGACGCATCGACGGGGTCGTGTGCGTCGCCGGGATCCTGCGGGAGCGGATGCTGTTCAACATGGCCGAGGAGGAGTGGGATCCGGTGATCGCCACGCACCTCAAGGGCACGTTCACGGTGTTCCGGGCCGCGTCCGCCGTCATGCGCAAGCAACGGTCGGGGACCCTGATCGGGTTCACCAGCGGCAACCACCAGGGGTCCGTGTCGCAGGCCAACTACAGCGCGGCCAAAGGCGGCATCATCTCGCTGGTGCGGAGCGCGGCGCTCGGCCTGCACCGGTACGGGGTGACCGCGAACGCGGTGGCGCCGGTCGCGCGTACGCGGATGTCGGCGGGCGTGCCGATGGAGCTGACCGAGATCGGTGAGCCGGAGGAGGTGGCCGCCTTCGTGGTGTACCTGCTCTCCGACCGGGCCCGGGACGCGGGGATCACCGGGCAGGTGTACACGGTCGCCGGGCCGAAGATCGCGGTCTGGGCGCAGCCGCGGGAGTTGCGTGCCGCGTATGCCGAAGGGGGCTGGACCCCGGAGAGGATCGCGGATTTTCTGCCGGGGGCGGTGGGGGTGGATCCGATGCCGATGCTGGAGCGGGTGGAGGGGATGGCGCGGGCGGCGGCGGCCGGGGAGCGGCCGAACGCGTGAGGGGGTGGGGGACTGGTTCGTCGGCGGGTGCGGGTGCGTGGGGCTTCTCGCGCAGTTCCCCGCGCCCCTGAAAAGCAGGGGCTGCGCCCCCTGCTTTTCGGGCCCGCAAGGGCATGGGCTTTTAGGGGCGCGGGGAAC
>NZ_JAVRFJ010000082.1:0-7257 GCF_031845845.1 Streptomyces gottesmaniae
GGGGTGGGTCGGGAGGGGGGTGGTGGGGTCCTCGTCGCCGGGGTGGGGGTGGGGTGCTGCTGAGGGCTGGGCTGGGACCGGGGCCTGTGCCTGTGCCTGGGGCTGGCGTTGGGTCTGGGCCTCGGAGGCGAGGGCGGTCGCCGGGGTCGCTCCCTCCGGGGCCGTGTCGTGTGCCGTACGGGCCGTACCGGTTCCGGCGCCCGGAAGGGAGAAGGCGTCCCACTCTGGCTCGTTGCCGGCGGTGTCGCGGTCGGCGCTCGTCGCGGGCGGGGCTTCGGGGCTCGGGTGTCCGGGCGCGGGGGCTGTCGCGGTCGCGTGGGCGGCCGCCGGGGCTGTCGCGGCTGCGGGGGCGGGCGCGGGGCGGTCCGGGGTCGCGTCCGCCGTGCGTGCGCCGTCGGCCTGGGCCTGGCTCGTCGCGTGTCCGGCGTCCGTCCCGGCCGAGGGGTCGCTCGGGGCGCCGGAGGAGTGCGCGCGGTCGGCGGACTCGCTCCTGGCGGCGCCCGTGGCGGACCGGGCCGGGGTGCCGGACCAGCCGAGTACCGCGCCGCAGGCGTCGCAGAAGGACTGGCCGGGCTCCCCGCGGGTTCCGCATTCGGCGCAGCTCTGGGCCTGGCCGGTGCCGGGGGTCGGGCTGGTCATCTCTCGGGGATCCTTTCGGCGGCGGTCACCTGGACCGTGTACGGCATGTGGGCGGGGCGGGCGGCGGCGACGAGGCTGTCCAGCCGGTGTTCGTCCGCCGGGGTGGGATCGGGCAGGCGCAGGGCCACGTGCAGGCGCGGGCGGCGCTCGCCCGGTACAGGTCCGAGGGGCCGGGCGTCCCACGTGGCGGCGCCGCTCTCGGTGATCTCCGGGGTCACGCCGAAGACCAGGCGTACGGCCTCGGACAGGCCGCGCCGGGTGCCGCGTACCCGGTGCAGGTACGCGGCGGCGGCGACCGCGGCGCGCAGGCGGTCCTCCGGTTCCGTGCCATCCGTCTCGGCGCCGACCCAGCCGGCGAGCCACTGGGTGAAGTCCACCGGGGCCAGGGACGGCGTGAAGTAGGAGTCCAGGCAGTCGAGGACGGAGAGGATCGGGGCGAGGACCTCGTCGAGGCCGCCGATGAAGCGTTGGGCGAGGTCGTCGTCGGCGAACACGGCGGGGAGCATCGTGCCGATGGGGTGCGAGGAGCCGAGGCCGTCTATGGAGCCCCTCATATCCGGCCGCCGAGTGCGCCCAGGAGCTCGGGGGGTGCGGTGCGTCGGCGGCTGCGGGCCCGTCGTGGTCGCTCGCGCCCACGCGGCGGAGCCGCATAGGTCACAGCCCCGCGCCCCTGACGGGGCTGCGCCCCGTTGAAGGACCTCACTGCTTGTCCCCGATCACGCGGACCCGGTGGTCGAAGCTGAACACCAGGGACGGGGGTGAGAGGTCGATGCGGTTGGTGGGGTCGCCCCGTTTGCCGGTGAGGGGGTCGGCGGGGTGGAGCTGGACGTCGTCGACGAGTTCGACACCGGGGACGCGCTGCAGGACGGCGAAGACCTCGCCGGACTGGACGGGGCGGCCGAAGGGCCAGCCCCGGCCGTCGGCGCCGCCGGTCAGCGGGTCGAGGTGGCGGTAGAGCGCGTCGTGGGCCTGACGGCGCACCCGGTCGGTGTCCACGCCCCGGAAGGCGTGCAGCGTGGCGACGACCGTGATGCCCTGGTAGAAGGGCGGGCCGACGGCCAGCCGCGTGCCGATCAGGCGGCGTTCGTCCAGGTGACGGGTGATACGGCGCAACAGGGCGTCACCGGGGACGAGTTGCTCGAAGCGGAGCCGACCGCCCGGGTCCGGCACCGCCTGGGGGACCACCAGCACTCGTACCGCGTAGGCCCCGTGCTCGCCCTCCTCGCCCTCCAGGCAGGTGATGCGGGCGGTCTCGGGGGCCGCGCGGCGGGCGAGTTCCTCGTAGTCGCGCAGGGTCACCGCGCGTTCCTGGGCGCGCAGCGTGATCGGCGCCCGGACCTTCGCCTCCTCCACGGTCTCCGCGTCGACCCCGCCGCGCGCGGCCTCCCGGTTGACGACCTCGGAGACGTACGGGACGGAGGTGCGCAGCACCCGGATGGCGCCCCGGGCCACATTGCCGGCCCGGCCCCCGCCGGTGCGGTAGCGCACGGCCCGGATGACGGCGCCCTTGGGCGCGACGGCCCCGTACTGGCGCAGGCTCCCGTCGGGCTCCCGTACCGCCGGGCCGAAGGCGATCTCGCCGGTGGCGGAGTCCAGGGTGATGTGGCGGTCGTAGGAGGTGGACGCGGCGAAGGACGGGACGACGTCCCAGTCGGTCCAGCCGTCGTGCTCGGCGGTCTGCAGCAGCACGGGCGGGGTGTCGCCGACCACGGGGAAGTGGGCGAGGCGCAGCCGCTGTCCGGGCAGGCCGGTGGACTCGCCGAGCGCCTCGTCGTACACGGTCTCCGCGTGGACGACGGTGGTGGTGCCGCCGATGGTGAAGGCCTCGGCGGCGCGGACGGTCGGCGAGGTGGTGTAGAAGGGCTGGCCGGGCAGGGGCTCGGTGACCCGGCAGCGCAGCCAGCCGGCCTCCTGGCCGCCGGTGCGGGACAGGGTGTGCCCGCCGGGCATGTGCAGGACGACCTCGCCCGGACGGTTCAGGCCGCCCGTGCCGTCGCGGTCGACCTCGCACGCCGTCCAGCCGTCCTCGGTCCACGCCTCCCAGACCAGCGGCGGCTGCCGGGGGTCCACGCCGACACCGTCGACCACGCTGTCCAGTTCGAGCACCACCGCGCAGTGCGGTACGGCGGCCGTCAGCCCGAACAGCATGCAGTCGCCGGGCCGCGGGGACTCGGCGAAGCACATCAGGTCCTTGCCCTCGGCGAGGTCGGAGGTCCGGTCGGCCACCGGCTCACCGGGCCGCTGGGTCACCAGATACCGCAACGCGCAGGGCACGACGTCCAGTTCGCGCTCGGTGGTGAAGACCACCGCCTCCTCGCTCTCGGTGCGCACGGTCGCGACCTCGGTGCCCACCGGCAGAGCCACCGGCTCCTCCTGCGGCGCCGACAGCCAGAACGTCACGTCCGTGCGGGCGGCCGAGGGCGGGAACAGGGTGATGCCCACCAGGTCCAGGAACGCCAGATGGTTCTTCTCGGGCACCCGGTTGAGCCGGTAGACGATCTGGTCGGCCATGTGGGCGACCGTCTCCACCAGGGTGACGCCGGGGTCGGAGACATTGTGGTCGGTCCACTCCGGGGCCCGCTGCTGGATGTAGCGCTTGGCGTCGTCGACGAACTGCTGGAAGCGGCGGTCGTCGAGGTTCGGGGAGGGCAGGGCCATCAGCGGTCGCTTTCAGGACGGTCGGGGCGTTCGGGACGGTCGGAGCCTTCGGAGGTCGGGTCCGGCTCGTCGTGGGAGGGGATGACGTAGAACGGGAAGACCAGGCTGCGCGGGTTGTTGGTGCCTCGGATCGAGTAGCGGACGTCGATGAAGAGGACGCCCTGGTCGGCGCCCGCCGTCACCTCGACGTCGGTCACCTCGATCCGCGGCTCCCAGCGGTCGAGGCTCGCGTACACCTCGTGCTGGATACGGCCGGCGGTGGCCTCGTTGACCGGCGCGAACACCAGGTCGTGGATGGCGCAGCCGAACTCCGGGCGCATCGGCCGCTCCCCCGGAGCGGTCGCCAGGACGAGCCGGATGGCCTCCTCGACCTCGCGCTCCCCGCTGACCAGGGCGATGCCCCCGGTGGGACCGATGCGCAGCGGGAACGCCCAGCCGGATCCGACGAACTGCTCGGCCATCAGCGGGCCACCCCCCTTCCATACCTTGCGGACGAACGTGTACTCATCACGGGGGCCGTCACGGGATCGGATACGGCTTCTTGTTGACCAGCACGATGCCCGTGATGTCGACGTTGGCCGCGCGCAGCGCCGCCTGGCCGACGGCGTTGATCTGCACGGTCCCGGCCGCGCTCAGCGTCGCGGCGCCCGCCGCGTTCATGGAGAGCGCGCCGACCGCGTTGATGTTGACCGCGCCGCCCAGCGACCTCAGGCCGACCATGCCCTGGCCCTGGAGGTTCAGGGGGCCGCCGCTGCGGATGGTCACGGACCGCAGCGCGCTCAGCGTCAGATCGGTCCCCGCCTTCACGGACACCGAGGTGCCGCCCGTGATGCTGACGGCCCCCTTGCTGTCCACGGTGATCTCGGTCTTCGTCCGGTCCAGGTTGATGATCAGCCTGTCGTTGCCGCTGGCGATCCGTACGCCCTGCTTGCGCAGGCCGGTCTGCTGGCTGAGCAGGTCGACCCGGTTGCCCTCGCGGTCCGACAGGGTGTGCCGGATCGCCTTCTTCTTCACGGGGTCGTGCAGCCACACGTCCTTCACGGGCGTCGGCTTGTCGATGCCGTTGTAGAGACCGCCGATCACGAACGGGTGGTCGAGGGCGCCCCGGTCGAAGGCGACCAGCACCTCGTCGCCGACGTCGAGCGGGAAGATCCCGCCGCCGCCCTTGCCGCCCATCTGCACGGTCCGCGTCCAGTCGCTGACGTACGTGTCGTCCAGCCACGGGAACTGGAGCTTCACCCGGCCCTGCTTCAGCGGGTCCTGTACGTCGGTGACCAGGGCGTTGGCCACACTGGGCAGCCGGGGCGAGGCGGCGGTGCCGCCCGAGGTCAGGCCGAACAGGGAGCGCCACTGCCGTCCGCTGACGGTCACCCAGGTCTCGTAGTGGCTGCCGTCACCGAAGGAGTGCCGCACGGAGGTGCAGGTGTACTTGCCCTCGAACGGGGTGCCCACCTCGGTGAGCGTGACCGGCACCCCGGGCCGCAGCTTCGGGTTGCCGCGCACGGTGACCTCCAGCTCGGCGAAGGACGAGGTGATGTCGTCCGCGAGGGAGCCGGCGGCGTGCGTGACCTCGGTCTGGAGGTCGTACGGCGTGTCGGTCTCCACCAGCTTCGTGGCCTTGAAGGCGCCCGCCGCCTTCTGCGGGGTGGTGCCGATGGCGATGCCGGGGTTGGCGTTCGCCGGGGTGGTCGCCGTGAGCTTCTTCTTCGTCATGACGTTCCAGCCGCGCGCCTCGACCCGGCCGACCTGGTCGGCGGCCGTGACGGCGGCCCGGCAGCGCAGGATGTCCACCCCGGCCTGGAGCACGAACGGGCTCTTCTCGCCTGGGGTGCTCGTCGGGGGCGCGCCGGACGCCGGCTTCGGTGCAACGAACTGGAACTTCCCCTTCGAGTCCAGCGACATCACCATCTCGTTCTCGTCGGCGAGCCGCGCCAGGAAATCCCAGTCCGTCACATTGGACTGCGAGATGAAGTCGTAGACCGTCTTGGTGCCCTGCACCTGCCCGACCGGGATGCCGTTCATCCCGGCCAGCTTGCGGGCGATGTCGGAGGCCGTCTGGTTGCGGTACGCCGCCACCCTGCGCACCCGCATCAGCCGGTGCCCCGGGTCGTAGCCGCGGACGACGGTGAAGGTGCCGGTGCCGTCGTAGTCGGTCTCCATGCCGGTGACCTCGCCGGTGAGCAGCGGGGTGCCCGCGCCCTGCCCGTCGGCGACGGGCGCGATGACGACCTTGGTGCCGAACCTGACGTTCAGTTTGCCCAGCAGCAGCCCGTGCGGGTCCCGGAAGGTGAGCCGGAACGCACCCGGCACCCCGGCCCCGAGGTCGACCCAGCCGCCGACCAGCAGATCGGCGTACTCCGGCGGCAGTTTCGCGCCGTCGAGGGTGACGTGGATGACGTTGGAGAAAGAGGGCTTCACCATCAGAATCCGACCTCCTCGGCGGCCGGCAGGACGAGTTCGATGCCGGTGGGCAGCCGGGTGGGATCGTCGATGCCGTTGGCCTCCGCGATCGCCCGCCACGCGGACGCGTTCCCGTACTCGCGCCACGCCAGCGACTGCAGCGAGTCGCCCGCGACGACCCGGTGCACACTCCGCGCGGTCAGCGCGCCCGAGGTCGGGTTCTGCCCCTTGGTGTTGCTGGGGATCTCGTGCAGCGACAGTCGGCAGGTGGCCCGGATCGGCACCCCGGTCGTCCCGAACAGGGAGTACGTGACGTCCACGGAACTGACGTACGCCGTGAAGCGGGCCGTCGAGAACGACCCCCACTGGAACACCACCCAGGGTGGCGACGGCTGCTTCGCGGCGAGGCTCTTGGAGGTGACCTCGCAGCACGACAGCAGCGACTCCACCTTCTTCAGCACCGTGGTGCCGCTCGGCTTCGCGGAGGAGTCGAGGAAGATCTCGACGTTCATCTGCCGGGCCTCGGGTCCCATGAACTCCGGCAGGGCGCCGTCGCGCACGGCCGCGCTGATCGTGGTCTTCCACTGGGCGCCCTGGCGCAGCGTCAGCTCCGCCGGATTGAACTCGAAGCTGAACGTCCTGATCAGCCCGCCGGGTGTCGTGCTCGTCCCGACCGGCGGCTCGTGGATGGCCAGTGTGGCCCGCACGAGGCTCTTGCCCGCGCCGCCCTTGCTGCCCTTCGCCATGTGCTGTTCCCGCCCCTCAGTCCGTGAATCCGTGGTGCGTGATCTCCAGGACCTCGGTCGCCACGCTCGGGTTCGACGGGTCCAGCGACGGCCCCTGCCAGCTCACCGGCAGGACGTCGATCAGCCCCCAGTGCGCCACCTCCGAGCCGTCCGCGCGCAGCGCCGCGATCTGGGCGGTCGGGCGCTTCACGCCCGTCGCCACGGACGAGATCCACGCCGCGACCTTGGCCGTGTCCGGGGTGAGCGGCCTCGTCAGCCGGATGTTCGAGAACGTCACGCGCGACGGGAACTGCCAGACGAACCCGTTGTTCCCGCCTTCCTGGCGGTGCTCGATCTCCACCGTCGAGGACAGCCCCTCGCACCCGTTGAAGTAACCGAGGCTCTCGCCGTCGATCGTCAGGGTGAAGAAGATGGTGGAGCCCGGGTCGAGATCGCGGGGCATCGGGTGGGCCTTTCTGCGGGTGGCCGCCGCCGGGGTTGTGCGGGTCGGGTGGGGCGGTGCGGGCCAGGTGGGGGTCGGTGGTGAGGTCGGTGGTGGGAGTCGGTGGCAGGGGGTGACGGGGGTCAGTGGCGGGGGTCGCGGAGTTTGCCGATGCGTTCGCGGTCGAGGCGGAGTTCGGTGCGGACGAGGCGGGTGATGCGGCCGATGAGCTTGTGGGTCAGCTCGTCCAGCTGGAAGTCGGTGAGGGACCGGGGGTCGAACTGGGTGGCGGGGTCCACTGCGGAGTAGGGGGGCGGAGCGTCGGCCGACGGGGTGCGGTGAGCCGTGGCCGTGGCCGTGGCCGTGGCGGTGGTTGTGGTGGCGGGGCTGGGG
>NZ_JAVRFJ010000083.1:0-4334 GCF_031845845.1 Streptomyces gottesmaniae
CACAGAGCATCACAGAGCATCACAGACGGCTTAGAAGCCCTAGCCCTATCAGGCAAGCTAAAAAGCCGCGCAGACGTGCTGGAAACGCTGGAAAAGGTAGGTTTTGAAATATCACGAGCGACCATCAGCAGCATCAGCATCAAGAACCCGGACCCAAAAGGGCGCAACATCCGACTGAAAGGCGCACTGTATGAGCAAGATTTCCGATTTGGCGAAGACCTTCGAGCAGACATCACGCACCGAAGCCGCCAGCATAGAGCAACAAACGAAAGCAGACTTAGAGACGTTACGGAAAAATATCAACGAGGCATTGAAGCAAAGCGAGCAGAAAATAACCGCCGATATAAACGCCCGGCAGTTACGCATGAGCAAGGCAGTATTCAAGCCCTATCTGTGGAGCTTGCTAGGTATATCGGCGGCAGGGTTGATAGTCATAGCAGGGCTGTTCATAGCGATATGGAGCGTCAAGAACGAGCTGGACGACTTGAAACAGCAGAGAGCCGAAGCAGAGCGCACCCTAGACCTGTTGGAAACCAAGACCAAAGGTTTGACACTGGAAAATTGCCCAGTCGAGAACAGCAAAGCAACGCGGGTATGCGTAGCGACCGAGAAGCGAATGCTGGACGCGTTAGCGGAATTAGAGAGCAATCACGCAGCAATCGAGCAGCGAATGATGAAAGCCTTAACGCACTTGGGCGAAAGGTTGGCAGAGCTAGAGCAGGAAAACACGAGTTTAGCGCAGCAGCTAGCGAGCTTGGCAGCCGAGTTAGAGCGGCAGAGCGAAATACAGCAACGGCAGAGCGAAATCTTGAATCAACCAGCCAAACGATAAGCCAACGACACAAACGAACCCAAAGCAGGGGATGGGGAATGAGCCGATGATTACCGAGAACGAACGCGACAGGCGAACAGCCGCATGGCTGATAGAGACCTACGGGGCAGAAGCCGTAGCGGAAGCAGAAACCCGCATTGCGGGCGCGAGAAAGCCCTATCCGAGCAATATCGCCAAAGTATTGGGGGCTAGCCTACCCGAAGCCCTAAAACGCACAGAAAACGCCGCAGCGCGCCAAAAACTGGCAGGGCTGCGGCGGATGTTGGACGGTAAGGCAGTTAAGACTTCACAAGACTTGTGAAATCAGACCACTGCTCAATGCGGAACGCCCGAATATCGCGGACAGAAGACGGAAACCAAGGCAGAGCTTTTAGCTCGTTGATGGCTGAAAACAGGTTAGCCATATCTTCGTTTTGGCAGGTGTACAAACTTCCCTGAATGCGGGTAAAGCCGAATTTCCGCAGGGTGTATCCAATATCCGCGTAGGCTTGGGAAATGCCTTTCGGATGGTTTTGAGCGGTATCGGCAACCACCAAATCAAAAGAAATCGCGTACATTAGGCAGCCTTTGGGTCTTGAACGATGTGGGACAGTTTGTATTGCGTGTGTTCGCCGCTTTCCGGCAGTTCAATATTTACGAGCCAATCGCCGTCCGGAAGCTGTTCGGCAGGCGTGCCGACGATGTACATCACGCCGTAATCGCCAAAGGTGCGGATTGAACCGGTGGGGATAGTGGTTTGCATGGTTAGTTCTCCTGTTGGGTTTGGTTTTCAGGCTGGTTTGTCATGTACAAAACCCGTTGGGCAGCTTTTTCGGCTGTTGTGCGTTTGATGCCGTCAGGCAGAAAAATTCTCCATTTTTTGGCTAGAACTATATCTGCAAGATCATCAACCGTTGCGCTTTTCAAAGCAGGATTTGCGTTAATTTCCGAATACAGAAAATCTTTGAATGCCGAGTACAGAGCATCGCGGTTTATTGCGTATCTTGTCATGCTGTTTCGCTTTGGTTGTCAGTTTCAGACGGCATAGGCTTGCCGCGCCTGTACCAAGTGGCGCGGGAAATGCCGAAGTGTTCCCACGGTTTATCGCGGCTGATAGAGTTTTCGGCTAGGTAGTCGGCGCGGGATTGCGACCATGCCCGAAAAACGGTTCTTGTGGAACAGCCGAAGCGTTTTGCCAGTTCTTTAGCCGTAACGTCTCGCTTGGTGGTTTTCAGTTTTGGATAGGCCATATTTCAAAGCTCCGTGATGATTTTTGTTCTGCCTGCATTGATGGTTGTTTTCCGCAAACTATTCCGATGAGCCTGCAATTCCGAAAACCGTCGATTGCTGGCTGCAATATCAAACTTGTACCAAACCCAGTTAGCGATTGATTTGGAGATACATTTCACTTCTTTTTCCCACATCGGGACAGGGAAATCCCCATTTACCCGCATACACTGGTAATGCACTTCTTTCAGCCAGCCTTGCACCGTGTAGCCCTGCTGTTTGAACGCCAACACGTTTTTGTGCGCCCAACGGCTCACAAGGTTAAACACCGTGCAATTTCTGCTTAATCCGACCGCTTCCACGTTAGAGCGACCGATATAGGGCTTAAACTTGTCTAAATCCACGAAATCCGCAAGATACTCCAAATCGTAGCCCCTGATTGCGTCAGGAACGCCGCGCAGCGTCAGCCAATGCGGATGTTCGGGATTTTTCGTAATCAGCGATACAAAGCCCACATCACCGCGCAATTTCGCCTTATATGCTGCTTCAAGTGCAGCAAGATAGCGCAGGGCTTTTTGTCTCCCACCGTATTCCGCCGTCAGCACAGGCGCGGAAAGCGCATAGGCAAGGTGTGCGCCGCCGTTTTCCCTGTTGATTGCCGCCCAAGCAGGCATAGGCAGATTATTGTCTTCCCAAGCCAACCCCGCCCCTTCGTAATCCAAGTCAAAGAGCATAAACACACGCAGATGCGGCGGATTGACTTGGATGTAGCGGCGTTTGATGGCGGCAGCGTAAGAGCGCACCAGCATAGGCGCTTCTTTGAAATCTTTGCAGTATGGCTTGTGTGGGATACGTTCTTGCAAGAAGAGGTCGGGTTGGGTGTATAATTGGCTCATGTTGTATCTCGAAACCCCCGTGCAGATTGGCGTTTGGCGGGGGTTTTGCTTTGTCTAAGATTTGCAGATTGTATGCTTGTTTTTAAGATGATACAACTATGTCAAAATAACCATAATCAGATAACAGCCCGATAGGGGTTCTTATTTCAAAATTTTCCAATCCGCAATTTAGCGAAGCCAGCAGGCGAAGCGGTAAAGCTTGGAGCGCAGCAGCGCGACCTAAGCCGGCCAGCAGGGCGGCGTTTTGGGGGAAACATGAAACCAGTTCCGACAGGGCGGCGTGCGTGTTCTTCCCTGAGTTCTTCATGGAGTATCGGCGAAATGCCGTGATGAAATGCCGTTTTTTTGAGCAGAAAGCAGTCAAAAACAGGGGTATTTTGCCCTTTTGACAGGTTCGAGTGCCGCCGAAAAGCGAACAAAGCAACTCATCATCCGAGTCAGCCCGACCGAGTTTGAGACTTTGACCCGACAGAAGACCCATCCGAATTTAGCCCGCTACATTCGGGAGCGGGTTTTGGAAGATGGCAAAGCATCCGACAAAAAAACCGTCAAATTCCAATTCCCGCCCGAAGTCGTGCGCGTCCTTGCAGGCATGGGTAACAACCTGAACCAAATAGCCAAGGCCCTGAACACCGCCGCAAAGGTCGGCACGTTGGGCAATGTGGAAGCACTCAAGGCGACGACCGAGCTGGCAGCGTTGGAACGTTCCTTAAATTCCCTACGGGATTTTTTAGCCAAAGAAAAGAACGGATGGCAGTCCCAATGATTGTGCAGTTTTTCAATAGGGGGAAAGGCGGCGGGAGTGGTCCGATAGACTATCTTCTAGGCAAAGACCGCGACCGAGAAGAAGCCAGATTATTACGCGGCGACCCCGAAGAAACCGCCGCCCTGATAAACAGCAGCGATTACGCCAAGAAATACACCGCCGGCTGCCTGAGCTTTGAAGAAAGCAACATCCCCGCCGAACAGAAACACGCCCTGATGGACAGCTTCGAAGAGTGTATTTTTGCAGGCTTGGACAAAGACCAATACAACTGCCTATGGGTAGAACACCGAGACAAAGGGCGTTTGGAACTCAACTTCGTGATACCGAACATCGAGCTTTTGAGCGGAAAGCGGTTACAGCCCTACTACTACGCCGCCGACAGAGGAAGAGTGGACGCATGGCGCACCATGCAGAACCTGACGCACGGATACAGCGACCCAGACGACCCCGCCAAACGGCAGAGCATGACCCAAGCCAAAGACCTGCCGAGAAACACGCAGGAAGCCGCACAGAGCATCACAGAGCATCACAGACGGCTTAGAAGCCCTAGCCCTATCAGGCAAGCTAAAAAGCCGCGCAGACGTGCTGGAAACGCTGGAAAAGGTAGGTTTTGAAATATCACGAGCGACCATCA
>NZ_JAVRFJ010000084.1:0-4057 GCF_031845845.1 Streptomyces gottesmaniae
ACCGAACGACGACACACCCGCCCGACGCGGACGACCCACCTCGGGCCACTCCCGCGCCTCCGTCAACAACTCCACCGCACCCGCAGACCAATCCACATGACGCGACGGCTCACCCACATGCAACGTCTTCGGAAGCACCCCGTTCCTGATGGCCATGATCATCTTGATGACTCCGCTGACGCCCGCGGCTGCCTGCGTGTGACCGATGTTCGACTTGATCGAGCCCAGCCAGAGTGGCCGGCCCTCCTCCCGATCCTGGCCGTACGTGGCGAGGAGCGCCTGGGCCTCGATGGGGTCGCCGAGCGTCGTGCCCGTACCGTGGGCCTCCACCGCGTCCACCTCGGCCGCCGTCAGACCCGCGTTCGCCAGCGCCTGACGGATCACCCGCTGCTGCGACGGACCGTTCGGCGCCGTCAGACCGTTGCTCGCACCGTCCTGGTTAAGCGCAGAACCCCGGATCACCGCCAGCACCTGATGACCATTGCGCCGCGCATCCGACAACCGCTCCAGCAGGAGCAGACCCGCACCCTCACCCCAGCCGGTGCCGTCGGTGTCGTCGGAGAAGGCCTTGCACCGCCCGTCCGACGCCAGTCCGCTCTGCCGACTGAACGCGATGAACGGGCCGGGTGTCGACATGATTGTCACCCCGCCCGCGAAGGCCATCGCGCACTCCTTCTGCCGGAGGGCCTGGCAGGCGAGATGCAGGGCCACCAGCGAAGAGGAGCATGCGGTGTCCACGGACACCGACGGCCCTTCCAGACCGAGTACGTACGAGATACGACCGGAGACGACGGCCCCCACGCTGCCGGTGGCCAAGTACGCTTCCGTCTCCTGCGGCGAACGGGCCATGAGGTCGGCGTAGTCCTGGACGTTGGTCCCCGCGAAGACCCCGACGGACGCGCCGCGCAGGCTGTGCGGATCGATTCCGGCCCGCTCGCTGGTCTCCCAGGCCAGCTCCAGCAGCAGCCGCTGCTGCGGATCCATCGCCAACGCCTCACGCGGCGAGATCCCGAAGAAGTCGGCGTCGAAGTCCGCCGCGTCGTGGACGAAGCCGCCGCGTGCCACGTAGGTGCTCCCGACGGCGTCCCCGTCGCCGCCCAGGAGCGTGTCGAGGTCCCAGCCCCGGTCGTCCGGGAACTCGGTGATGGCGTCACCGCCTTCGGCGACGAGCCGCCACAGGTCCTCGGGGGTCCGCACGTCACCGGGATAGCGGCAGCCCATCGCGACGACCGCGATCGGCTCGTGCTCCTCCGACTCGGCCTCGCGCAGCCGCTGCCGGGTCGCGTGCAGATCAGCCGTGACCCGCTTGAGGTAGTCCAGGAGCTTCTGGTCGTTCGACATCTGGTGCCACACCAATCTCGGTACGAGGAACGTCCGGGGGTCAGGGATGCGGGGACGCGAGGACTCGGGGGCGCGGGGCGGAGCGCGGGGGCGCGGGGGGCGCGGGACAGGTGGGGCGCGCTCTTGAGCTGACGCTCAAGTGGTGCGCGCTCTTGAGCTGGGGGTCAGCTCAGTCCGAGGTCCTTGTCGATGAGGTCGAAGATGTCGTCCGCGGTGGCCGCTTCGAGCTTGTCCGCCAGCGTCTCGGTCTCCGGGATGCCCGCACCGACGATCTCGTTCAGCTTGGTCACCAGCCCCTGGAGCCGGGAGGTGAGACGCAGCCGCTCGATGTCCGTCGACGGAAGCGAGGTCACCGAGGCCTCCAGCCGGTCGAGTTCGGCCAGGAGCGGGACCGCCCCGGCCGCCGCCCCCTCGTCCTGGAACAGCTCCGACTTCAGATGCGCCGACAGGGCGAGGGGGGTGGCGTAGTCGAAGACCGCAGTGGCGGGCAGTCGCAGCCCGGATGCCGCGTTGAGCCGGTTGCGCAGCTCGACCGCGGTCACGGAATCAAAGCCCAGGTCCTTGAAGGAGTGGTCCGGTTCCACGTCGGCGGCGTCCGAGTACCGGAGTACGGCGGCCACTTGCGCACGCACGACATCGAGCAGCGCGTGATCCCGTTCCGCCGGCGAGAACCCGGAGAGGCGTACGGCGAGGGAATCCCGCCCCGTGGTGTCCTCGTCCGGTACGGCCGTCGCGGTGCCCTCGGAGAGGGCGGCGCGTACCTCCGCGATGCCGTCCAGCAGGGGCCGCGCCCTGGAGATGGTGAGAACCGGAGCGAAGCGCTCCCAGTCGATGTCCGCGACGATCAAGTGCCCGGTTCCGTGGTCGAGAACCTGTCCCAGGGCGTCGAGGGCCAGGCGCGGTTCCATCGCCCGGACACCGATGCGGCGCAGTTGCGCGTCGATGCCGGCGTCGGTGCCTGCGTCCGCGCCGTCACCGCCCCACAGCCCCCAGGCGATGGACGTGCCGGCGAGTCCGCGGGCGCGCCTGTTGTGGGCCAGGGCGTCCAGGAAGGCGTTGGCTCCGCCGTAGGCGGCCTGATGGGCGTTGCCCCAGACGGCCGAGCCGGAGGAGAAGGTGACGAAGGCCTCCAGGTTCCGGTCCGCGAGCAGTTCGTCCAGGTGCATCGCCCCGCCGATCTTGGCGCGGGTCATCCGGGAGAACTCCTCGAGCGTGGTGGCCGCGAGCTGTTGCTCTCCTTCCGGGACGGCTCCGGCCAGGTGGAAGACACCGGTGAGCGGTGCGGCTTCGGGCAACGACGCGACGAGTTGGCGTACGGCTTCGCGGTCGGCGATGTCGCAGGCCACGAACGTGACCTTTGCTCCGAGTACGGCGAGTTCGGCTTCCAGTGCGGCCGCGCCGCGCGCCTCGGCTCCGCTGCGGCTGGTGAGCACCAGGTGTTCGACGCCGTCGCGAGCGAGGCGGAGGGCCACCTGGGCACCGATGCCGCCGGTGCCGCCGGTGACCAGGACGGTGCCACTGGGCTGCCACGGTCGCGCGGTGGAGGGCGCGGCCTCATCGAGGCGTGCCCGGACCATACGGCGGGCGAAGAGGCCAGCGGCGCGTATCGCGAGCTGGTCCTCCGGCTCGTCCGAGGCCAGGACGGCGCACAGCAGGTCGGCGGTGCGCGCGTCGATCTCCGACGGCAGATCGAGAAGTCCGCCCCAGGTACCGGGGTGGTCGAGCGCCAGCGACGCGCCCATGCCCCACACGGTTGCCTGTGCCGGGTTACGGACCTCCACGGAATCGATGGCGGCGACGGCCTGCGAAGTCACGCACCACAGGGAGGAGTTGATGTCGGACGCGTCCATGGCCCGTACGAGTGCGAGGGTCGCCGCGATGCCCTCGGTCAACTCCGGATGGGCAGGGTGGGGGCGGTTGTCGAGGGCCAGCAGGGAGAGCACACCGACCGGCTGCTCGGCTCCCGTCGTGTCCCCTCGCAGCTGCCCCGTCAGAGCCTCGGTGTCGTCGCCGGACACCTGGATGACGCGCAGGTCGGCGCCGTTGCGGCGCAGGCCGTCCAGAAGCGCGTTCACGGCAGCGGCGTCACGGTGCGTCGCGGGAATGGCAACCGTCCAGGCGCCCATCAAAACGGCAGGGGCGGGTGCCGGTACCGGCTTCCACTCCTCGCGGTAGCGCCACCCGTCGACGAGCGTCTCCTCCCTCCTGCGCGCCCGCCAGGAGGTGAGGGCAGGCAGTACGTCCCGGAGGGCATCGGTCTCCACTTGCAGGCTGTCGGCGAGCGAGGTCATGTCCTCGCTCTCCACGGCCGCCCAGAACGCCTCGTCCACTGGATCGGCGGCCTGCGCCACCGGGTCCTTCTTCACGCTCTCGATCCAGAAACGCCGACGCTGGAAGGCATACGTCGGCAACTCCACCCTCGGGTGAGGACCACCCAGCAGCAGCTTCCAGTCCGGCTCCGCCGCACCCCGCACGAACAGCCCCGCCAACGAACGCAGGAACTGATCCCAGCCACCCTCACCCCGACGCAACGTCCCCACCGCCACCACACCAGCGGCATCCTCCGTGCCCTCAGCCCGGGCAGCCTCAAGCGTCTCCTCGATCCCCATCACCAACACCGGATGGGCACTGACCTCGACGAACGCCCCGAAACCCTCCCCCGCCAGCCGACGGGTGGCCTCCGCGAACCGCACCGGACGCCGCAGATTCTCCACCC
>NZ_JAVRFJ010000085.1:0-3343 GCF_031845845.1 Streptomyces gottesmaniae
TGAGTGTGGAAAGCTCCGGCGGTGAAGGATGAGCCCGCGGCCTATCAGCTTGTTGGTGAGGTAACGGCTCACCAAGGCGACGACGGGTAGCCGGCCTGAGAGGGCGACCGGCCACACTGGGACTGAGACACGGCCCAGACTCCTACGGGAGGCAGCAGTGGGGAATATTGCACAATGGGCGAAAGCCTGATGCAGCGACGCCGCGTGAGGGATGACGGCCTTCGGGTTGTAAACCTCTTTCAGCAGGGAAGAAGCGAAAGTGACGGTACCTGCAGAAGAAGCGCCGGCTAACTACGTGCCAGCAGCCGCGGTAATACGTAGGGCGCGAGCGTTGTCCGGAATTATTGGGCGTAAAGAGCTCGTAGGCGGTCTGTCGCGTCGGATGTGAAAGCCCGGGGCTTAACCCCGGGTCTGCATTCGATACGGGCAGACTAGAGTGTGGTAGGGGAGATCGGAATTCCTGGTGTAGCGGTGAAATGCGCAGATATCAGGAGGAACACCGGTGGCGAAGGCGGATCTCTGGGCCATTACTGACGCTGAGGAGCGAAAGCGTGGGGAGCGAACAGGATTAGATACCCTGGTAGTCCACGCCGTAAACGGTGGGAACTAGGTGTTGGCGACATTCCACGTCGTCGGTGCCGCAGCTAACGCATTAAGTTCCCCGCCTGGGGAGTACGGCCGCAAGGCTAAAACTCAAAGGAATTGACGGGGGCCCGCACAAGCAGCGGAGCATGTGGCTTAATTCGACGCAACGCGAAGAACCTTACCAAGGCTTGACATACACCGGAAACGGCCAGAGATGGTCGCCCCCTTGTGGTCGGTGTACAGGTGGTGCATGGCTGTCGTCAGCTCGTGTCGTGAGATGTTGGGTTAAGTCCCGCAACGAGCGCAACCCTTGTTCTGTGTTGCCAGCATGCCCTTCGGGGTGATGGGGACTCACAGGAGACTGCCGGGGTCAACTCGGAGGAAGGTGGGGACGACGTCAAGTCATCATGCCCCTTATGTCTTGGGCTGCACACGTGCTACAATGGCAGGTACAATGAGCTGCGAAGCCGTGAGGCGGAGCGAATCTCAAAAAGCCTGTCTCAGTTCGGATTGGGGTCTGCAACTCGACCCCATGAAGTCGGAGTTGCTAGTAATCGCAGATCAGCATTGCTGCGGTGAATACGTTCCCGGGCCTTGTACACACCGCCCGTCACGTCACGAAAGTCGGTAACACCCGAAGCCGGTGGCCCAACCCGCAAGGGAGGGAGCTGTCGAAGGTGGGACTGGCGATTGGGACGAAGTCGTAACAAGGTAGCCGTACCGGAAGGTGCGGCTGGATCACCTCCTTTCTAAGGAGCATCTAGGTCCCGTCAAGGGATCCAGGGCCATAACGCAGGCGAGTGTTCTGCGGTGGTTGCTCATGGGTGGAACGTTGATTATTCGGCCGGTTTCACGGGCCGGAGGCTGCTAGTACTGCTCGCAAGAGCGTGGAAAGCATGATCTCCGGACGTCGAGCCGGCCGGGCACGCTGTTGGGTGTCTGAGGGTATGGCCGTATGGCTGCCTTCAGTGCCGACCCCGGTGTACTCGCTGGCTTGATGCCGGCGGGGTGGCGGGTGGTTGGTCGTTGTTTGAGAACTGCACAGTGGACGCGAGCATCTGTGGCCAAGTTTTTAAGGGCGCACGGTGGATGCCTTGGCACCAGGAACCGATGAAGGACGTGGGAGGCCACGATAGTCCCCGGGGAGTCGTCAACCAGGCTTTGATCCGGGGGTTTCCGAATGGGGAAACCCGGCAGTCGTCATGGGCTGTCACCCATACCTGAACACATAGGGTATGTGGAGGGAACGCGGGGAAGTGAAACATCTCAGTACCCGCAGGAAGAGAAAACAACCGTGATTCCGGGAGTAGTGGCGAGCGAAACCGGATGAGGCCAAACCGTATACGTGTGAGACCCGGCAGGGGTTGCGTATGCGGGGTTGTGGGATCTCTCTTTCACAGTCTGCCGGCTGTGAGGCGAGTCAGAAACCGCTGATGTAGACGAAGGACATGCGAAAGGTCCGGCGTAGAGGGTAAGACCCCCGTAGTCGAAATGTCAGCGGCTCGTTTGAGAGACACCCAAGTAGCACGGGGCCCGAGAAATCCCGTGTGAATCTGGCGGGACCACCCGCTAAGCCTAAATATTCCCTGGTGACCGATAGCGGATAGTACCGTGAGGGAATGGTGAAAAGTACCCCGGGAGGGGAGTGAAATAGTACCTGAAACCGTGTGCCTACAAGCCGTGGGAGCGTCGGAACAAGGCTTGCCTTGTTCTCGTGACTGCGTGCCTTTTGAAGAATGAGCCTGCGAGTTTGCGGTGTGTTGCGAGGTTAACCCGTGTGGGGAAGCCGTAGCGAAAGCGAGTCCGAACAGGGCGATTCAGTAGCGCGCTCAAGACCCGAAGCGGAGTGATCTAGCCATGGGCAGGTTGAAGCGGAGGTAAGACTTCGTGGAGGACCGAACCCACCAGGGTTGAAAACCTGGGGGATGACCTGTGGTTAGGGGTGAAAGGCCAATCAAACTCCGTGATAGCTGGTTCTCCCCGAAATGCATTTAGGTGCAGCGTCGTGTGTTTCTTGCCGGAGGTAGAGCACTGGATAGGCGATGGGCCCTACCGGGTTACTGACCTTAGCCAAACTCCGAATGCCGGTAAGTGAGAGCGCGGCAGTGAGACTGTGGGGGATAAGCTCCATGGTCGAGAGGGAAACAGCCCAGAGCATCGACTAAGGCCCCTAAGCGTACGCTAAGTGGGAAAGGATGTGGAGTCGCACAGACAACCAGGAGGTTGGCTTAGAAGCAGCCACCCTTGAAAGAGTGCGTAATAGCTCACTGGTCTAGTGATTCCGCGCCGACAATGTAGCGGGGCTCAAGCGTACCGCCGAAGTCGTGTCATTCCAGCATGAGGGCCAACGCCCGCTGGGATGGGTAGGGGAGCGTCGTGTGCCGGGTGAAGCAGCCGCGGAAGCGAGTTGTGGACGGTTCACGAGTGAGAATGCAGGCATGAGTAGCGATACAAACGTGAGAAACGTTTGCGCCGATTGACCAAGGGTTCCTGGGTCAAGCTGATCTGCCCAGGGTAAGTCGGGACCTAAGGCGAGGCCGACAGGCGTAGTCGATGGATAACCGGTTGATATTCCGGTACCCGCTGTGAAGCGTCAAACATCGAACCAGGCGATGCTAAGTCCGTGAAGCCGCCCCGGAGCCTTCGGGCAAAGGGGAGTGGTGGAGCCGACGAACCAGACTTGCAGTAGGTGAGTGATGGGGTGACGCAGGAAGGTAGTCCATCCCGGGCGGTGGTTGTCCCGGGGTAAGGGTGTAGG
>NZ_JAVRFJ010000086.1:0-2311 GCF_031845845.1 Streptomyces gottesmaniae
ATGCAACTCGCCGCGATCATCGTGTCGTTGGTCCTGACCGTGGTCGGCGTTGCGCTCATCGCCCGAGCCGTGGCGCAGATCTACCGGTTCGTGAAGCTCGGTCAACCGGTGCCGGCGGGCAGCCGCACGGACGACCCGAAGGCGCGCACGATCACCCTGGTCAAGGAGTTCCTCGGCCACACCCGGATGAACCGGTGGGGGATCGTGGGCTTCGCCCACTGGTTCGTCGCGATCGGCTTCCTGACGCTGCCGCCGACCCTCGCCCAGGCATACGGCCAGCTGTTCCAGGCCGACTGGACGCTGCCGGTCATCGGCGGCTTCCTGCCGTTCGAGATGTACATCGAGTTCATCGGTGTGATGACGATCCTCGGCATCCTGGTGCTGATCGCCATCAGGCTGCTCAACCTGCCCTCCCGGGCCGGCCGCAAGTCGCGTTTCGCGGGCTCCAAGGCCTGGCAGGCGTACTTCGTCGAGTACGTCATCCTCACCATCGGCCTCGCGATCTACACCCTGCGCGGCCTCGAGGGCGCCATCCACCACGTGGACCACTACGAGGCCGGCTACTTCGCCTCGTACCCGCTGGTCCTGGCCTTCAAGGACCTCGACCCGAGCACCCTGCAGAACCTGATCTACTTCGTCGCAATGATCAAGATCGGCACCTCGCTGATCTGGATGATCACGGTCTCGCTGAACACCAACATGGGTGTCGCCTGGCACCGCTTCCTCGGCTTCCCGAACATCTGGTTCAAGCGGAACGCGGACGGCGCCACGGCGCTGGGCGGACTGCAGCCGATGACCTCCGGCGGCAAGCCGATCGACTTCACCGACCCCGGTGACGACGACGTCTTCGGCGTCAGCCAGGTGGAGCAGTTCTCCTGGAAGGGCATCCTCGACTTCTCGACCTGCACCGAGTGCGGTCGCTGCCAGTCGCAGTGCCCGGCCTGGAACACCGGCAAGCCCCTCTCGCCGAAGCTGCTGATCATGTCGCTGCGCGACCACGCGCACGCCAAGGCCCCCTACCTCCTCGCCGGTGGCGGCAAGACCATGGAGGGCGAGGAGAAGGCGTCCGAGGAGCAGCTCAAGGACGTGCCGGCCGCCGCCCTCGCCGAGGCCGAGCGCCCGCTGATCGGGACCGTCGAGGAGAACGGCGTCATCGACCCGGACGTCCTGTGGTCCTGCACCACCTGCGGTGCCTGCGTCGAACAGTGCCCGGTGGACATCGAGCACGTCGACCACATCGTCGACATGCGCCGCTACCAGGTGATGATCGAGTCCGCGTTCCCGTCCGAGGCGGGCACGATGCTCAAGAACCTGGAGAAGAAGGGCAACCCCTGGGGCCTGGCGAAGAAGCAGCGCCTGGAGTGGCTCAAGGAGGTCGAGTTCGAGGTCCCGGTCGTCGGCAAGGACATCGAGGACCTCTCCGAGGTCGAGTACCTGTACTGGGTCGGCTGCGCCGGTGCCCTGGAGGACCGCGCCAAGAAGACCACCAAGGCCTTCGCGGAACTGCTCCACATGGCGGGCGTCAAGTTCGCCATCATGGGCGGCGACGAGAAGTGCACCGGTGACTCCGCCCGCCGCCTCGGCAACGAGCCCCTGTTCCAGGAGCTCGGCATGGAGAACGTCATGGCGCTGAACATGGCGTTCGGCGAGGAGACGGACGACGACGGCAAGGTGACCGAGGAGTCCCGCAAGCCGAAGTCCGCCAAGAAGATCGTCGCCACCTGCCCGCACTGCCTCAACACCATCGGCAACGAGTACCCGCAGCTCGGCGGCGACTACGAGGTCATCCACCACACCCAGCTGCTCCAGCACCTCGTCGACGAGGGCAAGCTGATCCCGGTGACCCCGGTCGAGGGCATCATCACGTACCACGACCCCTGCTACCTGGGCCGCCACAACAAGATCTACACGCCGCCGCGCGAGATCATGACCGCCGTCCCGGGCCTGCGCCAGCAGGAGATGCACCGCCACAAGGAGCGCGGCTTCTGCTGCGGCGCCGGTGGCGCGCGGATGTGGATGGAGGAGCGGATCGGCAAGCGCATCAACAACGAGCGCGTCGACGAGGCCCTCTCGCTCAACCCGGACATCGTCTCCACCGCATGCCCGTTCTGCCTCGTCATGCTGACCGACTCGGTCAACGGCAAGAAGAACGAGGGCAAGGCCAAGGAGTCCATCACGGTCGTCGACGTCGCCCAGCTGTTGCTGGAGTCCGTCAAGACCCCCATCCCGGACGACGACGAGCCCCCGGCGGGCACGGCGGAGACGGAGAGCGAGCCGGAGCCGCAGCCGGTGAAGTAACCACCCGGCACGG
>NZ_JAVRFJ010000087.1:0-2297 GCF_031845845.1 Streptomyces gottesmaniae
CGCGGCCCGCACATGCAGCGCGTCCCGGTCCGGATCGGCATACACGGCCACGCTCGCGATCCCGGCGTCCCGGCACGCCCGGGCGACGCGGACAGCGATTTCGCCTCGGTTGGCGATCAACACCTTGCGCACGATGGCTCCCTCTCCTTGAAACAAGCCGAGTTTAGGGACTGCCGACACGGCGTTTCGACCCGTCCACAATGGTGAGCTTGCCCACACGGAGCGTGAATCGAGGCTCACTCAACCCGCGAAATCCCTTGTCGCACAGCATGGCGCAGGACCCCACGCGAAAACCCTAGCCCTCTCATGTGGTCAAGGTCTCTGTGCGGCCGCGCTGCGGCCGGTTGGGTTTCTTTGTGGAGTCCCTACTAATGGCCCAACGATTCTTTGCTCTCGTAAGAACCCTTGTCCCGAGGTTTACCCGTTAGTAGCGTTCGCGATGTCCCGAACACCTACCTGGGGTAACGAGTGGATGTGCGGGAGCGGTCGAGAGCGACAGGGCGAGAGCGGAAGTGGGTGGGGCCGGTGATCCGCAGACCGGTGGCGGTATTGACGGCGATCGTGCTGTTCGTGGAGGGGCTCGGGATCGCCGGGGTCCAGTGGCTTCTCGGCACCGTCGTCGACCGGCAGAAGATGTCGCTCGCCGGGCTGGATCCCGTCGCGATGTCCGTCTCCACGAAGGCCGGGGGTGTCCTCTTCGGTCTCTATTTCGTCTTCTGCGGCGTGGTCGCGCTGCTCGTGGCCCTGCGCAACCGGCCCCCCGCCGGGCTCGGCAGGATCCTGCTCATCAGCGTCGCCGTCGTGCACGGGCTGCTCGGGGCGCTCACCGTGGGGCTGGTCGGGTGGGGCGCGTTCGCGTTCATGATGGTGGTGCTGGGGCTGGTGCTGCTCACGCTGATGACGTACGACCGGCAGGACGGCGTCGCCGACGCCGTGCCGACCACGCCCGAGGGGGCCAGCGGGCCGGAGCATGTCGCTCCGGCGGCGCCCGGGGCGTGAGGGTTCGCGTCAGCCGGTGCGAGGGGTCCACAGGTCGGTGATGGCTACGCCGAGTCGGGCCAGCAGTCGGCGCAGCAGAGGGAGGCTGATGCCGATGACGTTGCCGTTGTCGCCCTCGATGCCGTCGATGAACGGGGCCGAGCGCCCGTCGAGGGTGAACGCGCCCGCCACATGGAGGGGCTCACCGGAGGCGACGTACGCGGCGATCTCCTCGTCCGTGGGTTCACCGAAGTGGACGACCGTGGAGGCGGTCGCGGAGGTGTAGCGGCCGGTGGCGGTGTCGTAGACGCAGTGGCCGGTCTGGAGGGTGCCGGCGCGGCCGCGCATGGACTTCCAGCGGGCGGTGGCCTCCTCGGCGTCGGCGGGCTTGCCGAGTGCCTCGCCGTCGAGGTCGAGGACCGAGTCGCAGCCGATGACGAGAGCGCCCTTGACCTCGGGCTTCGCGGCGACGACGGAGGCCTTGGCCTCGGCGAGGGCGAGGGCGAGGTCCGCGGGGGTGGGGGCGGTCACGGCGTCCTCGTCCACACCGCTGACGATCACCTCGGGGGCCAGGCCGGCCTGGCGCAGGAGGTTGAGCCGGGCGGGGGACTGGGAGGCCAGGATCAGGCGGCGGGGGTGCGGAGCGGTCATGGGGTTCAGGGTATTGCCTCCGACGGCACCGGTCGGGCTCAGCCCGGCTGCCGGGGCTGTCGGGGCGGTGTGCCCGCCTGACCGTGGGGCGGTGGTTCAGAGGATGCCGAGGACGAGCATGGCCAGGAGCATGGCGAAGGCCATGAGGATGCCGAGCCGCCGAAGCATGGCCTGGGTGTCGCGCAGTTCCTTCGGCGGCTCGTTCTCAGGGTCGGACCAGAGCATGCTGCGATGGTGCGCCGCCCGGCGGGCCGGGCGCCTGAGTACGCGTACTCAATTCGGTAGGGGAGGTTCCGCTCAGCCGGGCCAGTAGGTGCGGCTCCATGTGGTGGGGCCCGGCGCCGGCAGGCGGTGGGCGGCGATGCGGGACGGGTCGGACCAGGAGTCGCGGGGGGCAGGCGCGCCGGACGGCTCGGTGGCCGCCGCCGCGGCGCGGGCGCGGACCACCGCCAGGGCGGCGGCCAGCTCCTCGGGGGTCGGGTTTCCGCGAACGACCTTGATGGTCATGTCGGCTCCCTGCGGGGTCGGAGGTGGCTACAGGGGGATGTTGCCGTGCTTCTTCGGGGGGAGGGACTCGCGCTTGGTGCGGAGTTGGCGCAGGCCGCGCACGAGGTGGCGGCGGGTTTCGGAGGGCGGGATGACGGCGTCGACGTAACCGCGTTCGGCTG
>NZ_JAVRFJ010000088.1:0-1863 GCF_031845845.1 Streptomyces gottesmaniae
GGGGACGGTGGGTGGTGCGGGGCAGGGTAATTACGCGGCGGCGAATGCGTATCTGGACGGGTTGGCGGAGTATCGGCGGGGGTTGGGGCTGCCTGCGACCTCCCT
This sequence comes from Streptomyces gottesmaniae, assembly GCF_031845845.1. NCBI lineage: Bacteria > Bacillati > Actinomycetota > Actinomycetes > Kitasatosporales > Streptomycetaceae > Streptomyces > Streptomyces gottesmaniae. The sequence continues at coordinate 106 of NZ_JAVRFJ010000088.1, forward strand.
GGCCTGGGGACTCTGGGACGAGTCGACAGGAATGGGCAGCCGGCTCAGCACCGCCGACCTGGAACGCATGGACCGTACGGGCATCCGTACGCTCTCCGTCGAGGACGGGCTGGCCCTGTTCGACGCCGCTGTCGCGTCCGGCCGATCGACGGTCGTACCCGCCCGCTTCGACATCTCCGCTCTGCGCGAGCAGGGCGACACCCTCTCGCCCCTCTTCCGCGAACTGACCGGCCCTCGCCGTCGTCGCTCGGCGGCGGTCACGGCACAGAACGTCGCTTCTGCCACGGAGAATGCCTTGGCGGACCAGTTGGTGGGGCTGTCGGCGGAGGAGCGTCGGGCCCTGGTGCTGGGTGTGGTCCGGACGCAGGTGGCGCAGGTGCTGGGGTACACGTCGGCGGATCTGGTCGAGCCGGCGCGCGCGTTCCAGGACCTGGGCTTCGATTCACTGACGGCCGTGGAACTGCGCAATGGTCTCAGTGCCGTGGCGGGGGTGCGGTTGCCGGCGACGCTCGTCTTCGACTATCCGTCCTCCGACGACCTGGCTGACTTCCTCCTCGCCGAGGTCTCGGGCGAGATACCGGCTGCCGCCGCGGCCCTCCCCGCGGTGGGCAGCGTCGCCGACGACGATCCCGTCGTGATCGTCGGCATGGCGTGCCGCTACCCAGGCGGAGTCGCGTCGCCGGACGATCTCTGGCAACTCGTGGCGGAGGGCAGGGACGCGATCTCGGAGTTCCCGACCGACCGCGGGTGGGATCTGGACGCGATCTACCACCCCGACCCCCAACACGCCGGCACGAGCTACACCCGTGAGGGCGGATTCATTTACAACGCGGGCGAATTCGACGCCGCGTTCTTCGGAATCTCCCCCCGCGAGGCCACCGAGACCGACCCCCAGCAGCGGTTGTTGTTGGAGACGGCCTGGGAGGCGTTCGAGCAGGCGGGCATCGTTCCCGCCGACCTCAAGGGCAGCCAGACCGGCGTCTTCGCCGGCGTCATGTACCACGACTACGCGGGCAACATCGGGTCCGGCAGCATCGTCACGGGCCGCGTGGCCTACACCCTCGGTCTCGAAGGCCCCGCCGTCTCGATCGACACGGCCTGTTCGTCGTCCCTCGTGGCCATCCACCTCGCCGCACAGTCCCTGCGCCAGGGCGAGTGCTCGATGGCCGTCGCCGGCGGCGTGGCCGTCATGGCTACCCCCGAGTCGTTCATCGAGTTCAGTCGCCAGCGGGCTCTGTCCCCGGACGGGCGCTGCAAGGCGTTCTCGGCGGACGCCGACGGCACTGGGTGGGGTGAGGGCGTGGGTGTCCTCGTTCTGGAGCGGTTGTCGGATGCGCGGCGCAATGGTCACCAGGTGCTCGCGGTCATCAAGGGTTCTGCGCTTAACCAGGACGGTGCGAGCAATGGTCTGACGGCGCCCAATGGTCCGTCGCAGCAGCGGGTGATCCGTCAGGCGCTGGCGAACGCGGGTCTGAGTGCCGCCGAGGTGGACGCGGTGGAGGCCCACGGTACGGGCACGACGCTCGGTGACCCGATCGAGGCCCAGGCGCTCCTCGCCACCTACGGCCAAGGGCGTGACGAGGATCGGCCTCTGTGGCTCGGATCCTCGAAATCCAACATCGGACACACCAAGGCTGCTGCGGGTGTGGCGGGTGTGATCAAGATGGTGATGGCGATGCGGGCGGGGGTGTTGCCGAGGACGTTGCATGTGGGTGAGCCGTCGCCGCATGTGGATTGGTCTGCGGGTGCGGTGGAGCT
>NZ_JAVRFJ010000089.1:0-1538 GCF_031845845.1 Streptomyces gottesmaniae
GGGGACGGTGGGTGGTGCGGGGCAGGGTAATTACGCGGCGGCGAATGCGTATCTGGACGGGTTGGCGGAGTATCGGCGGGGGTTGGGGCTGCCTGCGACCTCCCTGGCCTGGGGACTCTGGGACGAGACCGGCCGCGGGGGCATGACGGAGTCCCTCGGCGACGCGGACCGCAACCGTATGGCCCGTGGCGGAGTACTGCCTCTGTCCGTGGAGAACGGACTCGCACTCCTCGACGCCGCGTTGGCGACGGACAAGGCGGCTCTCGCTCCCGTCCACCTGGACCTCGCCGCTTTGAGTGATCATCCCGATGAACTGCCCGCCGTCTTCCGGGACTTGGTGCGCGCGCCTCGACGTCGTACGGCTGAGGGGCGTACTACCGGAACCCATGGCGGCCTCGCCGATCGCTTGGTGGGGCTGGCGGTCGAGGAGCGTCGGGCGCTTGTTCTGAGTGTGGTCCGTGCGCAGGTGGCGCAGGTGCTGGGGTACACGTCGGCGGATCTGGTCGAGCCGGGACGAGCGTTCCAGGACCTGGGCTTCGATTCACTGACGGCCGTGGAACTGCGCAACAGTCTCGGCGCGGAAACAGGGATGCGGTTGCCGGCGACGCTCGTCTTCGACTATCCGTCCTCCGACGTCCTGGCTGACTTCCTCCTCGCCGAGGTCTCGGGCCGGACCGCCGAAGCCGAGTCCACACGGCCGGTGTTCGTACCTGGGCGTGAGGGCGACGACCCGGTCGTCATCATCGGTATGGGATGCCGCTACCCCGGCGGAGTCCGCTCCCCGGAGGACCTGTGGCGCCTGGTCGCCGAAGGCCGGGACGCGATCTCGGAGTTCCCGACCGACCGTGGATGGGATCTGGACGCGATCTACCACCCTGATCCGGACCACGCCGGGACGAGCTACACCCGGGAGGGCGGATTCCTCCACGACGCGGGTGACTTCGACGCTGAGTTCTTCGGCATCTCGCCGCGTGAGGCCATCGTCATGGATCCGCAGCAGCGGCTGCTCCTGGAGACGGCCTGGGAGGCGTTCGAGCATGCGGGCATCGTTCCCGCCGACCTCAAGGGCAGCCAGACCGGCGTCTTCGCCGGCGTCATGTACCACGACTACGGCACCCAGATCGTCGACATCCCCGAGGGAGCCGAGGGTTATCTGGGCACTGGCATCTCCGGCAGCGTCGTCTCCGGCCGCGTCGCCTATACGCTCGGCCTGGAGGGCCCGGCCGTCACGATCGACACCGCCTGCTCCTCCTCCCTCGTGGCGCTCCACTCCGCCGCTCACGCGCTTCGTCAGGGTGAGTGCTCCATGGCGATCGCCGGTGGCGTGACCGTCATGGCCGGCCCGGACACCTTCATCGACTTCAGTCGGCAACGCGGGCTTGCCACGGACGGGCGTTGCAAGGCGTTCTCGGCGGACGCGGACGGGACGGGTTGGTCCGAGGGTGTGGGTGTCCTCGTTCTGGAGCGGTTGTCGGATGCGCGGCGCAATGGTCATCAGGTGCTGGCGGTCATCAAGGGTTCGGCGCTCAATCAGGACG
>NZ_JAVRFJ010000008.1:0-248577 GCF_031845845.1 Streptomyces gottesmaniae
GCGTGCAGGGGTGAGGTGTCGCCGATGGTGTGGAAGGTCCGTACGGGATGGTCGCAGTCGACGCGGTCGACGACGACCATGCTGTGCAGTGCGTCGGGCACCGAGAGGTGGATGGTCTCGTTGACCGCGTCGCGGAGGTGGATCATGGGTTCGCGGGCGGCGGCGAACAGGCTGGAACCCTGCAGGGCGGCGGGTCGTACGGCCAGGACCCGGGCGCCGATCTCCCAGCGCGTGGTGTCCTTGCGGTTCGCGCGCAGCCAGCCCGCCTCGGCGAGGGTGACCAGGGTGCGCTGCACGGTCGACTTCGGCAGTCCGAAGAGTTTCGTCAACTCCCCGACGGTGACCGGCTGATGCTGGGCGACCGCCTCCAGGATGCGCAGCGATCTCGTGACGCTCTTCATTTCCATCCGGTTTCCCCCCGTTAATCCGCGGAATTTCTGCTGGACACCTCTTGACTCCTCCACCGGCCGCTGCCATTCTCGTGCCAGATTCTAGCACAGCATTCCACAATGTGGCACGGCCCGGGAAATCCCGAAGAGGTGGGCCGGTATCGCGAGACACGGCGGCTGTGAGCCGAGAGCCCGACAAAAGGGCCCGGCCCCCGTCCAAACCGCCTCGAATCGATCAGTCTCACGTCGGGCGCTCAGCATGCGCCTCGGCGATACGAAAGGAAAGTCCTGTGTCAGCTGCCAGGAAGCGCGTCGCCGTCGTCGGCGTCGGAACGATGGGCAGCCAGGCCGCCTGGCGGCTGGCGGCCCGAGGCGCCGAGGTCGTCGGGTACGACCGGTTCGCCCCCGGCCACGACCGCGGTGCCGCGGGCGGTGAGACCCGGATCTTCCGCAGCGCGCACTTCGAGGACTCCCGCTACGTCCCGCTGCTCAAGCACGCCGACGCCCTGTGGGAGCGGCTCCAGGAGGAGACCGGCCGCGAGCTGCGCCGGCTGACCGGATGTCTGCTGATGGGGCCGACCGAGCACCACCAGATGGCCACCGTCCTGCAGTCCATCGCGGAGCACGACCTCGACCACGAGGTGCTGGACGCCGAGCTTCTGGCGAAACGTTTCTCCCAGTACCGCATCGAGGACGGCGACGCCGCCGTACTCGACCGTCGTGCCGGATTCATCCGACCCGAGCTGACCATCCAGAGCGCCGCCCGTCGCGCCGAGCAGCTGGGCGCCGTGATCCACCGCTACAGCACGGTCCGCGAGATCGTTCCCGTCGCGGGCGGCGTCGAGATCCGCACCGACTCCGGCAGCGAGCGCTTCGACACCGTCGTCGTCACCCCTGGCCCCTGGGTCAACGACCTGCTGCCCGACCTGCCGTGGGAGGTGGACGTCCGCCGCCTGGTCAGCGCCTGGTACGTGCCGACCGCCCCCGAGGCCTGGTTCGGCGAGGAGCGCCCGGCGTTCATCCGGACCGCGCCCACCCACTGCTACGGCCTGCCCTCCCCGGACGGCATCTCGGTCAAGCTCGGCCTCTCCCGCGCCCTGCACCAGCCGGCGGGCGACCCGAACCAGCTGGACCGGACGGTGCGGCCGGAAGAGCTGGAGATCTTCTCCGAGCTGATCGGGCGTCACATGCCGGACCTGCACCCGGACCCGACCCGGCTCTCCGTCTACATGGAGGGCTACACCGAGAGCAGCCGCCCCCTGGTCGGCCCCCTGCCCGGTGCCGAGAACGTGATCCTGCTCGCCGGTTTCTCCGGCCACGGCTTCAAACTCTCGCCCGCCTTCGGCGACATCGCCGCAGACCTGGCGCTGGACGGCACCTCGTCCCAGCCCATCGACTTCATCTCCACCGTCGGCCGTACGGAGGCATGACCATGAACGACGCCACCCTCACCGTCGGGTCCCTCGAGGCCCAGCCCGGCGCCAAGGCCGGCGGCACCGTCCGGGCCGACCTCGGCACCCTCACCGCGGACATTCCGCTGACCCTGGTCAACGGCTCCCGCCCCGGCCCCCGGGTCGTCATCACCGCGGGCGTGCACGGCGGCGAGTTCACGCCCATCGACGCCGTCGTACGACTGGCGGACAGGCTGGACCCCCGTGAGGTGCACGGGCAGGTGATCATCTGCCCCGTCGCCAACCCGCCCGCCGTGTACCAGGGCCGGCTCAACATCTCCCCGGTCGACGGAGTGAACCTCAACCGCGTCTTCCCCGGCGACCCGGCCGGCGGCCCCACCGAGCGGCTGGCCGCCTGGCTCTTCACCCACCTCGTCGACGGCGCCGACGTCTACATCGACCTGCACTGCGGCGGCATCGACCAGGTCCTGAGCGACTTCGTCGGCTACCGCCTCACCGGTGACGCGGACCTCGACAAGGCGACGGCCGAACTGGCAGGCTCCTTCGGCATCGAGGACGTCATCCTCGGACTGAAGGCCGACGGCGGCAACAGCCACGCGGCCGCCGCCCGCCGGGGCATCTCGGCGGTCCTGGTCGAGGTCGGCTCACTCGGGCAGCGGGACGAGCCCACGGCCCTCCGCCGCGTCGACGGACTCCTCACGGCACTGCGCCACCTGGGCGTCCTTGAGCAGACCGGCTCCGCCTCGGCCGCGATCCGTGAGTGGGTCTGGTCCGCCGGCGTCACCGCCGAGGCCACCGGCCTGTGGTACCCGGAGTTCTCCTTCGGCGCCGACGTCATCGGCGAAGTCGCCGAGGGCGACGTCCTGGGCCGCATCGTCGACCCGGCCGACGGCACGGAGCACACGGTCCACGCCCCGGCCGGCGGACGGATCTTCTACGGCATGCACGGCCTCACCGTCGCCCCCGGCACCGAACTCGCCGCCCTCGCCGTCCCGTGGGACCCCGACACGGCCGCGCGGGCCGACATCCTCCGAACCCCCGGTGTGGGCGCCGGGTCCGACGAGGCGGGCCCCCGCACCTAGGGGGTGTTTCGAAAGTCCCGCACAGCACCCACGGCGCCCGGCACGCCGAGAGCACGCACCGGACACCGCGGGCACCGCACAGGACTTGTGAAACACCCCCTAGACCACCGTTCCCACCATCCCCCTTCTCCACGTCCCCAGCCACCCCTCTTCTCACGGCCGGCACCACCAGGAGGCACACGATGAAAGATGCCCGGATAGACCGCAGACTGTTCCTGCGAGGAATAGGCGGGGTCACGGCGGGCGTCGCCGCCGCGACCACCCTCGGCGCCTGCGGTACCGGCACCAGCCGGTCCGTCGGCGGCAGCGGCAAGAGCGGCAAGACGGTGGTCGTCCGCGACAGCGGCGGTTCCTACGGCGCGGCCTTCCAGAAGGCGATCTACACGCCGTTCACCCAGGAAACCGGGATCGCCGTCAAGGTGCTCAACCTCGACGACGCCCCGCTGCTGGCCCAGATCAAGCAGGGCCGCCCGCAGTGCGACCTCATCAACATCACGATGACGTCCCACGTCAGGTACGTGGCCGAGGACGCCCTGGAGACCCTGGACCGGGACCGGATCAAGAGCCTGAAGAGCGCGAGGATCCCCGAAAATCAGATCACCGAGCATGCCGTCGGCCACAGCTTCTACGGCCAGTGCATGGCGTACCGCACCGACGCCTTCGGTGGCCGCAAGCCCGAGTCCTGGGCGGACTTCTGGGACACCAAGGCGTTCCAGGGCGGCCGTTCGATGTGCAGCCCGGACGGCGACCTGCCCGAGCTGGAGTTCGCGCTGCTGGCCGACGGCGTCCCGATGGACAAGCTGTATCCGCTCGATGTGGACCGCGCCTTCAAGGTGCTGACCCGGCTGCGCTCCGACATCAAGAAGTTCTGGGACAGCGGCCCGCTCCCCGGTGTGCTCCTCAGCCGCCAGGAGGTGACGATGTCCACCGTCTGGGACGGCCGGATCGCCGATCTGCAGAAGCAGGGCGTCCCGGTCGAGAGGCAGCTCCACGGCATGCGCCGCCAGTACCAGGGCTACGCCATCGCCAAGGGCGCGGCCAACGTGGACGCCGCCTACCAGCTCATGGACTTCTCGCTGCGCCCCGAGAGCCAGGCCAATCTGGCCAAGGTCTTCCCGTCGAACCCGTCCTCCCCGGTGGCCTACGAGAAGCTCACCGAGGACGAGCGCAACGCACTCGCCGGTGCGCCGAAGTACTACGACAAGGGCTTCGACGCGGATGTCGACTGGTGGCTGAAGAACGAATCGGCCGTCACCAAGCGCTGGCTGGAGTGGGCTCGTGGCTGAATTCGGAATCGCCACACCGTCCGTCAAGGTGGCCGGCAACAAGTCGGCCACCGCGACCGGCAAGTCGCTGTCGGTGGTGGCCCTGCGCAAGACCTACGGCGACGTCGTCGCCGTCGACGAGGCGTCCATGGAGATCGCGGCCGGGGAGTTCGTCACCTTCCTCGGCTCCTCCGGGTCGGGCAAGACCACGACCCTGATGATGATCGCCGGGTTCTGCGAACCCGACTCCGGCACCATCACCGTCGGGGACCGTGACGTCACCCGCCTCGCCCCGCAGAGGCGGAACCTGGGCTTCGTCTTCCAGCAGTACCTGCTCTTCCCCCACATGACCGTGAGTGAGAACGTCGCCTTCCCACTGACGCTGCGCGGGGTGAGCAAGGACGAGATCCGCCGCCGGGTGGGCGAGACACTGGAGATCGCGGGTCTGTCGGGGTTCGGCGGCCGTAAGCCGCGTGAGCTGTCCGGTGGTCAGCAGCAGCGGGTCGCGCTGTGCCGGGCGCTGGTCTACCGACCACCGGTCATCCTCATGGACGAACCCCTCGGCGCCCTGGACAAGAAGCTCCGCGACCAGCTCCAGGTCGAGATCAAGACCATCCAGCAGGAACTCGGCCTGACCGTCATCTATGTGACGCACGATCAGGAAGAGGCGCTGGTCATGTCCGACCGCATCGCGGTGATGCGCAACGGCCTGATCGAGCAGTTCGACACCCCCCGGGAGCTGTTCGAGCGGCCGAGGACGCCGTTCGTCGCGGACTTCCTCGGCGCGGCCAACTTCCTGCCCGGCCGCGTGGAGCAGCACACCGACGAGCACACCCTCGTCCGCCTGGACAGGTCCGGCGGCTTGCTGAAGGCGCGCCGTCACCGGTTGGCCCCGGGTACGCAGGTGAAGGTCGCTGTGCAGCCGGGCCGGCTGCGGGCCGTCGCCACCGACGACGGGTTCTGTACCGGCACGGTCGAGATGGCCACCTACGTGGGCACCCTGGTCCGCGCGGGGGTGCGCATCGACGGCAAGGAGGCGCCACTGCTGCGGCTGGAGGTCCCGGCCGGCCGTGGCCCGGTCGCCGGTGAGCGGGTCGGGATCACCGCCGACCCCGAGGACGTCAACCTCTTCGCCGACGAACAGGGAGGGTGAGCCATGGCAGCCGCCCTCACCGCGGGCGCTCCCGCCCGTCCGCGCAAGCTCCTGGCCTCGCGCCGGACCCGGGTCGGGATCCTGTACGCGCTGCCGGTCGTGGTCTATCTGCTGGTGCTGTTCGTCTACCCGATCTTCAGCACGCTGCTGCTGAGCCTGAAGGACGCCGACGGCTCGTTCACCTTGCACTGGTACGCCGACGCGCTGACCGGGGTCAACCTGTCGGTGCTGCTCACCACGCTGCGGATCTCCGCCGAGACAGCGGTGCTGAGCCTGGTCTTCGGGTTCGTCCTGGCCCAGGCGATCTCCCGGCTCAAGCCGCTGTGGGCGGGACTCGCGATGCTGGTCGTGGTCGTGCCGCACTTCGTCAGCGCCCTGGTGCGCACCTACGGCTGGATCATCATGCTCGGCGACAAGGGCCTGGTGAACGAGACCCTGGCCGCCGTGTCGGTCCCCGGTGCGCCGTTCCATCTGCTCTACAACGAGCTCGGTGTGGTCATCGGTACCACCTCGATGATGCTGCCGTACACGGTGCTGCTGTTGTACGGGGTGATGCGCGGTGTGGACCGCCGCCTGCTCGCGGCCGCGTCGAGCATGGGCGCGGGACGGGTGACGATCTTCCGCCGGGTCTATCTGCCGCTGGTCGCGCCCGGCCTGGCCAGTGCCGGCCTGCTCAGCTTCATCCTGTCACTGGGCTACTACATCACCCCGGCCCTGATGGGCGGCCCCAACCAGACGATGATCGCCACCCTCATCAACCAGCAGGTGACGAAGGAGAACCAGTGGAACGGGGCGGCCGCGCAGGGCGTCATCCTGCTGGTGCTCACCCTGGCCGGACTGCTGCTGGTCAAGGCCGTCAGCTCCCTGGGCGCCAGCCGTAAGAAGAGGAACGCCTCATGATGGAGCTGCGCAAGACCCTCACCGGACGGATCGCCCTGACCGCCGTCGCCACCGTCATCCTGCTGTTCCTGGCACTGCCGATCGTCGTCATCCTCGTCACCTCCTTCAGCAACAACGCCTTCGCCGCCTTCCCGCCCGAGGCGTGGACGCTGAACTGGTACAAGGCGCTGTTCGCCGACGGCAGCAAATGGCCCGCCGCGCTCTCCCTGAGCGCCCTGGTCGCCGCTCTGAGCACCGTGTTCTCCCTGATCATCGGGGTGACCGCGGCGACCGCCCTGGTCCGCAGCGAACTCCCGCTGCGCTCGGCGGTGTTCGCCCTGGTCCTCGGGCCGCTGGTCATCCCGCAGATCGTCACCGCGCTCGGGCTGTTCCTGCTCTTCGAACCGGCCGCGATGCTGGGCAGCCCGATCGCGATCGCGCTCGGTCACACCGTGCTGGCCTCACCGATCGCGGTGCTGATCCTGATCGCGACCCTGCGAGGCATCGACGAACGGCTGGAGGACGCCGCGGCCAGCATGGGCGCGGGCCGTCTGACGATCGCCCGGAAGATCACCTTCCCCCTGGCGGCGCCGGGCATGATCGCGGCGGCGATCTTCTCCTTCATCACCAGCTTCGACGAGTTCTACATCTCCCAGTTCCTCTCGTCCGTCGACACCGTCACCCTGCCCGTGCAGGTCTACAACTCCCTCACCTTCGAGATCGACCCCAGCGTGACCGCCGTCAGCGCCATCCTCATCGCCTTCGCCGTCCTCGCCCTCGGCCTCGTCGCCCTGGTCCGCTGGATCGGCACCGGACGGCAGGAATCCCTGCTCTCGGTCGAGAACACGGTGGGCGTCGCCGCACCCGGAGGCGAGACCGTATGATCGCCACCGCTCAGCGGCACCTGCTGCTGCACATGACCGCCAACGGATCGCTCGCCATGCCGGGCCAGGAACTGTTCGTCGTCAGCCGCGGCGAGGGCCCGTACGTCGACGACGCTGACGGCAACCGCTACATCGACGGACTGTCGGGGCTGTACTGCTGCCAGCTCGGCTACTCCTACGGCCCCGAGTTCGCCGAGGCGGCCGAGAAGCAGCTGCGCGAGCTGTGCTACAGCCCGCTGTGGTCCGGCTCCGCGCACCCCACGGCGATCGAACTCGCCGAGCGGCTGTCGCGGATCGCCCCCGTCGACATCGAGCACACCTTCTTCTCCAGCGGCGGCGCCGAAGCCGTCGAGACCGCCTGGAAGATCGCCCGCCGCTACCACGCGCTGCGCGGCGAACCGGGCCGCACCAAGGCCATCGCTCGGCGCGGCGCCTACCACGGACTGACCATCGGCACCCTCTCCCTCACCGATGACCCCGGCCTGACGGAACCGTACGGCCCGCCGGCGATCGACACCCGCTTCGTGTCCAACACCGACCGCTTCGGTCTCGCACCGGAATACGCGGACGACGGCCTGTACACCGCACGGCTGCTCGCCGAGCTGGAGGACGCGATCCTGGCCGAGGGTCCGGAGACCGTCGCCATGCTGATCGCCGAGCCGGTGCAGAACCGGGGCGGCTGCATCACCCCGCCCCAGGGTTACTGGCAGGGTCTGCGGGCGCTGGCCGACCGGTACGGACTCCTGCTCGTCGCCGACGAGGTGATCACGGCCTTCGGACGGCTCGGGGAGTGGTTCGGCGGGGACCGCTACGGCGCCCGCCCGGACATGATCACCGTCGCCAAGGGCATCACCGCCGGTTACGCACCCATGGGGGCGACTCTGGTCGGCCAGGGTGTCGTCGAGGTCATCAACCGGCCCGGCGCGGTCCTCAACCACGGCTACACCTTCGCCGGGCACCCGCTGAGCGCGACCATCGCCCTGCGCAACCTGGAGATCATGGAGCGGGACCGGATCCTGGAGAACGTCCGTGACCTCCAAGGCCACTTGGCGGGCCGCATGGCATCCCTCGCGGACCTGAGAATCGTCGGCGACGTCCGGGGAGCCGGGTTCTTCTACGCCTGCGAACTCGTCGGCGACCACGAGGACGGCGGCTTCGGCGACACCGCCCGCGCCGACCTGATCGCCGACCTGATCCCGCGCCGGCTGCGCGAGGCCGGCCTCCTCGCCCGCGTCTACAACCGGTCCGCGCCACTGGTCCAGATCGCGCCCCCGCTGATCAGCGACCGGGCCCTTCTCGACCGTATCGCCGACATCCTCGCGGAGACCCTCGCCGAGGCGTCCGCCCGCATCTGATCCATGTTTCGGAAAGGAACGACATGTACTCCATCGGTCCACTGACCGTCGCCCCCGGCGAGCGCGCCCAAGGCCTCATCCCGGTCGGCACCAGCAGCTACGGTGTGGAACTCGGCATCCCACTGATCGTCGTCAACGGCGCGCAGGACGGCCCGGTCCTGTGTGTGGACGCCGGCGTGCACGGCGACGAGTACGACGGCCAGGAAGCCGTCCGCCGCGTGGTCGCCGAGATCGACCCGGCCACCCTGCGCGGCACGCTCGTCGCCATCCCCTGCATGAACACCCCGGCCTTCGAGGCGGCGGCCCGCACCAGCGGCCTGGACCACCTCAACCTCAACCGCATCTTCCCCGGTGACGCGGACGGCTCGTACTCGCTGCGCCTGGCCGCCACCTTCGTCGAGCAGGTCGTCCCGGCCATCGACGCTCTGGTCGACCTGCACACCGGCGGCACGTTCGGTGAGATCGCCCCGCTGGTCATCCTTCAGGGCGGCTACGAGGAACTGGCGACGGACATGGCCCTCGCGGCCGGGCACGAGCTGGTCTGGAAGGGCGGCAAGTGGGGCGGCACGGTGCGCCATCCCACCCTCGCGGCGGGCAAGCCCGCCATCACCATCGAGGTCGGCGGCGGCACCTACCGCGAGGAGAACGTCACCCTGCACATGCACTCCGTCCGCAACATCCTCCGGCAGCTCGGGATGATCGACGGTGCGGCGGAGTTGCGGGACACCTACACCACGGTCTCCGGCACTTTCGCCCGCTCCGACTCCGGAGGCTTCTTCGTCGGCCACGCCGAGCCGGGGGACACCTGCAAGGAAGGCGACCTGATCGCCCACATCGTCGACCACTACGGCGACACGCTGGAGGAGGTCCTCGCCCCGCAGGACGGCATCGTGCTCTGGGTCCGCCGGATCCGTACCGTCCGCCCCGGCGACGAGGTCGTCATCTTCGGCGAGGTGCAGGAAGAGATCCGGCCATGACCGGCGAACTGCGGTTGACCGAGTTGCTCATCGACGGCAAGCAGGTGCCCGCCGCCGACGGCCGCTCCTTCACCGTCCTCGACCCGTCCGACGGCACCGCCATCGCCCAGGTGGCGCTGGCCGGCACGGCGGACGTGGACCAGGCGGTGGCGGCGGCCCGCTCGGCCCTCGCCTCTCCCGCGTGGGCCCGCATGCGCGCCGCGGACCGGGGACGGGTCCTGTACCGGATCGCGGAGGCCATCCGCTACCAGGGCGAACGGCTGGCCCGGCTGGAGAGCCAGGACGTCGGCAAGCCACTGAGCCAGGCCAAGGCCGATGTCGAGGCGGCGGCCCGCTACTTCGAGTTCTACGCGGGCGTCGCCGACAAGCTCGGCGGCACCACGATCCCCCTCGGGCCCGGCCTGATCGACTACACCGTGCGTGAGCCGATCGGTGTCTCCGGCCAGATCATCCCGTTCAACTACCCGCTGCAGAACACCGCCAGGGGCTCCGCCCCCGCGCTGGCGGCCGGTTGCACGGTGGTGCTCAAGCCCTCGCCCGAGGCGCCGCTCACCCCGCTGGAGATCGGCAGGATCGCCCTGGAGTGCGGTCTGCCGCCGGGCGTCCTGAACGTCGTCCCCGGTGACGGCGAGACCGGCGCGGCTCTCGCCGGCCACCCGGACATCAACCAGGTCACCTTCACCGGCTCGGTGCCGACCGGCATCAAGGTCGCCCAGGCCGCCGCCGCCAACGTGGTGCCCTCCGTCACCGAACTGGGCGGCAAGTCCCCCGTCGTCGTCTTCGCCGACGCCGACTTCGACCTGGCACTCACCGCCGTCGCGGCCTCGGCCTTCGGCAACGCCGGCCAGACCTGCTCGGCGGGCACCCGGCTGCTGCTCCAGCGCGGCGCCGAGGAGTTCCTCGACAAGTTGGTCGACCACGCCGCCTCCCTGCGCGTCGGCCCGGGGCTCACCGACCCGGACGTCGGCCCGCTGGTCGCCGCCCGGCAGCGCGACCGGGTCCTCGGCTACCTGGACCTGGCCCGCGAGGAGGGCGCCGTGGCCCGGGCCGGCGGTCGAGCGCCGACCGACCCGGCCCTCGCCGACGGCTACTACGTCGAGCCGACCGTCCTCACCGGCGTCACCAACGACGCCCGGTGCGCCCGCGAGGAGATCTTCGGCCCCGTCGTCACCGTCATCGAGTTCGACGACGCCGACCAGGCCCTGGACATCGCCAACGACAGCCCGTACGGCCTGGCTTCCTACGTCTGGACCCGCGACATCGACAAGGCGATGCGCCTGGCCGAGGGCATCCGGGCCGGCCAGGTCTACGTCAACGCCACCGGCGTCGGCACCGGCGTCGAGCTCCCCTTCGGCGGCTACAAGCACAGCGGCTGGGGGCGGGAGAAGGGTCTCGCGGCCCTCGACAGCTATACGCAGACCAAGAACGTCTGCATCGGCTTCGGGAGCCGGTCATGAGATATCGCGCGCTGGGCGAGCGCGGCCCGACCGTCTCCGTGGTCGGTGTCGGCGGGAACAACTTCGGCTCCCGTCTGGACGAGGACGGCACGAAGGCGGTCGTCCACGCGGCCCTCGACGCGGGCATCACCCTGTTCGACACCGCCGACATGTACGGCGGGTTCGGCGAGAGCGACAGCGGGCGCGGTGACGGCGAACGGCTCCTCGGGGCCGCTCTCAAAGGACGCCGCGACGAGGTCGTGCTGGCCACCAAGTTCGGCATGGAGATGGGTCAGGAGGCCGACCTCTACGGCCGGCGCGGCGCCCGCCCCTACATCCGGTACGCCGTCGAGGCGTCGCTGCGCCGACTCGGCACGGATCGGATCGACCTGTACCAGTACCACGAGCCGGACGGCGTCACCCCGCTGGAGGAGACGGTCGCCGCGCTCCGGGAGCTGGTGGACGAGGGCAAGGTCCGCCACATCGGCTGCTCCAACCTTCCGGCCGAGGACCTCACCGACGCCTTCGTCTCCACCCAGGCCCGCTACCACCTGCTCGACCGGGCGGTGGAGCGGGACCTGATCCCGGCCTGCCTGCGCCACGGCGTCGGACTGCTGCCGTACTACCCGCTGGCCAACGGTTTGCTCAGCGGCAAGTACCGGCGCGGCGAGCAACCCCCGGCCGGCAGCCGGCTGTCCTGGCGCCAGGGCTGGCTCACCGACGCCGCCCTCGACAGGGCCGAGGCGCTCACCGCGTACGGCGCCGAACGAGGACTCACCCTCCTCCAGGTCGCCGTGGGCGCACTGGCCGCGCTCCCCGCCGTCGGCTCCGTCATCTGCGGCGCCATGACCCCCGAACAGGTCACCGCCAACGCGACGGCGGCCGACTGGATTCCCACCCCGGCCGACCTGGCCGCGCTCGACGCGATCGTCACCCCCGGCGAACGCGTCGTCTGAAGCCCCCACCCTCACCCCCGGAAAATCCGTGAACCCGCGAGATCGAGGCTGAACACCATGCGAGAGATCGTCACCTTCGACGCCTATGGAACCCTGATCGACTTCCAGCTCGGCCCCACCACCCTGAAGATCCTTTCCGACTCCGGCCGGCTGGACCTGGACAACCTGGACGTCGACGAGTTCCTCGACGACTTCCGCGTCATGCGCTTCCAAGCCGTCCTGGAGGCCTACCGCCCCTACCACGAGGCCCTGCCCTCCAGCCTGCGCAACGCCATGCGCCTGCACGGCCTGGAGTACCGCGACTCCGACGGCGAGGCCCTGGTGGACGCGGTTCCCACCTTCGGTCCCTTCCCGGAGGTGCCGGAGGCCCTGCGCGCGCTGAAGACCAGGTACGAGATCGCCATCATCTCCAACACCGACGACAACCTGATCGCGCGGAACGTCGAGAACATCGGCGTCGAGTTCGACTACGTCATCACCGCCCAGCAGGCGGGCGCCTACAAGCCGGACCGCCAGACCTTCAAGCACGCCTTCCGGACCATGGGCGTCGAGCCGTCCCAGGTCATCCACACCGCCCAGGGCTGGGAGTACGACCACATCCCGACCCGCGACCTCGGCCTGAAGCGTCGCGTGTGGATCAACCGTTACGGCCGCCCCGGCAGCGCCGACTACCAGCCCTACGACGAGCTGCCCGACCTGTCGGGCCTGCCGAAGCTGCTCGGCTGCTGACCGACGGCGCAACCGGCGAACCAGACCGAGAACACAGAGGACGCACGCCATGAAGCAGATCCCCTACTGGCTGGACACAGCCCCCGCCCTGCCCGACCGTTCGGGCAAGGACTTGCCCGACGAGGCGGACGTGGTGGTGATCGGCGGCGGCCTCACCGGGCTGTCCACCGCTTACCACACCGCCCGCAAGGGCGCCCGTACCGTCCTCGTCGAGAAGGACAAGGTCGGCTCGGGCGCCTCCGGGCGCAACGGCAGCATGTGCACCCAGGGCATCACCATCAGCCCCGCCGAGGCGCGCAAGCGCTACGGGCAGGAGCGGGCCCGTGAGCTGTACGACGCCTTCCGCGAGGCGGTCGACGTCGTCGAGGAGCTCACCCACACCGAGAACATCGACTGCGACTTCAACCGCTCCGGGCGCCTCGGCGCGGTCTGCAAGCCCGGGCACTTCGACGGCCTGCGGGCCAAGCAGCGCGACCTGGCCGACAACTTCGGCCACGAGACGGTCGTCCTGAGCAAGAGCGAACTGCGCGCCGAGCTCGGCACGGACTACTACCACGGTGCCCTGCTCGACCCGCTCAGCGCGGGCCTGCACGTGGGCAAGTTCGTCGGTGGCCTGGCAGGCGCCGCCGAGCGCGCCGGCGCCGAGATCCACGAGCGCAACGCCGCCACCGGCCTCACCCGCCTCCCCGGCGGCGGCTTCCTGGTGGAGACCATGAACGGCACCATCCGTGCCAAGCAGGTCATGGCGGCGACGGACGCCTACACCGACACGTCGATGCCGTGGTTCCGCAAGCGGCTGATCAACGTCGGCAGCTTCATCATCGTCACCGAGCCGCTGGGGGAGGCACGCGCCAAGGAGCTCATCCCCAACGGCCGCCTCCTGGTCGCCCACAAGAACGTCGGCCACTACGTCCGCCTCACCCCGGACAACCGCCTCGCCTTCGGCGGCCGGGCCCGCTTCGCCCCCTCCAACCCGGCCTCCGACGTCAAGAGCGGCGACATCCTCAAGCGGGAGATGACGGAGATCTTCCCGCAGCTGGCCGGGGTGCGGATCGACTACGTCTGGGGCGGCATGGTCGGCTTCTCCTGGGACCGCGTTCCGCACGCGGGTGACGTCAACGGCCTGTACTACTCCATGGGCTACTGCGGCCACGGCGTCCAGATGGCCACGTACATGGGCCGGGCCGTGGCCGAGATGATGGACGGCAAGCCGGACGCCAACCCCCTGCGCGGCTTCGGCTTCCCGAAGGTACCCGTCCCCTTCTACAACGGCACCCCCTGGTTCCTGCCGTTCGGCGGCGCCTACTACAAGGCCAAGGACAAGCTGCTCTGAGCCGATGGCGATGCCGATGCCGACGGCGTCGAAACCGCGGGGACTTCCCCAGCAAGGGTCCTGGGACGTCCCCGCGGCCCGAGGTCGTCAACCAGGTCGCCTTCGGGGTCATCGGCAACGACGTCACCATCACCATGGCCGCCGAGGCGGGACAGTTCCAGCTCAACGCCTTCGAACCGATCATCCTGCACTCCCTCTCGGAGTCCCTCACCCACCTGCGCGCGGCCTGCCTCACCCTCGCCGAACTCTGCGGGGACGGCATCACCGCCAACACCGATCAGCTCCGGGCGAGCGTCGAGAACTCCATCGGCCTGGTCACCGCCCTCAACCCGTACATCGGTTGCACCGCGGCCACCGACATCGCCAAGGAGGCACTCGCCACCGGCCGGGGTGTGGCCGAACTCGTCCAGGACAAGGGCCTGTTGCCCGCCGAACGGCTCCGGGAACTGCTGCGCCCCGAGGTCGTGGCCGGCCGGCCCCGGGCCCTGACCTGACATGCCCGGAGTACCGGCCCGGCGGGCAACAGGCGGTTTCGTCGGGGTGGTGAGCCGTGACCGGTGCCGCGGCTACCGACCTCTCAAGCTCACGAAAGGAAAGGGCATGTCCCTTCTGAAGACCATCGACACCCATCCCTCCTCCGCTCCGCACGAGTCCGCCCCGCCCCCGGAACGCCTGATCTCCGGCAACCCCGCCTTCAAGACCTGGGCCCAGGACGTCGCCCGCGGGGACATGATCCGTACGGGCGTCTGGGAAGCGACACCCGGCGAGACGCGCTCGATCAAGGGCGAGACCTTCGAGTTCTGCCACATCCTCTCCGGCATCGTCGAACTCACGCCGGAAGGCGGCGAACCGGCGGTCTACAAGGCAGGGGACAGCTTTGTCATGAAGCCGGGTTTCGTCGGCGTCTGGAAGACCATGGAAACCGTGCGCAAGGTCTACGTGATCGTGACGTGACGCTGATGCCGCGCGACGCGGCCGTAGCCCGCCCGGTTCGATGCGGCGGGGCTGGAAGCTGATCACGGCCGATTCCGATGGGGTGCGCCGGGCGTGCGGGCTGACGTGGCGTGACGGGCTCGACGCCCCCACGGATCGGCGTCATCGCCCGTGCGAGGCGCCGCCTCGCCCGTGACGGGTGAGGCGCCTGCGAAGCTTCTGAGCTGGGATGGGGGGTGGCGGCCGGTCGGTGACGGTCGCTGCTCGGACGGCGCCCGCCGGTGTCCCGGGCCGATTCGGCGAGGTGGATGCCGTGAAGCGGTGGCGGGCCCTGATCGTCCTCGGGACGGCCCAGTTCCTGATGGTTCTGGACACGTCCGTCATGAACGTCTCGATCAGCCAACTGGTCGAGGACTTCGACACCGAGGTCACCGCCATCCAGGCCGTCATCACGCTGTACGCGCTGGTCATGGCCGCCTTCATGATCATCGGAGGCAGGTTCGGCGACATCCTCGGCCGCCGTCGGCTCTTCCTGCTCGGCCTGGTGGTCTACGGCACCGGCTCGGCCCTGACCGCCGTCGCGCCGACCCTGTGGGTCCTCGCCCTGGGCTGGTCCGTCATCGAGGGCCTCGGCGCCGCGATGGTGCTGCCGGCCATGGCCGCCCTCGTCGCCGAGTCCTACCGGGGCCGGGACCGGGCCGTCGCCTACGGCGTCATCGGCGGGCTGGCCGGGGCCGGGATCGCCGTCGGCCCGCTGCTGGGCGGCTGGGTGACGACGTACCTCACCTGGCGGCTGGTCTTCGCCGGCGAGGTCGTGGTCGTCGCGGCCGTGCTGTGCTTCCGCCGCGTGATCACCGAAGCGCCCCGGACCGGGGCCCGCCCCCCGATGGACGCTGTCGGCGCCGTACTGTCCGCGACGGGCCTCGCCCTGGGCGTGCTCGGTGTGCTGCAGAGCAGTACCTGGGGCTGGGTGCAGCCCCGCAACCCGCCGTTCACCGTCATGGGCTTCGCACCGACCCTGTTCGTCATCGGCGCCGGGGTGATCGTCCTGTTCGTCTTCACGCGCTGGGAGCACCGGCGGGCGGCCCGAGGCACCGACCCCCTGGTCCACCTGTCCCTCCTGCACATCCCCGCGCTGCGGTCGGGCCTGCTGGCCCTGCTCAGCCAGAACCTCATCCTGCTCGGACTGTTCTTCACCATTCCGCTCTACCTCCAGGTCGTGCAGGGCTTCGACGCCTTCCAGACCGGACTGCGGCTGCTCCCCGTGTCCGTCACCATGCTCGCCGCCTCCCTGGTCGCCTCCCGGCTGGGCCGACGGGCCGGACCGCGCCGCGTGGTACGGCTGGCCCTGGTGACCCTGGCCGGGGCCATCGTGTGGCTGCTGTCCACCATCGACCCCGTCATCGACGACACCCAGTTCGCGCTGGCCATGGCCCTGCTCGGCGTCGGCATGGGGCTGCTCGCCTCGCAACTGGGCAACGTGGTGCAGTCCAGCGTGGGCGAGGAGGAACGCAGCGAGGTCGGCGGTCTGCAGTTCACGGCCCAGAACCTGGGATCCGCCCTCGGCACCGCGCTCATCGGATCGCTGCTCATCGGCGCCCTGGCCCAGGCCTTCACCACACAGGTCGACGACAATCCGGCGCTGTCGCAGGAGGCCAGGCAGCAGACGAGTGTCGCGCTCCAGGCCGGGATCAGCTTCGTCCCCACCGATCAGGTGCGTACGGCGGCCGAGCGTGCCGGACTGCCGCCGTCCGAGGTCGACGCCCTCGCCGACTCCTACGCCTCGGCCCAGCTGGACGGCCTGAAGGCGGCGATCCTCGCCACCGGCGGCATCACCCTCGCCGCGTTCCTCGTCACGCCACGACTGCCGGGCGGGGGGACGGACCGTCCGACGCCGGCCGGCACCGACCGTCCGAAGCCGTCCGGGCCCGACCGTCCGAAGCCGTCGGGCCCGGATCGATCCAGGCCGCGCGGCTCCGGCCCACCGGCCGCCCCGCGCCGCTCGGACCACTGAGACAGCGGTGACGGAGACCAAGAGCCGACGGTCAGGGAGGCGGAGACGATGTCCACGAGCGAGCCGGCCGCGTCCCGGGGCGGGCGCGGCGCGGAGCGTCGGGCCCGGGCCGACTACACCGGCGGCGTCTACGGATCGATGCTCGCCTCCTCCGTGATCATCGGCGCCGGGAGCCTGGGGACCTACCCCCGTCTGGAACTGGTCCTTCTGCTGCTGCTCACCGGCCTGGTGTTCTGGATCGCGCATGTGCACGCGCAACTGTTCGGGGCACGACTGGCGCAGCGGTCCCCGGACCGCCGGATCGTGCTGGAGGTGTGCCGCGACGAGTGGCCGATCGTCAAGGCCGCCGTCCCACCGGCCGCCGCCGTCGCGGTCAGCCCGCTCCTCGGCCTCGATCTGTCGGGAGCCCTCTGGCTGGCGCTCGCGGTCGCCGTGGCGGGACAGGTGGGCTGGTCGGTGGTCGCGGCCCGCCGGGCCCACGCCCCGTGGGGCCTGGTCGCCGTCACGGCCTCGGTGAACCTGCTGCTCGGCCTCCTGATCATCGCGTTCAAGCTCTACCTGACCCATTGACCCATCGACCGATCGACGCACAGACGTCCTGCCGCACCCGCGCCATCGACTCACCTTCCCGGGGTGAGGCCAGGCCCGCGCCCCAGGACGGACGATCGCAGAGAAGGAACCCAGAGAAGGAACCCAGAGAAGGAACACAGCCCGCCCGTACCCGGCCATGGGGGCACACCGCTCATGCGCTACGAGATCCGTGTCGACGGAACGCTGTCGAAGGCGCTGACCGGCGCCTTCCCCGAACTGGACCATGTGGTGATGTCCGGCCACACCGTCCTGTTCGGGCACGTCGTCGACGAGGCGCATCTGTACGGGCTGCTCGCCCGCTGCCAGTCCCTGGGGCTGCGCGTCCTGGAGATGCGTCAACTGCCGGAGTGAGGCGGGTGCCTCCGGGAGCCCCTGGGGGTGTCGCCAGGGGAGCCCCAGGGGCGCGCTTCAAAGGCTCTCGGCGCGGACCCGACCCGTGTGCGCGGCCACGCCCAGCGCCTCGAAGTCCCGGTCGTTGCGGTCGGCGTAGGACTGCGCGAACTCGGCGAGCGCACGGTCGAAGCGGTCACTGCCGCCCAGGTACGCGGCGATGGCGACGGGGTCGCCGGAGCGGGCGTGCGCCCGCGCCAGGCTGGCGCCGCACAACCGGGCGAAGAGCCGCAGCAGGACCGGATCCATGGTCTCCGGGCGCGCGATGCCCTTCCAGTCGTGCAACTGCCGTACGTAGAAGTCTCGTTCGCGCCCGTCCAGACCGACGACATGGGTCCAGCCGAGGAAGATGTCGCTGGTCGTCTGCATCAGCCGCTGCCCCGACACCACCCGGCGGCCCTGGTTGTCGTAGCTGTCGCCGCCGAGCTGTGCGGAGAGGACGGACTCCTGCGCCTCCTTGGCCTGGAGCAGCAGTGGGTCCGAGTCGTCCCGGCCGAGCAGCAGCACGATCCAGCAGCGCGTGCCGACGCTGCCCACGCCCACGACCTTCCGGGCCATGTCGACGACGTGGTAGCGGCGCAGCAGATGCCGGCGCTCGGACGACAGGGTCCGTACGTACTGGTCCAGCACGTTCCGCAGTTCCGCCTCCTGGCCCTTCACCGCGGAGTCCGCCAGCAGGTCCCGGAGCGGGGTGATCAGCGGGGGGTCGGGTGCGATCATCCGGCCCTCGGCCGTGACCCGGGTCAGCTTCTCGAAGGCCTGGAGATGGGTGCGCGTACGGGCCTTCCTGGTCGCCTCGGTCGTACGGCGTCTGGTCTCCTTGTCCATCGACGAGGCCATCAGCTCTCGCAGCCGGTCGGCGTCGTCCTGTGCGTACCAGATGTCCAGGGTGCGCATGCCGGCGAACTCGCGCATGCGGCGCCGGTACGCCTTCACGCACGTCCGTGCCGTCCTGTCCTGCTCCTCGGTCGACAAGCCGTTCGCCCGGCCCGCGATCACGAAGCTGGCCGCCAGCCGTTTCACGTCCCATTCGAACGGCCCGGCCAGGGTCTCGTCGAAGTCGTTGATGTCGAAGACGAGGTGGCGTTCGGGCGAGGCCAGCAGCCGGAAGTTGAGCAGATGGGCGTCACCGCAGAGCTGCACGGTCAGACCGGTGTTCGGAAGGGGGCCGAGATCGGACGCCATGACGGCCGCGGCGCCCCGGTAGAAGCGGAACGGGGATTCGAGCATGCGGCCGTAGCGGATGGGCACCAACTCCGGTATCCGGGTGGCGGACTGACGCTCTATCACCTCGACCGGGTCGGTCCGGCCGGCGTCCGCGTCCGACTCGAACCAGCCGTGACAGGACCGGGAGGCGCGTTGGCGCGCCTCCCGGCCGTGCGCCGCCCTCTCGGCCACGGTCGGTGACGCCGCGGATCCGCTCGCACTGGTCATGACACACACCTCCTGGGCCGCCGGCCCGGCGGCGTACCGTCCACCCTCCTCGGCCGTTCGGTGCTCTCGGATCACCCGCCGGGGGTGATCCGAGAGGCGGTGGCGGGGCGCGACGCTGGCCCGATGAGGTCACCGCGCACCGTCGCGCGCCGAAGTCGCCGACGGCGCCGAAGCGGCCCGTTCGGCCGCGAGGACGCGAGGAGGAGCCATGACCGAGTCCCCTGGCCCGGCACCGCGTACCGGGGCGGACGACTACAGGCCCGGTGAGGCCGGGGCGAGGTCCGGGGCGGTCCCTGGGCGCGGTGGAGGGGCTTCCGGAGCGCCGGGGGACCCGGCGGAGACGCTGGGGAGGGTCGGCCGCTCCTGGAAGTGGATCCTGGGTTCGGCGCTGGCCACGCTCGGGCCGGGCGTCATCATCCTGGTCTGGCCGGACGGGACCCTGCACGTGCTCGCGGTCCTGCTCGGGCTGTACCTGCTCGCGATCGGGGTGTTCCGGTTCGTCGACGTCTTCGCCCGGGACGAGCCGGGCGAGCGCCTGCCCGGGCTGCTCCTCGCGCTGCTGTACGTCCTGGCCGGCGTCCTCTGCCTGCGGAACCCGCTGCAGACCATCACCGCGCTCTCGCTGATCGTGGGGATCGTCTGGCTGGCGACCGGCATCCTCACGCTCTACACCGCCCTCGCCGCCAAGAACATGCCCCACCGGGGCTTCGTCCTCGGCGTGGCGGTGCTCGGCATCGTCGCGGGGATCGTGGTGCTGGCCCTGCCGACCGAGTCGGCCACGGCCCTGACCCGACTGCTCGGCCTGTGGCTCGTCCTGCTCGGCCTCGCCGAGGCGACGGTCGCCCTGGCCTGGCGCGCCGCCCTCCGCCGGGCGGGTCTCACGGGCTCCCGGGCATCGACCACTGGCGCCCTCTGACTCTCCGCACCACCCCGAGTACAACCCCGAGGAGGAGCCATGTTCCCGGGCAACGACTCCGTACCACCGCACTCCGAACCGGCCGCCGGCGACGGACCGGGGGACGAGACCGGCTCGGCCGGCGGGGATGCCGCCGGCGCGAAGAGCGGGCCGGGCCCTGGCGGGGGGACCGGCCCAGGTGGGGGTGCCGAACCGGGCGGTGGGGTCGGGGCGGGTGGTGGGGGCCCGGGAGCCGGGCCGGGTGGGCATGTGCTCAGCTCCGAGGAGCGTGCCGAGTACGAGCGGTTGCGGCGGCATGCCGGGGTGCGGCACCGGCGGTTGCGCAAGGCGGGGGCCGCGGTTCTGCTCGTGGTGACCCTGCTGCTCGCGCCCCTCGCCGTCGTCGCGGCCTGGGTGCAGGACACCGTCGCCGACACCGACCGGTACGTCGAGACGGTCGCTCCGCTGGCGTCCGACCCGGCGATACAGAACGTCGTGATCAACCGGCTGACCGACGAGGTCGTCAAGAACGTGGACGTCGAGGCGGTGACGGACGCCCTCACCAAGGTGCTCGCCGACAACGGCGCGCCGCCGCAGGTCGTGGCGGGTGCCGAGGCCCTCGACGGTCCGTTGCGCTCCGTCGTGCGGACCGTCGTGGACCGCAACGTCACCCGGGTCATCACCAGCGAGTTCTTCCAACAGGTCTGGGAGGGCTCGAACCGGCGGGCACACGCTGCCGTGGTGCACATGCTCACCGGCGAGCGGGAAGGCGCGCTGCGCGCCACCGGCGACACGATCCAGCTCGACGTCGGCGTCGTCGTCGACCAGGTCCGCGAGCGTCTCGTGGACGCGGGCTTCGACAAGGCCGCCGCCATCCCCGACAGCGACCGGACGGTCACCCTCTTCCACACCGACGAACTGGGCAAGGCGCAGGACGCCATGCGGCTGCTGAACATCCTCGGCACCTGGCTGCCCGTCATCACGATCGCCCTCGCCGCCCTGGCGGTGTGGACCGCGCCCGGCCACCGGGTGATGCTGCTGATCACAGCCCTCGGCATCAGCGTGATGATGGTCGTGCTGCTCGTCGCGCTGGCCGTCGTCCGCCGTGTCTACCTGGACGCCGTCCCTCCCTCGGCCCTGCCGCCCGACGCCGCCGGGGCCATCTTCGACACCTTCCTGCGCTTCCTGCGGGACAGTACGCGCACCCTGCTCGTCGTCTTCCTGGCCACGGCGCTCGCCGCCTATCTGTACGGTCCCGGGCGGGTGGCCCGCCGGGTGCGGGCCCTGGCCCTGCGCGGAACCACGGCGGCCGGGCGGTCGCTGCGGCACGCCGGAATGAGCACCGGCC
This sequence comes from Streptomyces gottesmaniae, assembly GCF_031845845.1. Classification (NCBI taxonomy): domain Bacteria; kingdom Bacillati; phylum Actinomycetota; class Actinomycetes; order Kitasatosporales; family Streptomycetaceae; genus Streptomyces; species Streptomyces gottesmaniae. The sequence goes on from NZ_JAVRFJ010000008.1 coordinate 21,456, forward strand.
GGACCGGACGCCGACTGGCGGCCCACCCCCGCTGGACCACCGGCGTCGTCCTCGGCGCGGGCGCGCTGGCCCTCCTGCTCTGGAACCACCCCACGGTCGGCGCGGTCGTCCTCGTGGCCGTCCTGGTCGTGGTCGTACTGGCGCTCGTGGCGGTGGCCGCCGCCGCGGCCGACCCCGCTTTGGACGAGGCCGGTCTCACCCGCCCGGGGTGAGGCCGACCGGCTCCGGTCGTGGGCACGCTGAGAAAGGCGCCGACCCTGGCGCCGCGGGCACGCCGAGGACGGCAGAACACCTGCCGGGCGAACGCCCGGGACGGAGGAGAGACATGAGTGGTCCGACGTACCTGGCGTACGACTACCCGCTGTTGAGCGTCTTCTGGTCCATGCTCCTGCTGTTCCTGTGGATCATGTGGTTCGTGCTGCTCTTCCGGGTCGTCGTCGACATCTTCCGCGACGACGACATGAGCGGCTGGGCCAAGGCGGGATGGCTGGTCCTCACGATCCTGCTGCCGTTCCTGGGCGTGTTCGTCTACGTGATCGCCCGGGGCAAGAACATGGGCCGCCGCGAGGTGGCACAGGCGCGCGCTCAGCAGGCGGCCTTCGACGACTACATCCGGCAGACGGCCACGGGCGGCGAGGGACGATCCAGCAGCGTCGACGAGCTCGCCAGGCTGTCCGAGATCCGTTCACGCGGTGACATCACGGACGACGAGTTCCGCCGCGCGAAGGAACTGGTCCTGAGCGGCCACGGAGCTTCGGCGGGCACGGGCACCGGCCCGACCGCCGCCGGACGCTGACCACCGACCCGACACCCACCGCACGACACCGAATCGAGGCAACGGTATGACCGCCACACACACCGGACGCGTGCACTCGACGAAGCGGTCACGGCCCTTCGCCGAGGGGCTGACGGCCTTCGCCGCCGTCATGCTCATGATCGCGGGCGTCCTCGACATCTGCCGGGGCGTCATGGCCATCGCCGAGGACGACGTCTTCGTCTCCACCCAGGACTACGTCTTCCAGTTCGATCTCACCGGCTGGGGCTGGGTCCACCTCGCCCTGGGCGCCGTGGCCGTGCTCGTCAGTCTGGGCCTCTTCCAGGAGTCCCTGTGGGCCCGCGTCGGAGGCGTCGCCATCGCCGGCCTGATCATCATCGCCAACTTCCTGTCCCTGCCGTACTACCCCGTCTGGTCCATCGTGATGATCGCCTTCTCGGCCTTCATCATCTGGGCCCTGTGCGTGGTCAGGCGGGACGATTCCGCAGACGCGCTCCGCTGAGGGACCGGCTCCGCCGAGGGACGGGTCGTCGTGGCGGGAGCGGCGTGGACGGTCCCGTGACATCTACAGAGCCGCAGAAGACAGGTGGGGCGCTTCGGCGCCTCTCCTTCTACAATCCTGTAGATCGTGAGGCGGCCGCGATCGGGCGTGGCGGAAGGGAGACCGGGCGTGACGGACCAGCGGCGTCCCAGGCGTCGGGGCCAGGGGGAGCTGGAGGCGCTCGTCCTGTCCGCGCTGCGCGAGGGGGACGGCCCCGAGAGCGCGGGGTGGGTGCGCGAGCGCCTCGGCGGGGACCTCGCCCATACGACCGTGAGCACGATCCTCACCCGGCTGCTGGCCAAGGGCGCGGTGACCCGGGAGCGCTCCGGCCGTTCCTTCGTGTGGACGCCGGCCTCCGACCAGGCGGGTCTGGCCGCGCACCGGATGCGCAGGGTCCTCGACGGGGAGCGGGATCGCGGGGCGGTGCTGGCCAGCTTCGTCACCTCCCTGGAACCGGGCGACGAGCGGCTGCTGCGTGAGCTCCTCGGCCGGGCGAAGGGCGAAGGGGACGACTGAGGCCTGGCGCAGGAGGCGCGGTTCGCGCTGCCGTGGGGCGCGGTCGTCCCGAGGGTGTTCCCGGGCGACTCGGACGTGACGACGGTCGTCCTTCTGTACGCTGCGACGCCTCTGTGACGTTCGTGCGTGCGGGGCGTGGTGAGTCGCGCGCGGCGCTGATCCGTATATCTACATGCATGTAGAGTCCTGCGCGTTCGGTGATCACGACCGCCGGACGTCCAGGGGGTAGTCGACCGGCCGGGTGCGGCCGAGGCGGGGGAGGGCCGGTGAGTGGTACGGGCAGGCGGCGCGCGGGTGCCGGAGGCGGGGGCACGCGGCTGACACGACGGGGCCGGACGGTGAGCTGGCTCGCCGGCGGCGCGGCACTGCTCGTCCTCGGTGTCGGCGGGGTGGGGGCCTGGGTCTACAAGGACCTGGACAACAACATCACGGGCGCCGACGTCGACGGCAAGCTCGGCGGGGACCGCCCGGTCAATCTGAGCCCGGGCTCGAAGAACATCATGGTGGTCGGCTCGGACAGCCGCGACGGGGCCAACGCGAAGTACGGCAAGGACCTGACCACCATGCAGTCCGACACCCTCATGGTGCTGCACCTCCCCGCGAACCGGGAGTGGGCCACCGTGGTGTCGTTCCCGCGTGACTCCTGGGTCGAGATAGCGGCGTGCGAGAAGGGCGACGGCAGTACGTCGGGACCGCACCTGGCGAAGATCAACGAGGCGTTCGCGATCGGCGGCGCGACCGGCGAGGTCGCCGGCGCGGCCGCCTGCTCGATCAGGACGGTCGAGGCCAACACAGGTCTGCGCATCGACAACTTCATGTCCGTCGACTTCCAAGGCTTCAAGGGCATGGTCGACGCGCTGGACGGCATCGAGGTCTGCCCCGAGCAGGCCATCAAGGACGACAACGCCCTCCTGGACATGGAGGCCGGCTGCCAGACCGTCGACGGGGAGACGGCACTCGGCTACGTGCGGACCCGCTACGCCGTCGGCGACGGTTCCGACATCGGGCGCATCGGCCGGCAGCAGGAGTTCATGGAGACCCTGGCGGCCAAGGCCAAGTCCCGTCTGACCAGCCCCACCTCGCTCTACGACTTCCTGCAGTCCGCCACCAAGTCGCTGACCACGGACGAGGATCTCGACGGTATCGACCCGCTCTACGACCTCGCCTCCCAGCTCAAGGGCATCCCGAGCGACCGGCTGACCTTCCTGACCGTCCCCAACTACCCCCGTGAGGCCGACGTCCCCACCGACAGGGCCAACATCGTCTGGCAGTACCCGCAGGCCGCCGATCTGTTCACCTCCCTGGCCAACGACAAGGAGGTCGACAAGAAGACACTCCAGGCACAGGCCAAGGACGACCTGATCTACGCCTCCGACGTGCGGGTCCAGGTCCTCAACGGCACCGGCGTCTCCGGGCGGGCCGCCGCCGTCGCCGAGAAGCTGCGCGAGGCGGGGTTCACCGTCGTCGGCACGGGCAACGCGCCCGAGAACACGGACACCACCACGGTCGCCCATCCGGCCGACCTGGCCAAGCAGGCGAGGGTCCTCGCCTCACGGCTGCCCGACGCCAAGGCCACACGGTCCGCGGACGCGGCGGCGGGGGTGGTGACCCTGGTGGTGGGGTCGGATCTCGATCTGGAGGAACTGCGGTGAACGGGGCTGTGGCGGCGGGGATGTGACGACGGGGCCGCGAGGACGGGCTCGTCGTGACGGGCAGGCCGTCGCCCTCCTCGCGGCCTCGCCGCGGTCCGGTGGTGGCCGGCCGCGGCGAGGGTGAGATCGGGGGGATCAGCTACCGGTCAGGGAGACGGCCAGGTCCGTGATGTTCAGGGGGAACTTGGACTTCGCGGCGTCGTTCACGAGCGTGAGCTGCCCGGTGAAGACGTTGACGGTGTAGAGGGAGGGCGTGCTCGCGCCGTAGGCGGTGAGCGTGGCGAAGGCGGTGTTGTCCACCGTCTTGCCGCCGCTCAGGGTGCTGTAGATGTCCATGCCGGCGTTGATCTGGGCATCGATGCCGAGGTTGCCGGTCGCGGCGAGCGTGCCGTTGTTGGCCGGGGACTGGATGACGACCTGGTCGCTGGTCGTGTTGACGTCGAACAGCGTGGTCGCCGTGGATCCGTCGAGGTCGTTGTTGGTGTAGGCGGCGGCGGAGACGCCCTTGGTCGTGCCCTCGATCGGCGGGGTGGTGAGGTTCAGGTCCTGGATCGTCGTGTGGTCGTTGAGGTTGTGCCGCAGATTCTGGCCGTTGTCGCTGATCACGCGCAGCCGGTCGGCCGCCGGGTTGAAGTCGACGCCGAAGTTCGTGCCGTTCAGCGCGTACTGGAGCTGGGACACCTTGGTGACCACGACGTCCTGGCTGCCCGTCGGGATGGTGATCGTGTAGATGCCCCCCTTGTTGCCCACGCCGTACAGCACGCCGTTCTGCACCCGGAAGTCGATGCCGATCAGGGCCGTGTCGCCGCTGAGGCCGGTGACGGCTCTGACCCAGTTGAGCACGTCCGCCCGGTCGGTCCAGAACGCGGCCATCAGGGTGCCGTCACCGGTGATCCCGTAGGCGCGGAGACTGGGGGCGGCGGCGGGGGCGGCCGAGCCGGTGCCCGGCGCGCCGAGCATGAGCGCGGTCGACGTGACCATGACCGCCATCGCCGCCATGATTCTCTTTCGCGTGCCTGCTTTCATCGGAGTTTCCCTCCCGTTTGGGCGTGCGTCCATGTCCGACGCTCGGTTGAGGAATTTCCGTACGCCGGCCCGTACTGATTGCCGGAATCGCTCCGAAGCCGAGCCGGAATGATTGCGGCGTTCTTCCCCCACGGGCGGGTACGCGGCTCTCATTAAGGCCGCTTTACGACTCCTACACAAGCGGAAGCCGTGACGGAAACGACCCGATCCGGGAATTTTGCGCACGGTGACAAAAACCTGGTCGGCCCACTTGCCGCCGATTTATGCGGAGTGATGAACGCCGTCCGGATCTCGACTGTCGGCCCGTTCGACCGGAATGACATGCTCGCGTCCATGGGGAGCCTCTTCGCCGAACTGGCCCGCCAGGCGTCGACCAACGCCCGCCGGGAGGTAGAGACGTACGCACGCGAGATCGCGGAGTTCGGGTTCCTGCACAAGGACCCCCGGGCGCGGGCCGAGACATTGGACCACGCGGTCTGGATCCGGCACCGCACTGTCGAACTGTCGCCGGACAACAGCGAGTTGAGCGACGACGATCTCGAGTACATCGCGTCCATGGGGGAACTGCGGGCGGGCGCGGGCATGTCGCTCGACGCGCGGCAGCAGGTGCTGCGGGTGCACACCGCGCTCATGCTGCGCGAGATCAACGAGGCGACCGAGGCCCAACGCCGCGCCGGTGTGGACGAACTCATGCGGATGATGACCTGGTTCGCCCCGCAGGGGGAACGCGGCATCGGCGCCTACCGTCAGGGATTCGTCCGTGTGCTGCGCCGTCGAATGCCGTACGTCGAACAGGTCGCCCTGCTGGCCCGGTCATTGCTGAACGGGGACCCGATAGCGGCGGAACTCGCCGAGGCCGTCGACATGGAACTGCCGGACCGGTATGCGGTGACGGTGTTCCGACTGCCGGACCCTCCCCCCGTCGACCGCATCCTGGAAAACGAGATCGAAACACTGGTGAAGAGTCACCGGGCCCCCGTCGTATGGGGTTCGCGGGGCGGTGACGGGAGCGGTGAGCTGATCGCTCTCGTCCCCGTGCATTCCGGTGCCGCAGGGGATGAGAATGTGCCGGAGCACACCGTTTTCGACCTCCTGCCCGACCTCGCCCCGGAGCATGTGGCGGACCTCGTCCGGGATGTGGCCCGGGCCCTCGCCCGGCCCTGCGCCGTCGGCACCGCCACCGCGCCGCTGCCCGAACTGTCCGACGCGCTCGACAGAGCCCGGCGGATCAGTGACACCGCCCCGCTGCGCCGGGCCTCCGCCCGGCTGCGGCCGCACACCCTGGCGGACCTCTTCGTCGAACTCGCCGTCGCCGACGTGCCGTTCGTCGACGCCTGGTTGCGCGCACTGTCCGACCGGCTGGCCGCCGGCCCGGACCTGCTGATCACGCTCGACACGTACTACCGCCACGACATGCACCGCGGCGCCACGGCGACCGCCCTGAACGTCCACACCCGCACCCTCGACTACCGCCTGCGCCGGGCGCGGGAGCTCACCGGCATCGACCCCGGCTCGACCCGGGGGGTGCGGACACTCAGCGCGGCCGTCACCCGGCGTCTGTCGGGAGCGTGGCGCTGACCCTGTGGCGCGCGGTCCTCGCGGCGGCCGTTCACGCGTCGGCCTCCCGGAGGGGACGGCCGCCGTTCCCGCGTCGTCGCCGATGCGGCAGGCTGGGCCTGTGAGCAACAGTGACTCCCTCTTCATCAAGATCTGCGGTCTGAAGACCGAGCAGGACGTCGACACCGCCGTCGAGGCGGGCGCCGACGCCATCGGCTTCGTCTTCTCGGCCAGCCCGCGCCGAATCGACGCCGCGACCGCCGCACGGCTGAGCCGCCGCGTGCCGGAGCACGTCCTGACGGTGGGCGTCTTCCGCCAGGAGCCCCTGGAGGACGTGCGCTCCCTGGCCGCCGAGTCGGGGATCCGGGCGATCCAGCTGCACGGCCCCGACGACCGTGCCTACTACGACGAGCTGGCGACCGAGGACCGGACACTGATCCGTGCCGCCGCGTTCGGCGACTCCGTACCGCGCTGCGGCGAGTTCGGAGAGGACATGCTCCTTCTCGACGCCCCCGTCCCCGGCTCGGGCATCGCCTGGGACTGGGCGAGCAAGCCGCTGGCGGGCTCCGGGGAGAAATGGCTCCTCGCCGGCGGCCTCACCCCGGAGAACGTGCGCGACGCCGTCGCCGCCACCGATCCCTGGGGCGTCGATGTCTCCAGTGGTGTGGAGCAGCACCGAGGCGTCAAGGACCACGCTCTGATCAGGGAGTTCATCAGGGCGGCCCGCTCCGGGAGGTGACGGACGGCGGCAGCGGTGCCCCCGCGTTGCGGCTGTGCGTCACGGGGCCGGAGCTGTGAGTGGTGCCGCCCGGCGTTCCCCCGGAAGTGACCCTGGGGTAGGGTCCCAGCGTTCCGGCTACCGAATGAAGGTGGGTCGGTACGGGGAGTGTCGGAGGGGCGGCATGGTGAGGGAAACCCGGTCGGGTGAGGGTGTGTCCGTGGAGCTGGACGGTGCGGGGTTGGAGGAGATGTCTCCGGAACCGTTGCTGACCCGGGACTACGAGACGCGTCCGTCGCTGGTGTACGAGCGGCTGAGGCAGCGGCACGGCGCGGTGGCGCCGGTCGATCTGCTCGGCGTCCCCGCCTGGCTGGTGCTGGGCTACCGCGAGGCGCTCCAGGTGCTCCAGGACGACGCCGGCTGGCCCAAGGGCCTGGAGAACTGGCGGGCCAGGACCGAGGGCCGGGTCCCCGCCGACTGGCCGCTCGGCCCCTCCCTGGAGGTCAACCACGTACTCATCCAGGGCGGTCCCGGCTACCGGAGCCTGCGGACCGCGTGGGACCAGGCACTCAAGCCCTTCCAGGACCCGCGCAACCCGCAGGCCAAGCGGCTGAAGGCGGCCGTCACCGCCTACGCCGACGAGCTGATCACGCTCATGGGCCAGGCGGGCGGCACGGGGCTGGCGGACCTGTCCGCCCAGTTCTCCCGGCCCCTGCCGCTCATGGTGGCCAGCCATCTGCTGGGCTTTCCCGGCTCCCAGGGCGACGACGCCCTGATGGACATGTGGCGGGTACTGGACGCGGGTCCCGACGCGGGGCCCGCCCTGGACCGGCTGCTGGGCGCGCTGGCCGAGCTCGCCGAGCTGAAGCTGAAGACGCCGGGCGAGGACTTCCCCTCCTATCTGCTGGCCGCCCACCCGGACCTCTCGCTCGACGAGTTGGCCCGCGAACTCTTCATGCTGCTCGGCATGACCTCCGACCATGTCGGCATCCTCGTCTCCAACACGGTCGTCGAGGTCCTCTCCGGCGAGGACAGCGTGCGGGCCAGCCTCTCGGCCGGGATGGTCCGGGAGGCCATGAACCGGGTCGTCATGCGCAAGCCGCCGCTGGTCAACTTCGTGCCGAGGTTCGCCGCCGCCGACACCAGACTCGGCAACTACACGATCCGCGCGGGTGACCCGGTCTGGGTCTCCTCCGCCGCGGCGCACGCCGACCCGCTCTTCGCCGACCATGTGGCCCCCAGCACCACGGTCAGCACCCGGGCGCACCTGTCCTGGGGGGCCGGCCCGCGTCAGTGCCCGGCCCGCGAGCTGGCCTCGACGGTCGCGGCGGTCGGTGTGGGCCGGTTGTTCGAGCGGTTCGCCAACCTGGACCTCGCCCTCCCCGTCGACCAACTGCCCTGGCGTTCCTCGCCCTTCATGCGGGGCCTGCGCTCGCTGCCCGTACGGTACGAACTCGCGCCGTTCGCCGAAGGGCCGATGGCGGAGCCGACGGAGTCGGGGGATTCGGGTGCGGGCGACACGGGCGAGACGGAGACGGTGACACCGGACGTGGCCGCCCGGCAGCGCTCCTCGCTGTGGCGCTATCTCACGGGGCTGATCCGCCCCGGCCGCTGATCGACGCCGGCGCCCAACTGTCCCGCGCGGGACGGTTGGGCGCGGGCTCCCGGGTCCTCGACTCGCCGGTCAGCAGTCCGAAGCCGGGCTGCTGCGGCGACGGCTCGGCGTAGCGGCGGTCGAAGCCCTGCGCGACGGCTTCCACGCCCAGGGCGCGCATCACGGTTGCGTCGGCCGTCGGGCCGTAGGACGGCGTCTCCAGGACGGGGCGAGCCCGGGTCAGCGTGGGGAAGCAGACCCAACCGGGGGTGGCGGGGCGCGGCCTCGCCGGTCTCGGCCCTCCGTGCCGGTCGGGCTCGCCGGTTTCAGTCGGCCGTGCCTGTGAGCAGGTGGCGCGGATTGGTGATGCGGAAGGCGTACGCGGCCGCTCCGCCCAGTCCGAAGCCGGGCTGCTGGGGCGGCTCGGCGTAGGGGCGGTCCGAGCCCTGGACGACGGCTTCCACGCCCAGGGCGCGCACCACGGCTTCGACGGCCGTCGGACCGTAGGACGACGTCTCCACGAACACGCCCGGGTCCACCCCGGCGTCACGGCCGTCGCCGCGGGCGGCGAAGCGCTCCCCGTGCAGCGGGGCGAGCCCGGCCAGCAGGGCGAAGCAGACCCGCAACCGGGGGTGGCGGGGGCGGCCGAAGGCGCGGAAGGCGAACCACGCGGCGTGCATCTGCTGGACGTAGGGGACCATCGCGGGCCACCAGCCGGGCCCCTCGGCGCCGCCCGGCGCGGGGCCCGGGTGGACGAACAGGGGGAGGTCGCGCTCTTCGAGGAGGTCGAGGAGCGGGGCGCAGCGGGCATAACCTGCCGCGTCGGCAAGGGCGTTCGCCGGGAGCTGGAGACCGGCGAAGCCCCGGTCGAGGTCCGCGGCGGTCGCCCTCGCGTCGATGTCCCGTACGCAGGCCGCGGCCCAGGCGCCGAACGGTTCGGGGAGCGCCGCGGAGCCCTCGTGGTAGGCGTCGAGCAGGGGGCGCGCCTCCGCCGCGGGCAGCCACTCCACACCGATCGGGGAGGAGAGCGAGACCAGGGCCCGGCCCAGGCCGTCGCTGTCGGCGAGCTCGGTACGGCGGGCGATGTCATGATCGGCGGGCGGGAGCTCGTAGGGCGGCTCGCCGTCGAGGAACAGGGTCCAGCCGTCCAGGAACGGCGGCTCGCGGCGTGACCTGAGGGCCGCCACCAGCGAGGGGGTCCACAGATGCTGGTGCACGTCGCAGTTGGTCATGACGCTCCTCCCACCAAGGCCGGCGCTTCCCCGGTCAGGGCGCGCGGGGAACGACCACCCGGTAGCGGGCCCGCGCCGAACGGTACCTCCCCGGTGCCGTCGTCGTGGTCCCTCATGCGAGGGAGTAAATCCGTAGAAGGCAGGGATATCGGGCACCCACGGTGCGGCTTGGTGTGAACGTAACGTGCCGTTCACGGAATTCCATTGACTGTCATTCACTCACCGACGACTCTGAATGGCTATATGCAGTCGGGTAAGGGGCAGTCTTGATCAGATTCGACGCGGTGAGCAAAAAGTATCCCAACGGCACGACAGCGGTGGACGACCTGTCCCTGGAGCTGGCCGAGGGCGGCATCACGGTCCTGGTCGGTCCTTCCGGCTGCGGCAAGACCACCACCCTGCGCATGATCAACCGCATGGTGGAGCCGACCACCGGCACGGTGAGCCTGCGCGGCCGGGACATCCGGGAGGTCAACGCGCCCGAGCTGCGCCGGGGCATCGGATACGTGATCCAGCACGCGGGACTGTTCCCGCATCGCACGATCCTGGACAACATAGCCACGGTTCCGCTGCTGCTGGGCTGGGGCCGCAAGAAGGCGCGGGCCCGGGCCGCCGAACTGCTCGAACTCGTGGGTCTGCCCGCCGAGATGGCCAAGCGCTACCCCAACCAGCTCTCCGGCGGGCAGCAGCAGCGCGTCGGCGTGGCCAGGGCGCTGGGCGCCGACCCGCCGGTGCTGCTGATGGACGAGCCGTTCAGCGCCGTCGACCCGATCGTGCGTGCGGAGTTGCAGGCCGAGTTCATCCGGCTGCAGAAGGAGCTCCACAAGACGATCGTGTTCGTCACCCATGACATCGACGAGGCGATCAGGCTCGGCGACAACATCGCGGTGTTCCGCACCGGCGGCAGACTCGCCCAGTTCGACACCCCCGAGCGGCTGCTCGGCAGCCCCGCCGACGACTTCGTGGCCGACTTCGTGGGCCAGGACCGGGGCATCCGCAGGCTCTCCTTCGTCGACGCGGCCCGACTGCCGCTGCGGGACGGCCCGGTGCTGCCGTCCGGGGCTCCTGTCGCGGAGGCGCGGGCGGCGGACGCGCCCTGGGTGCTCGTCGTCGATGAAGCGCGCCGACCGCTCGGCTGGGCCGCCACCGCCGGCCTCCCGTCGACCGGCACCCTCGCCGACGCCCCCCTGACCCCCCTCGGTCACACGTTCAGCCTGGCCGGTGACTCGGCACGAGCCGCCCTCGACTCGGCCCTCCTCTCACCCGCCCGTCTCGCCGTCGCCGTCGACGCGGAGGGCGCGGTCGCCGGAGTCGTGGACGCGCACGAACTCTCGACGGCGGCGACCGCGGCCGGTTCGGACGGCTCGGCAGGTACGGCAGGTGCAGCCGGTGCGGCCGGTTCGGAGGATTCGGCCGGGGTGCCGACGCCGAAGACCCCGGCCGTCGACAACCCCGCAGCCGTCGACAAGCCCGCAGCCGTCGACAAGCCCGCAGCCGTCGACAAGTCCGCAGCCGTGGACACCCAGGGCGGTGTCGACCGATGACCGGGGACGAACCGCTCGTCCGATGGCAGTGGATCGCCGATCACACCGGCGAACTCGCCGAGTACACCGGCATCCACCTCCGACTCGGCCTGCTGCCCGTGCTGTTCGGACTGATCGTCTCCGTGCCGCTCGGCATCCTGTGCCACCGCTGGCGCTGGCTCTACCCGCCGGTGCTGACCGTGTCCAACATCCTGTACTCGATCCCGTCGCTCGCCCTGTTCATGATCTTCGTCCGGTACACGGGGCTGACCGAACAGACCGTGATGATCCCGCTGACGCTCTACACCCTGTCCGTACTCGTCCCCAACGTCGTCGACGGACTCGCCTCGGTCCCCGAACCCGTCCGGCTCGCGGCGACCGCGATGGGCTTCGGCGCCGTACGCAGGGTCGTCCAGGTGGAGCTGCCGATCGCCGTGCCCGTCGTCATCGCCGGCGTACGCGTCGCCGCGGTCTCCTCCATCAGCCTCGTCGCCGTGGGACAGCTGATCGGGCAGGGCGGCCTCGGCTACTACATCACCCGCGGCCTCCAACTCGACTTCCCCACCCCGATCGTGACCGCGATCGTCCTGATCATGCTGCTGGCGCTCGCCACCGACGCGTTGCTGGTCCTGGCGCAACGACTGCTCACCCCGTGGTCCCGGAACAAGGTGACGTCGGCATGAACGACTTCCTGAACCAGATGGAGCTCGTGGGGGACTGGCTGACCTCCTCGGCGCAGTGGCACGGCGACGAGGGCATCCCCCAGCGGCTCCTGGAGCATCTCACCTACAGCGGACTGTCGTTGCTGTTCGCCGCCGTCATCGGGCTGACCTTCGGACTGCTCGTCGGGCACACCGGCCGGGGCGCCTTCGCCGTGGCCAGCGTGGCGAACCTCGCCCGCGCGATCCCCACCTTCGGCCTGGTCGTCCTCGTCGTCACGCTCGCCGGACTCAGCACCGCGCCCGTCCTGGTCGCCCTCGTCGCGCTCGCGGTGCCGCCGATCCTGATCAACACCTTCGAGGGCGTACGGGGCGTCGACCCCGCCACACGGGACGCCGCGCGCGGCGTCGGCATGACCGCGTGGGAGGTCCTGACCCGGGTCGAGGTGCCGATGGCGCTGCCCCTGATCCTCCTGGGCCTGCGGGTCGCCGCGATCCAGGTCGTGGCCACCGCGACGGTCGCCGCGTACCCCGGCCTGGGCGGCCTGGGCCGCTACATCGTCGACGGACTCTCCCGCAACGACTACGAGTTGGTGATCGGCGGCTCCACGGTCGTGGTCGTCCTCGCGCTCGTCGTCCAGATCGTGTTCACCGCGTTGCGACGCGTCGTCGTCTCGCCGGGCCTCAGGGTCTCGGCGTCGAAGTCCTGAACCAGAGAGGAACATTCCATGCGAGGCACGTACCGAGGCGCGGCGTTCGCCCTCATCACCGCGCTGACCCTGACCGCCTGCGGCGGAGGCGGCGACAGCGACGACAACCCGCTGGCCGAAGGCGGCGACGGCAGCGGCAAGTCGATCGTCGTCGGCTCGGCGAACTTCCCCGAGAACCAGCTGCTCGCCGAGATCTACGCGCAGGCCCTGGAGGACAAGGGCCTGAAGGTGACCCGCAAGTTCGACATCGGGGCCCGCGAGGTCTACTACGACCAGGTCGTCAAGGGCGGCATCAGCGTCTTCCCCGAGTACAACGGCGCCCTGCTGTCGGTGGCGGTCGACAAGAACAGCACCGCCACCAGCACCGAGGACATCAACGCCGAACTGAAGGAGAAACTCCCCTCGTCGGTGGAGATCCTCGACTCCGCCGCCGCCGAGGACAAGGACTCGGTGACCGTCACCGCCGAGACCGCCGCCAAGTACGACCTCAAGACCCTCGCCGACCTCAAGCCCGTCGCGGGCGACCTGACGCTCGGCGCCGGGTCGGAGTTCAAGACCCGTGTGCAGGGCGGCGTGGGCCTGGAGAAGGTCTACGGCGTCAAGTTCGGCAAGTTCCAGCCGCTCGACGCGGGCGCTCAGAGCACCCTGGTGAAGCTGCTCAAGGACGACAAGGTGCAGGCCGCCAACCTGTACACCACCGACCCCGCCATCGTCGCGGACAAGCTGGTGGTCCTGGAGGACCCGAAGAACCTCTTCTCCTCGCAGAACGTCACCCCGCTCGTCTACAAGGCCGCGATGGACGACAAGGCGAAGGAGGCGCTCAACGCCGTCTCCGCCAAGCTCACCACCGAGGACCTGCTGGAGATGATGAAGAAGCTGGTCAACGACAAGGAGGACGCCGACACCGTCGCCGAGGACTGGCTGACCTCCGCCGGCATCGTCAGCTGAACCGGGCGGAGCCGACCGGCTCGGCCCCACCATGACCGTCCCGCCCCCGACCCTGCCCGGCACCACGCACCGAGCACCCCGCCGGGCAGGGGGAGGGGACGGGCACGACGACCGGCTGGAGGACCGTATGACGGACGCCGCCGTCGGCGCGGCCGCGCGGCTCGAGCGGCTCTTCGAGGGCCGTCGGCTCACCCCGACACAGCGCCGCATCGCGCACTGTCTGGTCCGGCAGGCCGCGGACGTGCCCTACCTGTCCAGCGTGGAGCTGGCCCGCGTGGCCGGGGTCAGCCAGCCGTCGGTGACCCGCTTCGCGGCCGCCCTCGGCTTCGACGGCTATCCGGCCCTGCGCGACCACCTGCGGGCCGTCGCACCCACCGGGCACGGCTTCGACGAGCGTCCCACCAACCCCTACCAACGGGCCGTACAGGCCGAGATCGACAATCTCCGGCACCTGGCGTCGCTGCTCACGGACCCCGAACCCGTCGAACGCGCCGGCCGTCTGCTCGCCGCCTCCCGGCCCCTCCCGGTGCTCGGCCTGCGCGCCTCGGCGGCACAGGCGCGCGGCTTCGCCTACTTCGCGGCGAAGGTCCACCCCGACGTACGACTTCTCGACGAGGGCGGCTCCCTGCTCGCCGACCGCCTCGACGCCGCCCGCAGCGCCGGCGCGAGCGCGCTGCTGTGCTTCGCGCTGCCCCGCCACCCGCGTGAACTCCTCGACACGCTCGCCCACGCCCGAGGCGTCGGCCTGACGGTGGTGACCGTCGCCGACGGCACCTTCGCCCCCGTGGCCGCCCACAGCGACCTGCTGCTCCCCGCCGCCGTGGGCACGGATCTGGTCTTCGACACCGCCGGCGCTCCCCAGCTGCTGGGCCAGGTCCTCCTGGAGACGATGTGCGACGCCCTCCCGGACGCCCAGGCCCGCCTGGAGGACTTCGACCTGCGGGCCGCCGCGCGCGGCCTGTTCGTCGAGTGACGGGTCCCGTCCGCGCCGACGGACGGACCCGGCACCCCGAGCGACCCGGCGGCGCGGCTCACTCGGTGGAGCGCAACGCCTTCCAGACGGCCGGCCGTACGACGCCGTCGAGCGCGAGCCCCTTGTCCTGCTGGAAGCTCTGCACCGCGGCCTCCGTGTCGGCGTCGAACTCGCCGTCCACGTCGAGACCGTAGCCGCGCTCGCTCAGCATGCACTGCGCCTGGAGGACACGGTCGCCGCTGTCCCCGAGGCGGGTGCGTCCGCTGCCGTCGTAGTACGTGCAGTCCGTGAGCCAGGACGGGGCCGAGGACTCGGTGGACGTGTCGGTCGGCTCCTGGGACGGCTCGACGGGGGCGCTGCTGCCGGGGGTGGGCGCGGACGAACCGGTGTCCGGGTCGTCGTCCGTTCCCGTGCCCGGGCCGGAGCCGGTGGCGGCCCCCTCGGGGCGCCGGGAATCGCCGTCGGCGGAGGCCCGGTCGTCCGCGCCGGACACCTCCGCGTCGCTCGATCCGCCGTCGGGGGCGGCGCCCGCGCCCTCCTGGCCCGAGGCCGCCGACACCGAGGCCTCGTCGTCGGGGAGAAGGGCGTCCGCGGACCGCGTGGTACCCCGCTGCGGCGAGGCGGTGGTGGTGGCGGGGCTCATCAGAGTGAGGACGACGACACCGGCGGTCGCCGTGCAGACGGCGGCACCGGCGACCCCGACCAGCACGCGCCTGCGGCGGAACCGGGAGCGGGGCGGTGTCGGGGGTAATGGCTGGGCCGAGGCGTCGGCGGGGGGACTCGGCGGCGGGTCGGTGGCCGGAGCCTGTCCGGCCCGTCCGGGGCCGGGCTGTTCGAGGGGGAGGCGGCGCAGGGTCTCGCAGGCCCGCTGCCGGGCGAGGATCCTCCCGCCCAGCGGTTCGGGCCAGTCGAAGGCAGCGGGCGGTCGGGCCCCCTCGGAGGCCGGTGAGTCGGACGAGGCGGCCTCGGGCCAGACGGGCTCGGACTCGGGCTCGCCGGGGCGGGGCGGCGCGGCGGCTTCGGGTTCGCCGGGGCCGGACGCGGCGGCTTCGATCAGCTGTTCCGGCGTCGGCCGCTGTCCGGGCTCCTTGGCCAGACAGGCGCCGAGCAGGGCGGCGAGCGTGGCGTCGGCCGCCGCGATCTCGGCGAGCACCTTCGGGTTGGGCTCCTCGAAGGCCACGCGGTGCATGACGTCGACGCCGGTGCCGTCACCGAACGGGGCGCTGCCGGTCGCCGCGAAGACCAGCGCGCAGGCCAGCGAGAACACGTCCGAGGCCGTGTCGCAGGCGCCCGTGCGCAGATACTCCGGCGACATGTAGGCCGGCGTGCCGACCCGGTTGCCCGTGCCGGTGATGGCGCTCGCGTCGGCGGCCTTCGCGATGCCGAAGTCGATGACGTGCGCGCCCCGCGCGGACAGCAGGACGTTGGACGGCTTCAGGTCCCGGTGCACGATCCCGGCGGCGGAGAGGTCGGCGAGGGCCTGTCCCAGTTCCGCCACCAGCCGCCGGACGGCGTCGACGGGCAGCGGACCGTCCTCGTGCACGGCCGCCGACAGATCGAGCCCCGGCAGGAACTCGGTGGCCATCCACAGCAGTTCGTCCCGGAAGCCCGTCCCGGCCAGTCGCGGCATGCGTGGGGTGCGGACACGGCCGTGGACCGAGGCCTCCCGTTCGAACCGGCGGCGGAACCGCGCGTCCTCCGCGTACTCGGGTCGGATCACCTTCACCGCGACGAGGTCGGGGCCGCCGTCGGCGGGGCGCGCCAGATAGACGCGCCCCATACCGCCGCTGCCGAGCAGCCCCTGCGGCACATACGGACCGATCCGTTCCGGATCGCTGGGACGCAGCGGCAGCGCCCCCGCCTCCCGCAGCGCCGGAGCCCTGTCCGCTGAACCCGGTGGGACCGGCCGCTGGTCTGACACAACACCCCCGAAAGAACTTTTGGCGTACGTCAGTTCGCCCCCAGAAGCTGAGGCTAGCTCAGCAAGGGCTCGCGGTCCGGGTTTCCCTCACTTCCGGCTCCCTCGATGCTCACGAGTCGGTGCGTCGCACCTCCGTCGTGCCCGAGCCGACCGGACCGGTCCGCAGCACCGTGCCCGTGAGATCGGTGAAGGACTCGACCGGTACGCGGCCCGCTCCGCCCGGCGTGATGCCCTTCACCCGGTACGCCGTCGGGTCGGCGCCCCCGATCTCGACCTCCACGACGGCACGGGAGTTCGGCGGCACGGTCACCCGCGTGGTGTGCGCGTCCTCGGAGCGCCGCACCAGGATCGAGACCGGCCCGCGCAGGGAGGGCACCGTCCCCTCGACCTCCGTCGACGACCCGGTCCTCGGCCGGATGCGGGACGTGGCCGCACCGGGCTCGCTGACCTGGACGCCGAGAACGTGCCGGGTCACCGCGTCGGCGCGAGCGCACGCCAGGCGTGCGAGAGCGTCATGTCGGACCTCAGCGCCGGGTCCCACGCCTCCGTGACGATCGTCGCCCTCAGCACGTCCAGCATGTGCAGCCACGAGTCGGTCGCCGTGGAGGTGAGCAAGGTGAGCGCGGCGTCGGAGCGGCCCAGTCGGAACAGCGCGTCGAGCAGGAACAGCGACCCGTACACGCTCACCTTCAGGCGCCGCCCGCCGCGAGGGTGTCGCCCGGCCTGGCCCGCACCTCCTCGTCCAGCGCGTCCGCGACACCGAGCGCCCACCGGGAAGGCGGTCGCGTGCTGGGCGCTGTGCGTGGTGCCGACACCGTCGAGGAAGCGCCCGCCCGCGCTGTCCAGCTGGGTGGCGCGCAGGGCGGTGGCGAGGGTGTCGGCCCGGCCGCGCAGGGCGGTCGCGTCGGCGTCCTCGCCGAGGGCGAACCCGGCGTTCCACCGCCACCGGGCTCGGCTAGAGTCCGCCTCACCTCGGCCGGACGTCCTGGCTGGGGCTGTGCGCAGGGGGTACGGCGACCATGGGGCCCGAAAGAACGGACCTGCCCGGTTACGAGATCCGGGAAATCCTGGGCCGGGGCGGATTCGCCACGGTGTACCGGGCCCGGCAGCTGGCCGTGGGCCGGGAGGTCGCGCTCAAGGTGGACAGCAGGGTGCTCTCCACACCCCGCGACCGACAACGCTTCCTGCGGGAGGTCACGGCCGCCGGGCAGCTGTCGGGACACCCCCATGTGGTCCCCGTGTACGACGCGGGGGTCCTCGCCGACAACCGCCCCTACATGGTGCTGGAGCTGTGCCCCGGTGGCTCCCTGGGCGACCGGCTGCACCGGCAGGGCGCGCTCCCGGCCAAGGAGGCGCGCGACATCGGCGTGGGCCTCGCCGACGCGGTGGCCGCCGCCCACGCCTGCGGGGTACTGCACCGCGACATCAAGCCCGGCAACGTCATGGTCAACCGGTACGGGGGCGTCGCCCTCACCGACTTCGGCCTCGCCGCCATGCCCCGGCCCGGACGCGAACTGTCCGTGACCCGGGAGGCGTTGACCCCCGCGTACGCACCGCCCGAGGCCTTCCACATGGCGGACCCCAGCCCGGCGGGCGACGTGTACTCCCTGGCCGCGACCGTCTACGCCCTGCTGTGCGGACGTCCGCCGCACCACCCGGAGGACGGCACGCAACTCAGCCTCGCCGAGCTGATCGTCCGCCACACCTGGCCCTACGCCGACCTCCCCGGACTGCCGCCCGCCTTCAACACGGCGCTCCGCCACGCCCTCGCCGCCGACCCCGCCCACCGCCTGTCCGACGCCGGCGCGTTCCGTGACGCGCTCGCCGCGGTCGACCTCGACACCGTCGACCTGGGCGGCGGCGGCTTCGGCCCGGCGCCCGCCATGCCGACGACCCCGGCGTACCGGGGCGGGCCGCCCACGACGATGCCGCCGTACGCGGTCGCACCACCCACGACGATGCCGCCGCCGTACGGCGACGCGCCGCCGTACCGGGACGCGCCGACGGGAGGGGGAGGGGCGACCGTGGTCCCCGGGCCGGGCGGATCGGGTGGGGTGGGCGGTACGACCGTCGTTCCTGGGCCCGGTGGCGACGGTGGAGACCGTGGCGACGGTGGACGCAAGGGCGCGGTACGGCGCCGGCCGGTGCTGATCGCCGCGTTCGCGGCCGTGGCCGTCTCCGTGAGCGTGTCGGTCACCGTGGTGACCTACCAGGGCGACGGCCAGCGGGAAGGCGGCACGGACGGCTCCACCTCGTCCGCCGCCGCGTCACCGTCCGCCGGGACCGCCGACGACAAGGGCGCCTCGGGGTTCGGGGCGGCGACCACCACCGAGAACTGCCCCGCGACGGAGGTCGACGGCGTGGGCGGACGATGCGTCGAGACCCCCGAGTGCTGGAGCGGGATCGTCGACATCTCCGGCATCGTCACGGTCAGCCGCGCCGACTGTCAGGCCAAGCACGTGTGGGAGACCTTCGCCATCGCCCCCCTGCCGAAGGACGGCCAGACCAACAACGCCCGCGACCTGATCAAGCACCCCGATGTGAAGGAGCTCTGCTCCCAGAAGGTCATGTCCGCGTCGATGGCCCCCGAGGGACGCCGGGTCGCCGGGGAGTGGAGCGTCGACGTCATTCCGCCGAGCGCCGCCGAGTGGGCCGACGGGCTCCGGGTCTTCCGTTGCGTCGCGGCGGCACGGACCGACGACGGCGAGAAGACGGGCAGCCAGTTCGCGGTGGGAGGCTGAGGGGGTTCGGCGTGATCCGGCGGCTCGCGTGGCACTGAGGGTCATACGGAAACCGGCAGGCCGCGCGGGCACCGCTGTCCGCGGGCGGGCAGACTGGGCGAAATGACAGATGATCGTACAGTCTGAGCTCGGGAAGTGACGGGGCTCACATGGCACTGAGTGACACGATTCCTGTGGTGTAACGGCATCATTGCCGAAACCATGGTGTCCTCATGGCAGCTCGAAGGGATCAGGGATGCTCCGCAAGGTACTGGTAGCCAACCGTGGCGAGATCGCGATCCGCGCATTCCGCGCCGGCTACGAAGTGGGTGCGCGGACGGTCGCCGTCTTCCCCCACGAGGACCGCAACTCGCTGCACCGGCTCAAGGCCGACGAGGCCTACGAGATCGGCGAACCGGGGCACCCCGTGCGGGCGTACCTCTCCGTCGAGGAGATCATGCGCGCCGCCCGGCTGGCGGGCGCCGACGCCGTCTACCCGGGCTACGGGTTCCTGTCCGAGAACCCCGAGCTGGCCCGCGCGTGCGAGGAGGCCGGCATCACCTTCGTCGGTCCCAGCGCCCACATCCTGGAGCTGACGGGCAACAAGGCGCGCGCGGTCGCCGCCGCCCGCGCCGCCGGCGTACCGGTCCTCGGCTCCTCCGAGCCCTCCACCGACGTGGACGAACTGGTCCGCGCCGCGGACGAGATCGGCTTCCCCGTCTTCGTCAAGGCCGTCGCGGGCGGCGGCGGTCGCGGAATGCGCCGCGTCGAGGATCCGGCGGCGCTGCGCGAGTCCATCGAGGCCGCGTCGCGCGAGGCGGCCTCCGCCTTCGGCGACCCGACCGTCTTCCTGGAGAAGGCCGTCGTCGAGCCCCGCCACATCGAGGTGCAGATCCTCGCCGACGGCCACGGCGACGTCATCCACCTCTTCGAACGCGACTGTTCGGTGCAGCGCCGCCACCAGAAGGTCATCGAGCTGGCCCCGGCCCCGAACCTCGACCCGGCCCTGCGGGACCGGATCTGCGCCGACGCCGTACGCTTCGCCCGCGAGATCGGCTACCGCAACGCGGGCACCGTCGAGTTCCTCCTCGACCGCGACGGCAACCACGTCTTCATCGAGATGAACCCCCGTATCCAGGTCGAGCACACGGTCACCGAGGAGGTCACCGACGTCGACCTCGTGCAGTCCCAGCTGCGGATCGCCGCCGGGGCCACCCTCGCCGACCTCGGGCTCTCCCAGGAGACCGTCACGCTGCGCGGCGCGGCCCTCCAGTGCCGTATCACCACCGAGGACCCCGCCAACGGCTTCCGCCCGGACACCGGCCGCATCAGCGCCTACCGTTCGCCCGGCGGCTCCGGCATCCGCCTCGACGGCGGCACCACCCACGCCGGTACGGAGATCAGCGCCCACTTCGACTCCATGCTGGTCAAACTGACCTGCCGGGGCCGCGACTTCACCACCGCCGTCAACCGGGCCCGCCGCGCGGTCGCCGAGTTCCGCATCCGCGGCGTGGCCACGAACATCCCGTTCCTCCAGGCGGTCCTCGACGACCCCGACTTCCAGTCCGGCAACGTCACCACCTCCTTCATCGAGCAGCGCCCGCACCTGCTCACCTCCCGGCACTCCGCCGACCGCGGCACCAAGCTGCTCACCTATCTGGCCGACGTGACGGTCAACAAGCCCCACGGCCCGCGCCCCGACCTGATCGACCCGTCCACCAAGCTGCCGCGGCCCACCACGAGCGAACCCCCGGCCGGCTCCAAGCAGAAGCTCGTCGAGCTCGGTCCCGAGGGCTTCGCCCGCTGGCTGCGCGAGTCACCCACCATCGGCGTCACCGACACCACCTTCCGCGACGCCCACCAGTCGCTGCTCGCCACCCGGGTCCGCACCAAGGACATGCTCGCCGTGGCCCCCGTGGTGGCCAGGACGCTCCCGCAGCTGCTCTCCCTGGAGTGCTGGGGCGGCGCCACCTACGACGTCGCCCTCCGCTTCCTCGCCGAGGACCCCTGGGAGCGGCTGGCCGCCTTCCGCGCCGCCGCGCCCAACATCTGCCTCCAGATGCTGCTGCGCGGCCGCAACACCGTCGGGTACACGCCGTACCCGACGGAGGTGACCGACGCCTTCGTCCAGGAGGCCACCGAGACCGGTATCGACATCTTCCGGATCTTCGACGCGCTCAACGACGTGGGCCAGATGCGACCCGCCATCGACGCCGTACGCGCCACCGGCACGGCCGTCGCCGAGGTCGCCCTCTGCTACACCTCCGACCTCTCCGACCCCGCCGAGCAGCTCTACACGCTCGACTACTACCTCCGGCTCGCCGAACAGATCGTCGAGGCCGGCGCCCACGTCCTCGCCGTCAAGGACATGGCGGGACTGCTGCGCGCCCCCGCGGCCACGAAACTGGTCTCCGCCCTGCGCCGCGAGTTCGACCTGCCGGTGCACATCCACACCCACGACACGGCGGGCGGTCAGCTCGCCACCTACCTCGCCGCGATCCAGGCCGGCGCCGACGCCGTCGACGGGGCCGTGGCCTCCATGGCGGGCACCACCTCGCAGCCGTCGCTGTCGGCGATCGTCGCCGCGACCGACTACTCCGACCGGCCCACCGGCCTCGACCTGCGGGCCGTCGGCGACCTGGAGCCCTACTGGGAGAGCGTCCGCCGCGTCTACGCCCCCTTCGAAGCGGGCCTCGCCTCCCCGACCGGCCGCGTCTACGACCACGAGATCCCCGGCGGCCAGCTCTCCAACCTGCGCACCCAGGCCGTCGCGCTCGGCCTCGGCGACCGCTTCGAGGACATCGAGGCGATGTACACCGCCGCCGACCGCATCCTCGGCCACCTGGTGAAGGTCACGCCCTCCTCCAAGGTGGTCGGCGACCTGGCGCTGCACCTCGTCGGCGCCGGAGTGGCACCCGCGGACTTCGAGGCCACGCCCGACCGGTTCGACATCCCGGACTCCGTCATCGGCTTCCTGCGCGGGGAGCTGGGCACCCCGCCCGGCGGCTGGCCCGAGCCGTTCCGCAGCAAGGCCCTCCAGGGCCGCGCCGACGCCAAGCCCGTCCAGGAGCTGAACGCCGAGGACCGCGCCGGACTGGAGAAGGACCGCCGCGCCACCCTCAACCGGCTGCTCTTCCCCGGCCCGACGCGCGAGTTCGAGACCCACCGCCAGACCTACGGCGACACCAGCGTCCTCGACAGCAAGGACTTCTTCTACGGCCTCGGCCCCGGCAAGGAGTACGCCGTCGACCTGGAGCCCGGTGTGCGGCTCCTCATCGGTCTGGAGGCCGTCGGCGAGGCGGACGAACGCGGTATGCGCACGGTGATGTCGACGCTGAACGGCCAGTTGCGGCCGATCCAGATCCGCGACAAGGCCGCCTCCACCGACATCCCCGTCACGGAGAAGGCCGACCGCTCCAACCCGGGCCACGTCGCCGCCCCGTTCGCCGGTGTGGTCACGCTCGCGGTCGCCGAGGGCGACGAGGTCGCGGCCGGTGCCACGGTCGCCACCATCGAGGCCATGAAGATGGAGGCCACGATCACGGTGCCGAAGGCCGGCCGGGTCTCCCGTCTCGCCATCAACAAGATCCAGCAGGTGGAGGGCGGCGACCTCCTCGTCGAGATCGTCTGACACGCGCACGAGGACCGTCCGACACCGGACGAGGCACGAGGATGCTCCGACACCGGACGAGGCCGAGGCGCCCACGCCATGGGTACGGCGGGACGCCTCGGCTGTTCGTCGGCACCTGAAGTCGGCGAGCGTCGGCCATGCCTCCCCGTGTGCTCGGCCGGATCAGGCGCGGGGGAAGAACTCCAGCACCGCCGTGCCGCCTTCGAGGGACTTCACGCGGAAGCCGAGGCCGTTGAGGCCGCCGGTGCCACCCTCGCCGACCGAGGAGCTGAGGCGGGTGCCCGCCCCCGAGGACCGGACCACGACGGTGTCCTCGGTGACCTTGGTGACGCGGAGGTCGCCGACGCCGAACCGGCTGTCGACCTCGATGGACAGCGGCTCGGACACGGTGAGTTCGCACCGGCCGTCGAAGCATGCCTCGGTGCCGGTGCCGGTGCCGGTGCCGGTGCCGGTGCCGTCGGCCGTGCCTCGTCCATCGTCGCGGTCGCGGTCGCGGTCGACGCTGGGAGCGCCGGTGGGGTCGGGGGTGTCGCCCCTGTCTCCGTCTCCGCTCTCGGCCTCGGGGGCGGTCGCGGAGGCCGGTGTCGTCGTCGGCTGCTGTTTCGCTTCCGACGGTGACGTGTCCCTGCCCTCGGAGCCGCCGTCCCGAACGCCGTCCCCGCCGCAGCCGGTGAGCGCCCATGCCAGGGACGCCACCACCGCGACGCCGAACCGGCCCCTGCCCGTGCCCATACGTCAGCCTTTCAACTCGTCTGCCCGCACGCCCTGTTGATTCCTATTCGTGGGACACGTCCCTTTATACGGGTGCGCGGGCCCGGGCGGGGCCGCGATGGCCCGAGGGGTGACCCGTGGGGACGATCCGTTGACGCCGGACCTCACCCTTGGGGGACGGCGGCCGGGCCACCGTGGCGAGGAGCGAGGCCGTGAAGGCGTGTCGCGGGGCGGTGAGGGGCCGCCGGGCGGGGCCCTGCTCGACGATCTCCCCCGCGTCCATGACGGCGATGCGATGGGCGACGGAGGCGGTCTCCAGGTCGTGGGTGATCAGAACCAGCGCCGGTGCGGCCGGGGCTGGTCCGGCGTCCTCGCCGACGCCGAGCAGACCCGCGAGGACGTCGAGGAATGCCGCGCCGGCCGACGTGTCCAGGCCCGAGGTGATCTCGTCGCAGATCAGGACGCGGGGGTGGGTGAGGAGCGCGCGTGCCGGGGCGGCGCGCTGGAGTTCGCCGCCCGACAACTGGGCGGGGAGCCGGTGCGCCAGTTCCGGCAGGGAGGCCCAGGCGGGTCAGGGTCGCCAGCGCCTCGGTCTCGGCGGTCCCGGCATCGACTCCGCGCAGCCGGGCCGACGTGCGGGCGATCTGCCGCAGGACCGGGCGGTGCTCGTCGAACGCGGAGCGTGCGTCCTGGAAGGCGTACTGCACGGCCGCCAACTCCGCCCGGGTGCGGTCGCGCAGGCTGCGGGGCAGCGGCGTGCCGTCGAGAAGGACCTCGCCGTCGTGGTCGCGGTGAAGTCCCGCGAGGCAGCGGGCCGGAGTGGTCTTGCCGCTCCCCGAGCGGCCGACGACAGCCAGCAACCGCCCCGCCCGCAAATCCGCGGCGTCCGGGGTCACCCCGACGCCGAGGAAGGCCGCCGTGGCGACCAGGTACAGCACCCCGGTCAGCCGGGTGCCGGCATCGGCGCCGAGGGTGCGCGCCCGGCTTGGCATGCGCACCTTATAGATAATCGTTTTCATTGCCGTGAGGGGATCGTGAAGGAGACCGAGACGGGACGCAGGCCGGTCCGCGGCCTAACCGATCTGGACCACGCGGGCCCAGTCGGGCGGTGAGTCCGGTACGTAGTCGGGGTCGTCCTCGTCCCACGTGGTGCGTGGGTGGTGCCGGGGAAACAGGCCGACCACCGTCCGGCACGGTGGCCGGGAGCTGGGCCAGGGCGTCTGGCCGTCGGTGAGGACCACGACGACATCGGGCTTGGGGTGGCTGCGGAGCGCCTTGGCGAACCCCGCGCGCAGGTTCGTCCCGCCACCGCCCAGCAGCGGGATGCCCTCGGCCCGGCACAACGGGTGGGCGATCCGGGCCGCCGCGTCGCACGGGACGACGGTGACGAGGTCGCGGCGGCCTCCCACGGCCCGGGAGATCGCCGCGACCTCCAGCAGCGCGCTGCCCAGCTCCGCGTCACTGACCGACCCCGAGGTGTCGATGATCACGGAGACATGGGGCGGCCGGCGTCGCAGGCTCGGCAGCACCGTGCCCGGCACACCGGCGGAGCGCCGCGACGGCCGGCCGTAGCTGTAGTCCTCACCGGTGCCGGGGGCGGAGGCGGCAGACCGGACCGCCGCACCCAGCAACGCCCGCCACGGCTGCGGTGGATGGAACGCCTCCTCCGCCCAGCGCCGCCAGCCCTCGGGCGCGGAACCCGGACGGCCGGTGATGCCCTGGGCCACCCGGAACCGGACCGCGTCCCGTTCCTGCTCGCTCAGCCCGTGTGCCCCGTCCGGGCCCAGCTCCCACTCCCGCTCCAGACCGTCGGCGCCGCTGCCGCAGTCCAGCCACGCCAACTCCATGGTGCGGGGGCCCAGTTGGAACTGCCGCAGATAGTCCTCCATCAACTGCCCGGTGGGCAGCCTGAGGAACGCCGGCTCCACGGCCCCCTCGGGCTTGACCAGGCCGTCGCCGAACACGTCGTCGTTGATCTCGCAGTCGGCGGCGATGTTCATCCTCAGCCGCTCCCCGGGGCCGGTCAGTTCCCGTTCCCTGGCGACCCGGTCGCTGCGCCCGTGATGGTCCCGCAGCAGATGCGAAACCTCATGGACCCACACCCCGGCCAGCTCCTCGACCGGCGTACGGTCCACGAAGCTCGGGGAGACGTAGCACCGCCAGTGCCGGTCCACGGCCATCGTGGGCACCCGCGGGGACTCGACCGTGTGCAGCGCGAACAACGCCGTCGCCAGATACGGCCGGGCCCGCGCCGCCTGGAGCCGGGCGGTGAAGAGCTTGTCGAGGTCGAGGGCGCTGTCGGTGTCCGTGCTCATCGGCCGACCTTCGTCGCCGTCTTGGCGCGGGCCGCCGCCTCGTCCGCCCGTCGGGAGAGCATGACGACTCCGGCGAGGTTCTCGATCGCCGCCGGAACGTCCCAGTCGTCGCGGCGCAGCGAGGCCAGGGTGGTGGCGGGGACGACCACCAGATCCGGCGCCCCCGTCTCCAACGCCCGGACCAGCAGCGCCCATGCCGCGTCCCAGCGGGCCCTGTCCGGCCGCGACCGGACCGCCGCCACCACCCCGTCGAGCACCGCCTGCCGCAGATCCCCCCGTTGGGGCAGTTCCTCCGCCATGGGGTCGGCGAGCAGCACCTCCGGATCGGGCAGGTCCAGCCGGTCCAGGCCGGCCAGCAGCTCCAGCCCGGGGCCGTCGCCCACGGTTCCCCTGACCAGGAGGGACAGCACGTCGCGCGAGACACCGGAGGCGGTCGCGAAGGCGATCAGACGCAGCGTCATCTCCCAGCTCCGCGGCGACGGCCAGGGCCCGCCGCGTCGGCTCTCGCTGTTGGGCAGTTGATGCACGAGCTTGGGGCGTGCCGCCAGCAGCGTGCACACCGCGCGCCGGGCGAAGTCCACCGCCTCCGCCAGCCGCTCGGATGCCAGCCGCGGCAGGGTGGCCCGGGGCCAGGTTCCCCCGAGCCCGCGTACGACGACCTCGTGGTCGTGCGTCCACTGCAGGTGCACGAACCGGTTGGCCAGCGGCGGGCTCAGCTCCCAGCCGTCGGCCGCCGAGGACCTGGGGTTGGCGGCGGCCACGATCCGTACGTCGGGCGGCAGTTGGAGCGCGCCGATCCTGCGCTCCAGCACCAGCCGCAGCAGCGCGGCCTGGACGGCGGGCGGCGCCGTCGACAGCTCGTCCAGGAACAGCAGCCCCCGGCCGGCCCGTACGAGCCGCACCGCCCAGTCCGGCGGAGCCATCGGGACACCCTGCTCGGCCGGGTCGTCTCCCACGATCGGCAGGCCCGAGAAGTCGGACGGCTCGTGCACGCTGGCGATCACGGTCGTCAGCGGGAGATCCAGGGAAGCCGCGAGCTGTGTCAGCGCCGCGGTCTTGCCGATGCCCGGCTCGCCCCACAGCAGTACGGGCAGATCCGCGGCGACGGCCAGGGTCAGTGCCTCCAGCTGGATGTCGGGGCGCGGTTCGGTGGTCGTGGTGCGCAGCATGGTCAACAGGTCTGCGGCGACGTCGAGTTGGGAGAGCGGTTCGGTGTCGGAGGGCATGGCGAACGGGGTGCGTGTGGGCATGTGTGATCACCTTGGGTGTAGTGGGGTGAGGTCGAACGCGCGCGAGGTGCGCGGTCAGAAGAAGGTCGCCGTGCGGGGGCGCCGCTGACGGGACGGGCGACGGCCGAGGTTGCGGCGGACCCGGCCGGGGAGGGGTTCGGCGAGACCGGCCCGGTAGAGGCCGTAGGCGATCCGTCGGCGCGCGGCGGACTCCAGCTCGTCCCGCAGCGGGCCGTCGCGCAGGACCGCGTCGGGGCCCAGGAGCCCTTCGACGACCGCCAGCGCACCGGCGACGTCCCCGTGGTCCAGGCGCTCGCGCACGCCGGACAGACAGTCCGGTCGACGATGCGCCTCGTCGATGGCCCGCAGACAGGGGAGCGGGGTGCCGGTCAGCGCGACCAGCAGTTCCTCGCGCCGGAGTTCGGCCGGGTCATGATCGAGGGCCACCAGCACGCCGTCGACCAGACCGATCCGGTGGCGCTCTCCCCGGCACTCCACGATCCGCGGCTGCCCCGCCCGGTCCGGCGCCTCGGCGGGCGCCGACGGCAGGTGATCCGGCACCAGCGCCGACGCGACCAGCGGATGCAACCGCTCGACGTCGATCGCACCGGCACGGATCAGCTCCAGGTCGGGCAGTGTCCAGGTCGCGGCGTCGGGCAGCACCGGCAGAGCGCCGAGAGCACCGTCGTCGCCGGACACGGCCGTGATCCGCGGGTCGGGTGACCGGGAGCCGTCGTCCGCGTCCGGGTGGGCGTCCTCGGCCGGGCCCCGGCCCATGAGGGCATCCGTGCCCAGCTCCAGCAGGAGCCGCCGTCGGGCACCGCACCGTACGAGAACGGAGCCGGTGGACCGCCCCTCGGCGCGCAGCAGGATCGCCGCCTCCTCCGCCCACCGCTCGACGGCACAACCGTGCTCCGCCGCCCACGCCCTCAACTCGTCCGACGCCGTCGGCGGCGGCAGCGAAGGGTGCGAGTGTGGATGCGGGTTCGGGTTCGGGTACGGGTTCGAGAACGGGTGCGGGCCCGGCGGTGGTGGCCCGTCGACGGCCTGCCGATCCGCTCCCGAACGGCTCCGCAGCTCGGCGGCGCTGCGCGCGTCCCAGAGATGCCGGTGCAGATCGAACCGGTGGCGACGACTGGGACGTGGATGCGGATGGCCACGGGCGTCGGACCCGGAGCCCTCCCACAACGCGAGACCGATCCGCTGACCGGCGTCGGCCCAGGCCGGCGGAGTGCGGGCGACGAGATGCAGGGGCCCACCCCCTGCCGCGCGGTACCGGGCCAGGGTGAGGGTCAGGCCCGGGCGCAGCAGGCCGTCGGGGGCGATCCTCGGCATGTGCCAACGCAGCAGGTCGGGTGCCAAGTGCCGCAAGTCCGCGCGGACTCGGGACACCAGTTCCGATCCGTGGCGGCCGGCCAGGGAACGCAGGTCGAAGTCGATGTCGACGGCTGCGGCGGCACATGCGCCGGCCCAGTCGCCGGCGGCACGACGGGCGGTCGCAGTCTCGATCATGGAGGGTGGCACGGCGAACTCGCGCACGCGCAACCAGAAGGAAAGCCGGGGATCCCCGTTCGCCACATCGGTGAGCATCAGCACTCACCTTGCGCGGACGGGACCCCCATTCTGCTGAGGGAATGAGTAGTCATCGCGGGGATCGTAACGCCACCCGTCTCGCTCCCGCACCTGTTTTTCGACCTGGTGCACGTGCTCACCCCTGGACGCTCTGGACGGTCCACCGCACGCGCCCCGCCGCGTCGACGCCTCGAACCTCCCCAGTGGTGCGGGCCAGGGCACCGGCGTACGGTCGAACAGTGAACGCGGTGGTGGACGCGACCGTTCACCTCGCCCTGCCTTTGTGACCACGTCATGAGCGATCCGCAGCCGATCTCCCCAGCGCGGACCACCACCTCGGAAGCAGGCGGTGGTGGAAACGCGATGGCGCTGTTCGTCATCGCGTCGTGTCAGTTGATGGTGGTGCTGGACATCACCATCGTGAACATCGCGCTGCCGGACATCCAGCGCTCGCTGGGTTTCTCGACGACGAGCCTGGCATGGGTGGTCAACGCCTACACGCTGACGTTCGGTGGGCTGTTGCTGCTCGGCGGACGAGTCGGCGACATCCTCGGCCGGCGGCGGGTGTTCGTCTTCGGCGTGCTGCTGTTCGTGCTGGCCTCACTGCTCGGCGGTCTCGCCCAGAACGAGGCCCAACTCCTCGCCGCCCGCGCCCTCCAGGGCGTCGGCGGTGCCATCGCGTCCCCGACGGCCCTGGCGCTGATCAGTACGACGTTCCGCGAAGGACCCGAACGCAACCGCGCGTTCGGGGTGTTCGCGGCGGTCTCGGCGGGCGGCGGCGCGATCGGGCTGCTCGCGGGCGGCATCCTCGTGGAGTGGCTGAACTGGCGGTGGGTGCTGTTCGTCAACGTGCCGATCGGACTGCTGATCGCGCTGGCGACGCCCCGCTGGATCAAGGAGTCCGAACGGCACCCGGGCCACTTCGACATCACCGGCGCGCTGACCTCCACGCTGGGCATGGTGCTCCTGGTGTACGGCTTCATCCGGGCCGCGCAGGAGGGCTGGCGGGACGGACTGACGCTGGCGTCGTTCGCCGGCGCCGCCGTGCTGCTCGCGGTGTTCGTCCTGGTGGAGAGGCGGTCCCGGCAGCCGATCACCCCCCTGCACATGTTCGCCGACCGCAACCGCGCCGGCACGTACGGGATCATGCTGTGCCTGGCCGCCGCGATCTTCGGCATGTTCTTCTTCCTGACGCTCTTCACCCAGAACGTCCTGAACTTCAGCCCGCTGGCCACGGGCTTCGCGTTCCTGCCGGTCAGCGCGGTCATCGCGATCGGCGCCGGACTGACCTCACGGTTCCTGCCCGTGTTCGGGCCCAAGCCGTTCATGGTGGTGGGCGCGGTCCTGGCGGCGGCGGGCCTGGGATGGCTCACCCTGACCGACGTCCACTCCACCTACGCCGGCAGCGTGCTCGGCCCGATGCTCGTCTTCAGCCTGGGCATGGGCATGGAGTTCGTCGCCCTGACCCTGATGGCGCTCTCCGACGTCACCCCCGCGGAGACCGGCGCGGCCTCCGGGCTCCTCAACGCCACCCAGCAGGTCGGCGGTTCGCTCGGCCTGTCCATCCTCGTCACGATGTACGGCACGGCCAGCACCAACGAGGCGGAGAAGCAGGTCCCGGACTTCCTCTCCCAGGCGACCCCGGCCGAGCGCCTGGAGTTCGAGCGGACCGGGGAGCTTCCGCCGCCCTGGGCCGACGAGGTGCTCACCGCCGGTGTCTCGGCCGCCTTCGTGATGGCTGCCATCTTCACCGTGATCGCGGCCCTGATCGCCGTACTGGCCATCCAGGTCAGGCCCTCCGACCTGGAGCGGCTGCAGGGCGGGACGGGCACCGGCGCGCCACCCGGGTGAGCGCGGCGCGCCGACGTACGTCAACTCGATGCGCAGGAAGCCCCGTTGAGGGTGAACGCGGTCGGTGCAGGGTTGGTGGAGCCGCGCGTCGCCGTGAAGCCGAGAGTCACCGAACCGGCCGCGGGGATGTTCGCGGTGTACGAGGCCGCGGTGACGGTCACGTCCGCGCCGGCCTGGGTCGCCGTACCACCCCACAGGTGGGAGACGCGCTGGCCGCCGGCGAAGGCCCAGCGGAGGGTCCAGCCGTTGATCGCCGAGGTGCCGGTGTTGCGCAGGACGAGTTCGCCCTGGAAGCCGCCGGACCACTCGCCCGTCACCCGGTAGCCCACGGCGCAGGCCGCCGTGGAACCGCCCGAGGCCGTCGTGAGCGTCACCGTTCCCGACCGGGGCGAGCGGTTGCCGGCCGCGTCGCGGGCGTAGACGGCGAAGGTGTACGAGGTGGCGGGTGTCAGACCCGTGAGCGTGGTGGAGGTACCCGTCGTGGTCGTCGCGCCGGACTCGGCCGTGCCGCTCACGCGGACCACGTCATAGCCGGTGACACCGGTCGCGTCGGTGGCGGCGGCCCAGGTCAGGGTCGCCGACGAGGAGGTCACCCCGGAGGCGGTCGGGGTGCCGGGCGCCGTCGGGGGAGTGGTGTCACCGCCGGAGCCCGAGTAGACCGCGGCCTCCTTCGCCGTGGCGGCGATGCCGTTCGCGCCGTTGAAGAGGCGTTGCCCCCAGCCGGTCAGCTGGTTCGGGTCGAAGCCGGTGACCATGTCCAGATACTCGACTCCGCCGCCGTTGCCGCTCCAGGACCAGCCGAGGTAGCCGATGCCGAGCCGCTGCGCGGTGGCGAGGATGGCGTCCTCGTCGGGGTTGCCGTCGGAGTGGTCGTGCCCGAACTCGCCCACCACCAGGGGGAGTTTCGCGGCGACGAACCGGTTGAGGTAATCGCTCACCTCGGCCGCCGTGTCGAAGACGCCGTACATGTGGATGGAGAAGACCGTGTTGGCGTCCGGGTCGGCGGCGAAGACCGACGCGGCGTTGTCGCGCATCGTGAACGCCCAGTCCTGGCCCCAGTTGGGGGCGTCGACCATGAGGGTGTGGTCGAAACCGGCGGCGCGCAGCTTCTGGATCGCCGCCTTGGTGTCGGCCGTCCAGCCCGCGTAGGCGTTGTTGCCGTAGGGCTCGTTGCCGATGTTGACGATGACGTGATCCTCCTGGCCGGTGAGCGCGCTCTGCACACCGATCCAGTAGTCGGCGGCCCGCGCGAGCGTGACGGCCCCGCTCTGCTCGCCGTATCCCGTCGTGTCGTGCACCTCCAGGACGCAGATGAGCCGGTTGCGCTTGCACTGCGCCACGACGTTCGCCACGTCGGCGGTGTCGTTGCGGGTCCACCGGTCACCGCTGGAGAGGACCACACGCACCGTGTTGGCGCCCTTGGCCTTGATGTGGGCCAGCGCGCCGATCTGGTTCGGGTACCAGGTGTGGGCGTGGTTCACGCCCCGCATCACGAAGTCGTTGCCCGACCGCTCCAGCAACCGGCCGTTCTCGACCCGGAATCCGGCGGGGGCCGCCGGTGCCGCCTGCGCCGGGGGGCCGAGGGCGAACAGGGGAAGCAGCAGGCCGAGGAGGGCCGCGGCGAGTGCGGCGGCGTGTAGGGGGCGTGGGCGGGCCGGGGTGCGTGTACGGGATCTCATGGCGGCTCCAGCGGAGGGGGTGAGGGGGGTGCCGGGGGAGTGCGGGACGGTGGTGAGCGGGCCGTGGCGGGGAGGGGAGGCGGGTGGTGCCGTGGGTGCACCGGGAAGACGAGCGGTGCCGTGGGCTGCACCGCTCGCCGGAGTCCCTCGTCGGGTGGCCGGCGGATCGGGCTGTGCGTCCTCCGCCGGCCCACCGTCACGAGGAGGCGGCCCGGGCCGTGCAGCCGACCGTCGCCGACGGCGTCCCGGCCGTCGTGGACGTCGTCGCGACGAACCCGAACGTGGTGCTCGCGCCCGGCGCGAGCGTGCCGTTCCACGAGGCGTGGGTGACCGTGGCCGTACCGTCGGCCGCCGTGGTCGAGGTCCCGTTCCAGACCTGGGTGAGGCGGGCCCCGGCGGCCGGGACGACGGTCACGGTCCACCCCGCGACGGTCGCCGCGGACGTGTTGGTGACGGTCACCTCGCCCTGGTAGCCGCCCTGCCAGACGTTGGTGGCCCGGAAGGCCGCGGAGCACGTCCGACCGCCACCCGGATCGCCCGGGTCGCCGGGACCACCCGGTACCCCCGCGTCCAGCACCGCGCTCAGCGCCGGATACCAGCGGGCGGCGATCCGTTCGTCGCCGGCCGCGTTCGGATGCACCCCGTCGTAGGTGTCGGTCGCCGTACTGAACCCCGTCCACTGGTCCACCACGGTCACGGGTGAGTCGGGGGTGCTCGTCGTCCGCGCCCAGTCGGGGATCCGAGCGTTGAAGTCGACGACGCGCTGAGCGCAGCCCGTGCAGCCCTCGGGGTTCATGGGGATGAGTTGCGCGACCAGGATCCGCATGTGCGGGTTGGACGCCCGCATCTGCCCGACCAGCTTCGTGTACGCGGCGAGGATGCGGTCCGGGGCGATGCTGCTCCACACGTCGTTCGTGCCGAAGTGCATGACAACGATGTCCGGAAGCGTCGCGGCCAGACGGCCGGGCAGCAGGTCCTGGTCGGCGACCTGGGTCACCAACTCGCCGCCGTGGCCCTCGTTGTCGCCGTCGTGGGCCTGCCCGCAGCCCTGCGTGCCGAGGGTGCCGACGAAGTCGATGTCCGTGTGACCGCTGTTCTGCAGACGGTTCCAGAGCACGGCTCGCCAGCAGCCGGGCGAGCCGGTGATCGAGTCGCCGAGCGGCATGACGCGGACGGGATCCGCGGCCGGGCCGGCCGCGGAGGCGACCGGCGCGAACGTCGGTCCGAAACAGAGGAACAGGGCGGCCAGCAGGCCGAGAAGCGGCAGATGCCGTAAGGGGGAGTGGCGGGTGCTGCGCATGGTGGTCCCTTCCCTGGTGAGATGGGAGCGCTCCCAGCCGAACATGCCACCGTTGTCATTGACGCGTCAAGGTGGTGGACATGACCTCTCGATCGTTCATGCATGGAAACAGATATCACGTGCATGGATATTGACGTGCTCGGGACAATCGCCCTAGCTTCCGGATTGGAAAGCGCTTTCCCCTCACGTCTGTCCGGGAGACGACCCATGCGTCCACAGCGATTCACCGCCTGCGTAGGCCTGTTGAGCGTCCTGGCAGGCGGGCTCCTCGCCCTGTCCGCCCCCGCCGCCCACGCCGCCACCAGCCTCTACGTGGCGACCAACGGCAACGACGGCAACGCCGGCACCCTGGCGGCACCGCTGCGGACCGTGCAGCGCGCCGTGGACCTGGCGCAGGCGGGCGACTCGATCCTCATCCGGGGCGGGACGTACGCGCCGAGCAGCAACATCCAGCTGCTCAAGAGCGGTACGGCGAGTCAGCCGATCAGGATGGGCAACTACAACGGCGAACGGGTCGTCATCGACGGCGAGGGCATGCCGTACACGCCCGGCGCGGTGGGCTCCAGCATCCCGCGGGCCCAGCGGGGCGCGATCCACATCGAGGGGGAGCACTGGCGGCTGAGCGGTCTGGAGATCGTCAACGGGCCGTACGGGATCTTCGGGGTGGACACCAGCGGCAATGTCTTCGAGCGGCTGGTCACCCGGAACAACTACGAGTCCGGGGTGCACATCCAGGGTGCGTCGAGCGGCAACCAGTTCATCAACCTGGACAGCCACGGCAACCGCGACCCCCGCAAGAACGGGGAGAGCGCCGACGGCCTGGCCATCAAGGAGGGCTCAGGGACGGGCAACGTGGTGCGCGGCGCCCGGTTGTGGAACAACTCCGACGACGGGCTGGACTTCTGGGAGTTCCTCTCCCCGGTGACGGTCGAGGGGAGCGTCGCGTACGCCAACGGCTACAACCGCTGGAACCTCCCGAACTACACCGGTGACGGCAACGGTTTCAAGCTGGGCGGCGGCGGTGACGAGGACCTGCCCGCTGCCCACGTGGTGCGGGGCGCCATGGCCTGGGACAACTCCGCCGGTGGCTTCATCGACAACGCCAACCCGGGTGCGCTGGTCGCCGAGCGCTGCACCGCGTGGCGCAACAAGGGCACCGGGTTCGACTTCGCCGACGCCGACGGCACGCTGACGAAGAACCTCTCGGTGGCCAACGGCACGAACGTCTCGCTGGGTGCGAACTCCGGTGGCAGCGGCAACTCCTGGAACATCGGGGGCAGTTGGTCCTTCGTGAGCACCGACCCGGCGACGATCACCGGGCCCAGGGCGGCCGACGGCTCGATCCCGGCCTCGACCTTCCTGCGGCCCGCGAACGGCGCGGACGTCGGGGCGCGACTCTGACGGTTCAGCGCACTGCGGAACCCGGAGGGAGCCGCGAGAACCCCAGGGGTCGCGACACTTCTGAGCGCCGCCCGGTGGGCCCGGCGGCGTTCGGCTCGCTGCCCTGCCGAACGCGCGGGGTGCCCATGACGAGGCGGAGGAGGCGGGTGGCGCGCCGCTGCCGGCCCTCGGGCGATCGGGTGGGAAGTCGGTCCCGGCGAGCGGGAGTCGGCCCGGCCGCGCCCCTCGGTCTGGCTCGACCCTCCGCCTTCCGCGCGCGCCCGCAGGCGAGGCGGTCCTGTCGGCCGAGGCGGAGAGGGAAGCCGTAGCCGTGGTGGCGGCCTGAGTACGTCGGACGGGGCGACTGAGTATGTGGTCAGATGCCCGGCGCCCCGGCCCGGTGATGTCCTGTCGTCATGGACACGCACCCCTCGCGCCCGCGCCCCCTCCGCCAGGTCACCGCCACGGCCGGCGCCACCGGTTCGGCCCTCGCCGTGGTGCTGCTGCCGCTGGTGGTCGGGGCATTGGTGGCGCGGTCGGCCGGCGCCGATCCCATGGCGTCGGTCAACGCCCTGATCGCGGGCGGCGGTGAGCGGGCGAAGCTCTCCCGCAGTCATCTGCCCGTGCTGCGGGGCATGGGCTCGGCGCCCCGCAGGGTGGGAGCGCGGCTGGCCCGCAGACGCCCGCCGGAGGGTCGCCCGGCGGGGCGGCTGCGGGGGCGGCGGCTACTGGCCGGCCGTGAGGACGTACGTGTTGAGGTTCCCGACCGTCGTGAGCGGTGACGGTGATCCCAGCTCGTAGCGGTCCACGGCGAGGTAGTTGGGCTTCTTGCGG
This sequence comes from Streptomyces gottesmaniae, assembly GCF_031845845.1. NCBI lineage: Bacteria > Bacillati > Actinomycetota > Actinomycetes > Kitasatosporales > Streptomycetaceae > Streptomyces > Streptomyces gottesmaniae. The sequence continues at coordinate 57,023 of NZ_JAVRFJ010000008.1, forward strand.
GCGGCGGGAGTGCAGAAGTTCTGCGCCCGGTTGCCCAGCTTGGCGTTGTCCGTCTCCGCGGTGCCGCTGATCGTGTAGTCGCGGAAGTGGTTCATCACGAACAGCGGGTGGAAGGCGGCGGAGTCCGTGGTGAGCGGTCTGGCCGTGCCCCAGCGGCTGTGGCAGGACCAGTCGGAACCGCCGAGCCCACCGCCCATGGACCAGTAGTTCTCGACGGTCCACTCCCGCTGGTACATCACACCGAACGTGTCACGGGTGACGTAGCCGGCGGAGGTGTCGCTCGCGCGGGTGCGGTCGCTGAAGATCAGCAGCTGCTTGCCCCGGGCCGCGAGGTCCGCCATCCTCGGCCAGCCGCTCGTCGCCACACCCTCCTGGTCCGGCCGGTACAGCACGTCGGACAGGCCGCTCACGGACCCCAGCGACGACTTCAGCACGTCGGAGGCGGTGTAGTCCTCCAGGAAGACGGTCACGAACTGACCCGGGTTGGCCTTGAGGAAGGTGACCATGTGCTGGAGGTCGGTGGCGAGCGGGACCGGGCTGCTCACCCCGTCACAGCTGTTGTGGCAGAGCATGGCCTGCCCCGACACCGTGTACGCGTCCAGCATGAACCCCCGCACCCCGTCGGTGAGTTGCCGGCTCACGCCGCGCGTCTGGTTCGGGAAGAGGCTGACGGGGAACGACGCGAAGTTGCCGTCGACGCCGTTCGCGTAGGCGTTGTGCGAGGTGAGGAACGAGACCTGGTCGAGTGTGCGCGTGTCGGCGGAGGGCATGGCCGACGTCGCGTAGGAGACCGGTGTGAGGTGCCAGCGGGCGTAGGCGCCGCTCGATCCGAGCTGCACGAGGGAGGGGTCGGAGGACGTACCCGTCAGGTACTGCGAGGTTCCCGGCACGCCGATCGTGTACGTGCTGTTCGCGGCCTCGGCGACCGTCCACGTGGTGCCGTCCGCGCCGCACGCCGCGGTCACCGCCGACGTGCCGGCGCGCCCGAGGCAGATCCCCGACTGGTCGGCGCTGCGCAGCTGGTGGCCACCGGTGACCGCGACGGGCGTCCACTGCTGGTGGTCCTCGTTGCCCTTGGGGTTGTGCGCGGCGACCGTACCGCCGCTGTCCGCCGCGTTGAGGCCGGTGACGGAGTTCTGCAGATACACCGCGTACGTGGGGACCGCCGCGGCGGCGGGGCCCGAGAACGCGACGGGCACGCCCAGGGCGAGCGCGGCGACCGCGCAGAGCGCGCGGGCGCGGACACGACGGCGGGAACGGGGACGGGGACGGGGACGGATCTGACTCACGGGGTTCCTTCCACTCCGGGCGCACCGGGATGATGTCAGAGGCATGACACACCGAGGACCGGGTCGTGCACCAGACCCGGCACAGGAAGACCTCATGAGCGTGAACGCGCCGTTCCGCGGCGGGACTTGAGTCAGCCGCACTCTCTGGTTCGGGATTCAAGCAGTCTTGGGGATTCAGTGGAGAAGATCTGTTTAAATTCTGAAACCCCGTTCGAAGAGAGACCACGCGTGAGTGAACCGACAGCCCCCGTCTGCCCGCAGTGCGGAACCCCCCGGGCGACGGACGGCACCCCGGCCTGTTCCTGCGGCCGCTTCGCGTCGGAGGCTCATCGGGACGTTCGCGCGGCACAGGCCGAGGCCGCGGAGGACTTCGATCCGGTGCGCATACGCCCGTTCGTTCAGGTGGGCGACGCCGGCGAGCCGCAGGCCACACCTCCGACGGGCGAGGTGCCGCCCACGGCCGGTGACGATGGGCAGGCCCGGACCGACGAGCAGGCCGCGCCCGACGAGCAGGCCCTGGTCGACGCGCAGGCCGTGGGCGAGGAACGGGCCCTGTCCGACGAGCGGGACGCGGGCGGTCGGCGGCGGCGCAGGGTGGCGCTGGCCGCAGGGGTGGGGGCCGCCGCGGTCGCCGTCCTGGTGACGGCCGGGATCATCGGCGGCCTCTTCTCGTACGAGGCTCCGTCGCGGGACGGCTCGGGTCCCGACGACATCAGGGCGGGCCTTCCGGAGGCGGCGGAAGCCCAGGAGGCGTCACGGTCGGCGACCCCGTCCCCCACGGGCTCCACGGCGTCCCCGTCCGGCACCGCGACCGCCTCGCCGACGGTGACGACGACCGAGACCGGCGCCACCCCCACCCCGTCGACCAGCATGACCAAGGTCCCCTCCGGCAGCGACGCCACGGTGACGGCGGCCCCCGCGCCGCCCGTCACCGACGGGCCGCCGCCCGTCCTCGGCCTCGGCGACCAGGGCGCGGAGGTCACCGAACTCCAGTTGCGTCTGCGCCAGATCGGCTTCTACAACGGCGGCCCCGACGGCGACTACGACCGTGAGGTCCAGAGCGCGGTCCGCGGCTACCAGCTGACCCGTGTCCTCCTGGAGGACGAGTCGGGCGTGTACGGCGAGGCCACCCGCGCCGCCCTCGAATCGGAGACCTCGGAACCGTGAAGAGCGGGTCCGAGGACGGTCGACGGGTGGCCCCTCCGGTGGTGTCGGGCGTCGGTCGGCCGGGGTGGGGCGCCGGCGCTACCAGTAGTCGGGCAGGTTGTAGCGGTCGGTGTGGGTGGCGTGCCACTCGTGGTTGCCGGCCACCCAGGCGGCGAGGCCGGTGGCGTAGCGCGCGATCGGCGGGGAGGTCGCGGACAGGGCCGCGGACTCCTCCTCGAACGCCTCCATGATCCGGTTGTGGATCTCGACGGCCCGCAGATAGGCGGCCTTCAGCCCGCACCGCTCGTTGGCGGCGATGACGACGGGCAGATTGAGGTGGTCCGGGTCGTTCGACAGCTCCTTGGTGAAGGAGTACAGGTCGTTGACGATCGTGGCCGCGTTCCCGGCGAGCGCGGTGATCCGCTGGACCTCGGGGCGGGCGTAGAGGTGCTCCGGCAGCTCCCAGCCGTCCACGGCGTCGACCACCGACAGACACGGCCGGAAGTTGTTGAACTGCCGCATCACCAGGTACTCCCAGACCTGCGGCATGTGGTCCGTCTCGGCCCAGGCCGCCTCGCCGAGGTAGCCCAGATGCAGCCGGGCGAGGTCGTGCACGAGCCGGTCGGTCTGGCTGGGCGTGGCGAGGGCGGCGTAGTCGCGCAGGGCGAAGTGGTACGACCGCAGCGGACCGTCGGCCCGGACGCCCCGGCGCCACCCCTCCTCCGTCCCCGGCGTGGTGTGCAGCGGGTCGAGCGCCGACTGGGCCATCAGCAGCCGGCCGCCGAGGCCGCGCGGGGAGCCGCCCTTGCCCTCGTCGACCTCGCAGTAGACGTTGTCGACCAGGTGCTCGGCGAGCAGCAACTTCCCGGCGGCCGTGAGGTGTTCGAGGCCGGCACCGCCCGGATGCGCCAGCACGATCGCCCGGCCCAGGCCGAAGCGCGCGAACTGCCCCCGCCACTCGCTGGGGAACAGATCGAGGCGCTCCGCCCAGGACTCCAGCCGACGGTCCACCTCCGCCGCGCGCACCGGATCGGCGGGCACGGCGGGCCGGTGGCGCAGCCCGGGAACCGCGCCCGACCGCCGAACCCGCCGCGCCCGCGCGGGACTCGGCGGCCCCGGCAGCCGCGTGCGCGCCCGACTCGACTGCTCCGGCGCTCCGGCCACTGACGGTTCGTTCATTCCGGCATCCACCCCACCTGCACGTTCTCCAGGATCCCGGCCGCGTCGGGCACCAGGACGGCCATCGAGCAGTAGGCGGTGACCAGATAGCTCATGATCGCGGTGGAGTCGACGCCCATGAACCGCACGTTCAGCGAGGGCTCGTACTCCTCGGGGATACCCGTCTGGTGCAGCCCGACGACACCCTGGTCCTTCTCGCCCGTGCGCAGCGCGATGATGCTCGTGGTGTGCTGCGGGGTGATCGGGATCTTGCTGCACGGCAGGAGCGGCACCCCGCGCCACGCCGGCATCTCGTGGCCTTCGACGTTCACGGTGCCGGGCACCAGGCCACGCCGGTTGCACTGCCGGAAGAACGCCGCGATCGCTTTCGGGTGGGCCAGGTAGAGGCGGGTCTTGCGGCGCATCGACAGGAGTTCGTCCATGTCGTCCGGGGTGGGCGGCCCGGAGAAGGTGCTGATGCGCTGGCCGTAGTCGATGTTGTGCAGGAGCCCGAACTCGCGGTTGTTGACCAGTTCCCACTCCTGGCGTTCGCGGATCTCCTCGATGGTGAGGCGGAGTTGCTGTTCCGTCTGGTCCATCGGGTGGTTGTAGAGGTCCGCGACCCTGGTGTGGACCCGCAACACGGTCTGGGTGAGGGAGAGTTCGTACTCGCGGGGCGCGAGATCGTAGTCGACGAAGCCGCCCGGCAGCGTCAACTCGCCCACATGTCCGGCCTCCAGGGGGACGTCGGCCTCGCCCTTGCGGTTCATGGGCCTGCGCTGCTGCTCGGCGAAGGCGTCGAACTGGGCGGCGAGGGAGGGCGTCCGCTCGACGAACGCCATCAGCAGGTCCCAGTTGAGTGCCAGCACCACCCCGGCCGTGTCGGCCCGTACCGAGCTGAGCCACAGCGGGTCGGCGTGTCCGATGGCCTCGTCGCCCAGCCCGTCGCCGTCGCTGATGACGCCGAGGACCTCCTCCTCGCCGTACTTGCCGGTGGTGTACCGGGTGAACCTGCCGTGCACCACGAGATACGCCTCGGTCACCGGCTGCCCGGCGTCCACCAGCACCTGGCCGGCGCGCACCTCCCGCACCCGGAACCGGGCGGAGATCTCCCTGAGGGCCGGGAGGTCGGAGTAACCGCGCAGCGCCGGGAGCTCGGTCAGGGTCTCCGGGATGACCTTGACGTCGTCGGCGCCGTTCTGGTCGAACTGCACCCGGCCCCGGCCGATCCGCAGCTGCAGACGGCGGTTGACCCGAAACGTGCCGCCCTTGACGTCCACCCACGGCAGCGTCCTGAGCAGCCATCGCGAGGTGATCGCCTGCATCTGCGGTTCGGACTTCGTGGTCGTCGCGAGCTGCCGCGCGGCGCGGGTGCTGAGACTGGTGAAGTGCTGCTCGTCGGCGGGTTCCGGTGCGCTTTCGGAGGAGCTTACGGGGGCGGTCACATTCCCTCCCGAGAGGTGAGCGGATGTGCGTGGACGGACGGGGCGCGCCTGGACAGGGGCGGATCGCCGGATGCTGCCGAGACACGGAACTCGGGTGGCGCGCGTACGACGTGGCCGTGGGCGGATTCCGAGGCGAGGGACGCCGGCGAGGCGGCGAGGTGAGGCGGCACATGCGCAGGGGCGGCATGTGTCGCAGGTCAAGCCAAACAGTCGGGCGGCCGGCCGGGCACCGCGTGAAAGGGGCGACTTCGCGTCCTGGGGATGCGGAAACCGCCGACTGAGGCAGAAGGTTGGCGGGGCCGTGCTCCCGCGCCCTCCGCCCGCCTCCCACGACCGGCGCGGAGGGCGCACGACGCGGGTGGTGCGCGGGGCGTACCACGGAGGTGGTGCGGGAGGGCGTACGGAGGTGGTGCGGGAGGGCGTACGACGGACGTGGTGTGGAGGGCGTACGACGGGGACGGCGATGCGGGCGCGCGACCCTGCCGCCGTACGAGCAGTGGCCGCTCGGCGGCGGCCCCTGCTCGCACGGCGGTTCACCGGCGTCGCCGTCGCGGCCCGTTCACCAGCGCGGCAGTCGCAGTTCGTACCCCGGCTGGATCCGGCGCATGTACCCGGTGTCGTCACGGGAGCGCATCCCCGAGTCGACGTACAGCCGGTGCAGCCGGTCGAGGGCGTCGTGGTCCAGCTCCACGCCCAGCCCGGGCCCCGTCGGCACCGCGACCTCCCCGTCCCGGAACGCCAGCACGCCCGGCACGATCACGTCGTCCGCCGAGTTCCAGGGGTAGTGCGTGTCGCAGGAGTGGTCGAGGTGGGGGACGGCGGCCGCGACATGGGTCATCGCGGCCAGGCTGATGCCGAGGTGCGAGTTGGAGTGCATGGACAGCGCGAGCCCGAACGCCTCGCAGACGGCGGCCAGTTCGCGGGTGCGGCGCAGCCCGCCCCAGTAGTGGTGGTCGGTGAGCAGGACCTGCACGGCGTGCTGCTCGACGGCCGGCCTCAGATGCTCCCAGGCCACCACGCACATATTGGTGGCGAGCGGCAGCGGCGACTCCTCGGCCACCTCCGCCATGCCGGGGATGGTGGCGGTCGGGTCCTCCAGGTACTCCAGCACGCCGTCCAGTCGGCGGGCCACGTACTTCGAGGTCTCCACCGTCCAGGCCGTGTTGGGGTCGAGACGCAGGGGCTGTCCGGGGAAGGCCTCCGCGAGCGCCTCGATGGCGGCGATCTCCTCGTCCGGCGGGAAGACCCCTCCCTTCAGCTTGAACGACCGGAAACCGTACCGCCGTTGCATCAGCCGGGCCTGTTCGACGACCCCGGCCGGGTCGAGGGCCTCGCCCCAGTCGTCCCCGACCGCCGGGCGGCCGTCGAGGGCCGGGTGTTCGGCCCACTTGTAGAAGAGGTACGCGGCGAAGGGCACGGTGTCGCGGACCCGGCCGCCGAGCAGATCGCTGACCGGGCGGCCGAGCAGTCTGCCCTGTGCGTCGAGACAGGCGACCTCGACCGCCGAGGTGGTCCAGCCGCGCTCGTGGGAGCCGGGCACGGTGGGCCGCAGCGCGGTGTCGATCGCGGCCGTCACGGCGGTCGTGTCGAAGACGTCCAGGCCGACCACGGCCTTCGCGGCGATGTCGAGCCGCTCCAGACGGACGGTGCCGCCCGTCGACTCGCCGAGCCCCACCGTGCCGTCCTCCAGGACGAGTTGGAGGACGGTCCGCAGCGCGAGGGGCTCGTGGACACCATTGGAGTTGAGCAGCGGCGGGTCGCGGAAGGCGATCGGGGTGACGATCAGCTCGCGGATCCGGGTCCCCGGGGTGCCGGTCATACGCCCACCCCCTCCGCGCGGTGACGGTGCGGGTCGCGCTGGTTCGTCCTCACGCGCCCACCACCGCCAGGCCGTGGTCGATCAGTTTCGCCGGCCGGGCCACGTGCTCCGGCGTCGGATCGACCAACGGCGCCCGTACGCCGCCGACGTCCAGCCCGCGCAGGGTCACCCCGGCCTTGACCAGCGCCGACACCAGCCCCCCGCGCGAGGGTGATCACGGCGGCCAGGCGGCGACTTCGTCGGCGAACGCCCATGGGCACACTCCGTTGTCCTTCCGGGCCGTTCGCCCGGCTGTCCATATCCGTGAACGAGCTTCACGAATCTAAATGATCGGCCAAGCTACGGAGCGTTTCGTTTGCATGTCAAGACATGGGTAGGAGATTTCACCGGTGCCACACCCCGCCTCTGCGGGATCCTGTGGAACGACCGGGGAGATGGAAACGGGAGGTGGTGGCCGTGGCCGAGCGCACGGCACCGAGTGCCCTGGCGGCCCGGCTCACCGGCCGGACGACGACAGGTGAGCGCCGGTTGTCCGGCACGCTCACCGAGGTCACCCTCGACGACGGCCGGAAGCTGCTGGTCAAGCTGGGCGACGGTCCCGGCGCGGCGCGGGCCGAGGCGGCCGGACTGCGCTGGCTCGCCGAGGCGGACGCGGTCGGCGTCCCGACGGTCCACGGTCACGACGGGAACCGCCTGGTGATCGACCTGGTGAACCAGGGGGCAGCGAGTGCCGGGGCGGCGGCCCGCCTCGGCGCCGAACTGGCCGCCCTGCACGGCGCCGGCGCCCCCGCCTTCGGCGCCCCGCCGCCCGGCGGCCCCACGGAGGCGTACATCGGACGCGCCCCCATGCGGAACGTCCCCGGCGGCGACTGGCCCGCCTGGTACGCCGAGCACCGCGTGCTGCCGTATCTGCGCCGCGCGGTCGACGACCGCACGATCCGCCCCGCCGAGGCCACCCTGATCGAGGAGGTCTGCGCTCGGCTGCCCGACCTGGCCGGCCCCGCCGAGCCGCCCGCCCGGCTGCACGGCGACCTGTGGAACGGCAACGTCCTGTGGGGCGCCGACGGCCGCGCCCGACTCATCGACCCGGCCGCCCACGGCGGCCACCGCGAGACCGACCTGGCGATGCTGGCGCTGTTCGGCTGCCCCCACCTGGGCCACGTCCTGGACGGCTACCAGCGGGCCGCCCCCCTCGCCGACGGCTGGCAGGACCGCGTCGGCCTCCACCAGCTCTTCCCGCTGCTGGTGCACACGGTGCTGTTCGGGCGGGGCTACGCGGAGCAGGCCCTCGCGGTGGCACGGGCGGCCCTCGGGCCGTGAGTCACCGGCGGTCCGCCGCGTCGCGCCGGGCCGCACGAACGACACCGGGAGGCGCCGCGTGGGCGCCTCCCGGTGGAAGCAGAGGACGAGGAGAGCGAAGGAACTCGGTTTCATAAGGAGTGAATGAGAAGGAAGCCCCTTCATGGCCTCGCCACGGGCCACGCTAGCACTCAGTCCGGGATCAGGTCGCGCAGATTTTCGAGGGTGATGATCCGGGAGTCCGGGTGCAGCCCCTCGGGCCGTTCGAGACCGATGTACGTCACGGGCTCGTCCGGCACCCACGTGCCGTCCCACAGGTCCATGACCGTTCCCTCACGGGTCATCAGGTCGATCAGGTACCCCACCGTCAGCTGCTCGCGCTCCACGACGGCACGCACCACCCTGGACACCGACGCCTGGTTCTCCTCGACCCGGTTGGCCGACGAGATGCCCTTCAGATACAGGTGCAGCCACTTCGCGCGCCACCGGCCGTCCTCCCCGCGCCGGAACGCCAGCGGCAGCGCCACCCGGCCCACCCCGCGCAGCTCCGACTTCATCCGCACCGTGCGCGGCTCGAACGGCCGGCCCTTCTGCGCGGCGTCGCGCACCATGAACCCGAAGAACGACTCCTCGACCTCCTCGAAGCCCTCACCCGCGTAGATGTTGACCTGCGGCACGATGAACGTGCCGCGCACCCGGTCCAGGCTCAGCTCGATGAACTCCGAGGCGCCGTCGGGCGCCTCGGTGACATCGCCCGAGTGCCGGCCCCCGACGGCCGTCAGGGACGTGTAGGAGAGCCAGCAGTCGGTGCTGTAGTCGCTGTGCAGGAGCAGCGCCGACAGGTCGTAGTCGGTGCGGTGCTCGGTCTCCTTCCAGTACACGAAGAAGCGCAGCCGCTCGCCGTCGACCTCCGAGACCGAACCGCGCGGCAGCACCCCGAGCCCGGCCGCCGTCGCCCGGCCGCTGAGCGGCAGCGCCACGTCCAGGACGTCCGGGTCGACCAGCAGCCGCCCCGGCTCCGGGAGCCGGCGCCGCAGCTCGGTGTCGAGGGCGGCGATCAGGCGATCGCGCTCGGCGGCGGGAACAGGTGGCCGGTCGTCGGGGGAGACCCACGCGCGGCCCCGGCGGTTGACGAAGACCCGGGGCGCGTCGGTCTCCCGCTCCCGGTTGTGGAGGTGCTCGCGCACCGACAGGACGACCCGGCCGGAGACATCTGGGGCGACCTCCACCGCGGCGGCCAGCACCGCGTCCCGCTCCGCCTGGTCGGCGGCGATCCGCAGCAGGAGGTCCAGGGTGCGGAACAGCCTGCCGGGAGCGGCCTTCAGCAGCCTGGCCGCCCCGGTGACGTCGAACTCGTCGAGCAGCTTCTCGACCCGGCTGTCGAAGGACCGCGCCTCCTTCTCGCCCCGCGCGACGGCGAACACGTCGGCGGCGTGCGGCCAGCGCGGGTACTCGTGCGGGTGGAGGCGCTCGCCGAGCCGCTTGAAGGGCTCCCGGTGCGCGTGCACATCGGCCAGCTTCGCCGGGTTCGCCGCGACCACGGCGTCGAGGCCCGCGAGCAGCGCCCGGCGCACCGGACGCGACAGCGACCGGAACCGGGTCGGCTCCTGGAGCGTCACGTCGCCGCCCGACAGCGCGCAGGCCAGCCGCAGCACATCGGTGACGGTGTCGAGGAGCAGGTCCGCCCCGGCGGTGAGCCGTGCCTCGTTGACGACGGCCCGGTTCTCCCGCACCGGGATCCGCTCCGGCTGGGGGCCGAGCGCGCACCGCTCGGCGAGAACCCCGAGGTCGCGCAGGTCGTCCTCGCCCAGCGGGGTCGTGCTGCCCGCCAGGGCCAGGTACAGGTCGGTGAGTTCGTCGTCCAGGTCCCGGCCGAGGTGCAGCACGGTGATCCGGTCGCCCGCCGAGGCGATCAGCTCGTCCTGCGCCGCGAGCATCTCCTCGTAGGTGTGCTGGTACCGGCCGTACGTGGGCAGGCTGAGCAGGTCGAGCACCCCGTTCGCCAGCTGGGTCAGCACGCCCTCGCGCGCCTTCTCGTCGCCGAGGGCCCGCGCCACGCACCGCGTCCAGAACTCCTCGGTGCCCGGGACGTTCGCGGGGAAGTCGATGAAGTAGGAGTTGTGCCGGACGTGGTCGCCGACCATCTCGCGCACGGTGCGCAGGGTCCGCCGGGCGGTGTGCAGGACGGCGGCCTCGGACAGTCCGGACAGCCTCCGCAGCAGCTCGGCCGAGAGCTTGAAGCCCACGCCCATGAGCGCGGCGTCGAACTGCCGCGCGGCGGTGGTGCCGTCACCGGTGGAGCCCTTCGGGACGGGGAGGCGGTGGGTGTGCCGGACGACCAGCGATTCGAGACTCTGCGCCATTCCGGGATGATCGCAGAGGTGTACGAATCGGCGCACGGGAGTTTTTCCCACGCCACCGGGCGCCGAACGCGTTCCGCCACCCCTGTACATGAGGGTGCGGCCTGCGCCGCGCATGCGGGCGGAAACCGCGGAAACCGTCGAGGGCCGACGCGAAGGCCGCTCTCCCCCAGGGCCACGGGGGCGGCGGGAGCGGCGGGAGCGGCGGGGTCCCGGGCCGGCCGGGGACGACGTTCTCGTGGCGGGTGACCTGGTTCCCGCGCCCTGACGGGGCGCAGGTCCGGCCCGCGGCCCTCAGGCCTCGGAGTCGCGCAGGTCCTTGACCCGCTTGAGTTTGCCCACCGAGCGTTCCAGCGTTTCCGGGGCGACGATCGCGACCTCGACCGTGACGCCCACGCCGTCCTTGACCGCCTGGGCGATCGTCGTCGCCGCGGCCTCCCGCTGGTCGGCCGGCGTACCGGGTCGGGCCTCCACCCGGACCGTCATGTGGTCCATGCGGCCCCGCCGCGTCAGCCGGATCTGGAAGTGCGGGGACACGGCGGGCGTCCGCAGCACGATCTCCTCGATCTGGCTGGGGAACACGTTCACCCCGCGCAGGATGATCATGTCGTCGCAGCGGCCGGTGACCTTGCGCATCCGGCGGAAGGCGGGGCGGGCGGTGCCGGGGAGCAGACGGGTCAGGTCCCGGGTGCGGTAGCGGATGACCGGGAGGGCCTCCTTGGTGAGGGAGGTGAAGACGATCTCGCCCTCCTCGCCCTCGGGCAGAACGGTGTCCGTCAGTGGGTCGACCACCTCCGGGTAGAAGTGGTCCTCCCAGATGTGCAGGCCGTCCTTGGTCTCCACGCACTCCTGTGCGACACCGGGGCCGATCACCTCGGAGAGTCCGTATATGTCGACGGCGTGGAGGCCCGCCCGCTCCTCGATCTCCCGGCGCATCTCCTCCGTCCACGGCTCGGCCCCGAAGACGCCCACCCGGAGCGACGAGGTACGCGGGTCCACCCCCTGCTTCTCGAACTCGTCCAGCAGCGTCAGCATGTAGGAGGGGGTCACCATGATGATCTCGGGGCGGAAGTCGCGGATGAGCTGCACCTGGCGGGCGGTCATGCCGCCGGAGGCCGGGATCACCGTGCATCCGGCGCGCTCGGCCCCGCAGTGCGCGCCGAGACCGCCGGTGAACAGGCCGTAACCGTAGGAGATGTGCACCTTGTGTCCCGGGCGGCCGCCGGCGGCCCTGATCGAACGGGCGACCACGTCCGCCCACATGGACAGGTCGTTCTCCGTGTAGCCGACCACCGTGGGCCGCCCGGTGGTGCCGCTGGAGGCGTGGACGCGTCGTACGTCCGCCATGGGCACGGCGAACATGCCGAAGGGATAGGTGTCGCGCAGGTCGGCCTTCGTGGTGAAGGGGAACCGGGCGAGGTCGTCGAGCGAGCGGCAGTCGTCGGGGCCGACTCCGGCCGCGTCGAACTTCTTCCGGTACAGCTCCACGTGGTCGTACGCGTGCCGCAACGTGGCCCGCAGCCGGCTCAGTTGGAGTGTCCGCAGGTGTTCGGGGGTGAGGCGTTCGCCGGCGTCCAGCAGGTCGCGGGGGAGGGGCTCGCCCAGAGTGGTCATCGCGACTCCTTCGCGCTCACCGTCCGATGTGCCGACCGACCATTCGGTTGCTGTGCGTCGCGGCCATGTAACCCATCCGTGGTCACGCCTGTCAAGGAGCCCAAGGAGCCCAAGGAGCCCAAGGAGCCCAAGGAGCCCAAGGAGCCAAGGAGCCCAAGGAGTCGCCGGGAGCGCGAAGAGGGGTGCGGGTCTTGCCCGGCCGCTCGAATCGCGTCACACTGGTACCGAACGAATGGTCGGTTGGGAAGCTGGTATCGATGACGACGACAGACTCCGCCGGGGCGCCGTCCCAGGACGCCGAGGACGCCCTCCAGCAGCACTTCGACGCGACGATCGCGCGGGACCAGCGGATCGAGCCCCGCGACTGGATGCCCGACGGCTATCGCAGGACGCTCGTCCGGCAGATCGCGCAGCACGCGCACTCGGAGATCATCGGCATGCAGCCGGAGGGCGAGTGGATCACGCGCGCGCCCTCGCTGCGCCGCAAGGCGATCCTCTTCGCCAAGGTGCAGGACGAGGCCGGCCACGGGCTCTATCTGTACTCGGCGGCCGAGACCCTCGGCGCGGACCGCGCGGACCTGACCCGGCGGCTGATCGAGGGCCGCCAGAAGTACTCGTCGATCTTCAACTACCCGACGGCGAGCTTCGCCGACGTCGGCGTCATCGGCTGGTTCGTGGACGGGGCGGCGATCTGCAACCAGGTCCCGCTGTGCCGGAGCTCCTACGGGCCGTACGCCCGCGCGATGGTGCGCATCTGCAAGGAGGAGTCCTTCCACCAGCGGCAAGGCTACGAACTGCTGATGACGATGATGCGCGGCACCGGCGCGCAGCGCGCGATGGTCCAGGACGCGGTGAACCGCTGGTGGTGGCCCTCCCTGATGATGTTCGGCCCGCCCGACGACGCCTCGCCCAACTCGGCGCAGTCGATGGCCTGGAAGATCAAACGGCACAGCAACGACGAACTGCGCCAGCGCTTCGTCGACATGACCGTCCCGCAGGCCGAGAAGCTCGGCGTCACCCTCCCCGACCCGGAGCTGCGGTGGAACGAGGAGCGCGGCCGGCACGACTTCGGCACCCCCGACTGGGACGAGCTGAAGCGCGTGATCACCGGCGACGGACCGTGCAACGACCAGCGGATGGAACGGCGGCGGACCGCCCACGAGGACGGCGCCTGGGTGCGTGAGGCGGCCACCGCCCACGCGGCCAAGCGCGACGAGCGAGCCCGGAAGGGGACGGCGGCATGACCGGCACGAACAAGGGCGACTGGCCGCTGTACGAGGTCTTCGTACGCGGCAAGCGCGGCCTGAACCACGTCCACGTGGGCTCGTTGCACGCAGCCGACGACCAGATGGCCCTCACCCACGCCCGCGACCTCTACACCCGCCGCAACGAGGGCGTCTCCCTCTGGGTCGTGCGCTCCGAGTACATCGCCGCCTCCACCCGCGACGAGAAGGACCCCTTCTTCGAGCCCAGTGCCGACAAGGTGTACCGCCACCCCACGTTCTACGACATCCCCGACGACGTCCCGCACATCTGAGGAGCAGGGAATGAGTGACGACCACGTCTACCTGACCCTCGCCGAGGGGCACGAGGACGACGCCCGCTGGGCCTACGGCACCGGCTTCGAGGACCCCCTGCACGGTGTGGACACCACGGTCCCCGAGGGCGTGGACGCCGCCGAGCTGGCCGCCGACTGCGTGGCGTTGGCCGACGACGCCCTGGTCTCGGCCCAGCGGCTCGCCGAGTGGACCACCCGCGCGCCCGAGCTGGAGGAGGAGGTCGCCCTCGCCAACATCGGTCTCGACCTCCTCGGCCAGGCCCGTCTGCTGTACTCCCGCGCAGGGCAGGTCGACGGCACCGCACGCGGGGAGGACGCGTACGCCTACTTCCGGGACGCCGACGACTTCCGCAACGTGCGCCTCGCCGAACTCCCGTGCGGAGACTTCGCGTTCTCGATCGTCCGGCTGCTCGTCCTGTCCAGCTGGCGCCTCGCGCACTTCGAGCGGCTGATCACCCACCCGGACCCCGTCCTCGCGGCGATCGCGGCGAAGGGCGTCAAGGAGCTGACGTACCACCGGCAGTACGCCGCCGAGTGGGCCGTCCGGCTGGGCGACGGCACGGAGGAGTCGCACCGGCGGATCCGCAAAGCCATGGAGCAAGTCGCCCCGTACCTGGGTGAGTTGTTCACCGCCTGTGACGTACAGGACGAGGTCGTCGCCGTGCTGCGCCAGGTCACCGAGGCGGCCGGGCTGCCGATGCCGGTGTACCGGCCGCTCTCCGGCGCGGGACGCGCCGGCGAGCACACGGAGCATCTGGCACCGCTGCTCGCCGAGTTGCAGAGCGTGGCCCGCGCCCACCCGGAGGCGACATGGTGACCACCCTGACCGACGCCGCGCGGCGCGCCCGGCACATCGCCGAGCAGGTGCCGGACCCCGAGCTGCCGATGCTGACCCTGGCCGACCTGGGTGTCCTGCGGGAGGTGCGGCTGACGGCCGACGGGACGGTGGTCGCGAGCCTGACCCCGACGTACTCCGGCTGTCCGGCCATGGCCGAGATGCGCGCCGACGTGGCCGCGCGGCTGCGGGCGGCCGGCTACGAACGCGTGGAGATCCGCACGGTGTTGAACCCCCCGTGGACCAGCGACTGGATCACCGCAACCGGCCGCCGCAAGCTGACGGAACACGGCATCGCCCCACCCGGCGCGGCTCCCCGGGGCCCGGTCCCCCTCCTGCTGTCCCCCACCCGCCGGTCGGTCGCCTGCCCCCGCTGCGACTCCACCGACACCGAGGAGACCTCCCGCTTCTCCGCCACGTCCTGCAAGTCCCTGTGGCGCTGCCACACCTGCCGCGAGCCGTTCGAGCACGTCAAGGAGATCTGATGGAAGGCCTCAGCAAGGAGCCGACAGGGGAGCCCCAGGCCCCGGCCGCCCTGGCCGCTCCGGCACGGCTCGCGGCCGCACCCGCGGCACCGACCGCCTCCACCGTCGCGGCACCGGCGGGGGCCGGGCCCTCCCTGCCCGCGGGAGCCGGATCGTCGGCCCCGAGGGCAGGTCGACTCACGGCATCGGCCGCAGCCGGACCATCGGCACCGGCAGAGGCCGACGCCTCTGTCTCGGCCACCGTCGCGGCTTCTGCCTCCGCCGCGTTCGGGGCTTCCGTCCCGGCTGCCGACGGCCGGGACGCCCCGGCGGTTCCCGGCGGCTCGGACTCGTCCGGTGCCGCCCTGCGGGCCGGGGCGGGGCGGGCGCGTTCCCGTCGGCGTCCGGCGTTCCACACGCTGCGGGTCGCCGCGGTGCAGCCGCTCTGTGAGGACGCCGTCGCCGTGGAGTTCGAGGTGCCGGCGGAGCTGGCGCCGGAGTTCGCCTTCGCGCCCGGGCAGTCGTTGACGCTGCGGCGCGAGATCGACGGACGCGACGAGCGGCGGTCGTACTCGATCTGCTCCCCGGCCGGGGCGGCACCGCGCATCGGTGTACGGGTCGTGCCGGGCGGACTGTTCTCCTCGTGGCTGGTCCACGACGTACGGCCCGGCGACACCGTCGAGGTCATGGCCCCCACCGGCTTCTTCACCCCGGATCTCACCGCCCCCGGCCACCATGTGCTGATCGCGGCCGGCTCCGGCATCACCCCCATGGTCTCCATCGCCGAGTCCGTGCTCGCCGCCGACCCCCGCTCCACCGTGACCCTCTTCTACGGCAACCGCCGCACGGGCACGGTGATGTTCGCCGACGAACTGGCCGACCTGAAGGACCTGTACCCGGCCCGCTTCCAGCTCGCCCACATCCTCTCCCGCGAACCCCGTGAGGCCGAGGTGCTCTCCGGACGCCTCGACGCCGACCGGCTCTCGGCGCTGATCGACTCCCTGGTCGACGTCAAAACGGCGGACCACTGGTGGCTGTGCGGCCCGCACGGCATGGTCCGCGACGCCCAGCGGGTCCTGGGCGGACTCGGCGTACCCGCCGATCGCGTCCACCAGGAACTGTTCTACGCCGACGACGAACCCGTCCGGGAGGCGCGGCACGAGGAGGCCGCCGCCGAGGGGCCCGTCAGCGAGGTCACGGTCGTCCTCGACGGCCGCACCACGACCGCCGCGCTGCCCCGCGAGCGCAGCATCCTCGACGGCGCCCAACGCACCCGCCCCGACCTGCCCTTCGCCTGCAAGGGCGGCGTCTGCGGCACCTGCCGCGCGCTGGTCACGGACGGCCGGGCCGAGATGCGCCGCAACTTCGCCCTCGAACCGGCCGAGGTCGACGCGGGGTACGTCCTGACCTGCCAGTCGTACCCGGCCTCGGACACGTTGACGGTCGACTTCGACACGTGAGGGTGGGGCGGTCCTCGGGCGCGGGGCAGGTGGGGCTTCTCGCGCGGTTCCCCGCGCCCTGAGAAGTCCCCCTCACCTCACCCCCGATGCAGGCGATCCACCAGAATGTCGATCACCAACGGCGTACGCGGCCCGAAGCTGAGCAGCACCCCGTCCTCCAGATCCACCACCCGGCGGTCCATCCCGGCCGGTGTCTCCCGGATGCCGGGGATGTCCACCAGCCCGTCGACACCGCCGACCGACTCAAGTCCCTTGCTCATCATGAGGATCACCTCGGGCTGGGCCTTGACGAGGGCCTCGCTGGTGATCGGGGTGAACGGCTTGTCCAGCCCGGCGGCCACCCCCGCGTCCTCCGCCCCGGCCGCGTCGATGAGGGAATCCGCTCCCGACCCCTTCCCGCCGATGAGGTAGACGGCGGCCGACCCGCGCATGTACAGGAACGCGACCTTCGGTCGACTCCCCTCGGGCACGGCAGCCCGGGCCGCCTTCAACTCCCTCGCGAAGCGCTCGTTGAGGGCCTCGCCGGCGGCCGGCACCCCCAGCGCCTGCGCCACCCGGGTCGTGCGCGTGCTCACGTCGGAGAGTTCGTCGGCCGGATCGAGCACGACCACGGGGACCCCGGCGTCACGGATCTGGTCGACGGCCTCACCGGGTCCGGTGTCGGTGTCGGCGAGCACCACGGTCGGCTCCAGCGAGAGCACGCTCTCCGCGCTCACGTCGTGCGCCTTGGTCACCTGGGGAAGGTCCTCGGCCTCTTCGAAGGTCGCGGTGATGTCCCGGCCGACGACCTTGTCGCCGAGACCGAGGGTGAACACGATCTCCGCTATGCCCCCGTTGAGCGGAAGGATCCGCGACGCGTCCTCGACGGTGACCTTCCGGCCGTCCGACGACTCGACGGTGACGGGCAGCTCGGGCGTGGGTGCCTCGCCCTCCAGGGGGACCAGGGAGTTCGTCCTCAACTGTTTCCGGGCGGCGGCCCCTCGCTCGCTCGCGGACGACGCCGAGGACTTCGCCCCCGTTGCTTCGCCCTTGCCGTCGCCGCCTGCGCAGCCGGCCGCCAGCGTCGCGAAAGCAACGGCGAGCGCGGCAACTCCCCTTCGTGCGATGGTGAGTTGAGCTCTTCCGGACCTACGCATCGAACCGCCTTCCATGTCTACCGTTCGCACCACGTGTTGGTTACCTTAGGTTAGCCTTACCTGAGTTTCCTATGGTGGGAGTGCTGACACCGATGCACAGATGTGGCCTACGAGCCCTGCGCGCAGCCCCGGCGGCCGTCGCCGTCGCGAGTGCCCTGATCCTCGTTCCGGCGCCTTCGGCGACGGCCGCCGGCGGCTCCGCGACCGGTCCCGAGGGTCAGAGGCTCACCGTCTCCAAGTCCTCCGGACTCGCCCCGGACGGCGAGACGGTCACCGTGTCCGGCACCGGCTACAACACCGAGAAGGGCATCTACGTCGCCTTCTGCGTGGACAACGGCGCGGGCAAGACCCCCACGCCCTGCGTGGGCGGCGTCGACATGTCCGGCGACTCCGGCGCGTCGGTGTGGGTCTCCTCCAACCCGCCCTCGTACGGGGAGGGGTTGGCGAAGCCGTACCGGGGCAGCGGGCACAAGGGCACGTTCTCCGTGCAGATCAAGGTGCGGGCCAAGGACGCCAACACCGACTGCGCCAAGTCCGGAGTCACCTGCTCCGTGATCACTCGCAACGACCACACCAGGGGCGGCGACCAGAGTCAGACGGTCCGCGTCCCGGTGACGTTCACCGGTGCCGCCGGCGACGGCGACGCCCCGGGCACCGACGGCACGGCGACCCCGTCGGCCGGTACGAGCACGACGGCCACCGGCGGCACGGGCGGCACGTCGAGCGACACCGGCGCCTCGGACGAGCCGCTGGCCAGCACCGGGAGCGCCGCCGTACCGCTCGGCATCACCGCTGTCGGGCTGGTCGCCGCGGGCGGGGCGGCCTGGGCCTGGGCGCGCCGTCGCCGCACGGGCACCGCGTCCGCGGGCGCGGACCCGAGCTGACGGCGTGTCGACGACAGCTGTCCACAGAACAGTCGACGCCCCCGTGGCGGGGCGTCCGGTCGGCCACGCGGTCGGCCTTCCAGGGAGGACTTCGAGGTGATGAACAGACCTGGTGCCGCCGTGACGGTGGCGGGCGCGTTGCTCGCCCTGCTCTGTCAGGGCACGGCGACGGCACGGGACGGGGCCGAGGCCCCGCGTGAGGTGTCCGGCGGATTCGCGAGTTGGGGCCCGGTGTTCGAGGCGTCCACCGGCGCCGACGCGACAGTGACGGCCGGGTCGCCCGCCGTGCGCGGCTCCGGGGGCAGGACCTGGTTCCCGGTCGACGGCGGCAGCGCGACCCCCGGCGCGGGGGACGCGGACGTCGCGCTGGACGGGTCGATCCGGCTCGGCGGTGCCGGCGCCGGCGCGCTGACCCTCGATGAGCTGCGTCTGCGGCTCGACGGAGGCACCGGCACGCTCCGGGTGCGGGCCGAACGGGCGGGGGAGAGGGGCGATCTGACGCTGGCCGAGGTCGGCACGGGGGCCACCGCGCCGAGCGTCCGCAGCGGCGGCGCGACCTGGTTCGGCCTGCGGGTGTCGCTGACGGCCGAGGGTGCCGCACTGCTCGCCCGGTGGAGCGGGCGGCCGTACGCGGCGGGGGACGAACTCGCCCCGCTCGACGTGACCGTGGGAACCGGAGCGTCAGGGGCCGCCGATCCGCAGGACGGGTCGCCCGGTGAATCCGACGGCGACGCCTCCTCGTCCCCGCCGGGCCGGAGCGACACACCGACCGGGCCTCCCGGTGCCGGTGCCGGTGTCGATTCCGATTCCGACGCGGGTGCGGGGGCCGAGCGGAAGGCGGAGAAGGCCCCGTCCGCGGCCGTGGCCCTCACGAGCCTGGCGGCGGGGGACGGCCAACAGGTCACCGGCGAGGGGTTCGCGCCGGATGAGGTCGTGCTGATCGCGATCGACGACGACACCCGCTACCAGGCCGTGGCCGACGCGTCGGGCCGGGTCGCCCGCGACTTCCCGGTGTACGACACCGCGACCGAGGGCGTGCACACCGTGCGGCTGTACTCCGTGACCGGGGGCCGTGAGGCCGTCGCCGAGTTCACCGTACTTGCCGACGAGGCGGTCTCCTGAGCCGCACGGACCGGGGCAACGCCCGCCGGGCGCAGGCCCGTTGCAGGTTCTTTGCATTCTGTTGACAACGAGATCACGGGCAAGGTTAGGTAAGCCTTACCTAAGTAAGACCCTCTCGAAACCGCGTTCTTGAGAAAGGTCCTCTCCCGATGAGAGTCGTTCCCTCCGCCCGCACCGCCGCCCGCGCCGGTCTCGCCGTCGCGGCCTCCGCCGCCCTGACCCTGGGCCTCGCCACCTCGGCCTCCGCCGCCACCTCGACTCGCACGATCGTCGACGGCAGCACCACCTACAACCTGTCCCTGACCGCGCCGAACACGGCCGCCGCGTCGGGCCAGGTCATCACCGTCTCCGGCTCCGGCTACAACACGAGCCAGGGCATCTACGTCGGCCTCTGTGTCGTCGACGGCGCGCAGGGCGCCAACAAGCCGACCCCCTGCCTCGGCGGCCAGGACGAGTCCGGCTCCACCGGTGCCTCGCACTGGATCAACAACACCTTCGGCGGCCTCTTCGCCAACAGTTCCAAGTTCGGCACCGGCGGCACCTTCAGTGTGAGCATCTACGTCCAGGCGACCCTGGAGGATGGCAGCGTCTGCGGCGAGGACGTCACCTGCGCGGTGGTCACCCGCGCCGACCACTTCGACACCAACGACCGCAAGTACGACGTCCACGCCCCCCTCACCTTCCAGTAACCACCCAGCAGGCCGGGCCCCTTCGCCACGGGGCCCGGCCCTCGGCGTCCCCCGGGTGCGGGGCGCACCCGACGAATGAGGTACCCATGAGAGACGACACGACGGGCCGGCGGCCCTGGCGTGGGGCCGGACCGCGGCTCGGACGCCCCGCGGCGCTCCTCGGAGCGCTCGCGCTGACGGCCGCCACGGTCACCGCCGTCACGGTGACCACCGCCGCCGAGGCCGCCGACACCCCGAAGACCGGTCTGGGGGCGCACGGTCAGAGACTGACCGTCTCCGCCTCCGCGAACCTCGATCCCGCCGGCGAGAGGCTGAGGGTCACCGGCTCCGGCTACGACACGGCCAAGGCCGTCTACGTCGCCCTGTGCAAGGACAACGGCGACGGCAAGATCCCCTCCCCGTGCATCGGCGGCGCCGACGAGACCGGTACCGGCGGTTCCTCCCACTGGATCGTCCCCGAGGGCGACCCGTACGAGGGCAGTCTCGCCATCGCCTGGGGCGAGGGCGGCACGTTCGACGTCGAGCTCGACATCGAGGCCGAGGACAACGGCGTCGACTGCACCGAGGTCGTCTGTTCCGTCGTCACCCGCGTCGACCACCGCAACTCGGGCGACCGCTCCCAGGATGTCCGGGTGCCCGTCCGGTTCGAGGGCCAGGACACCGGAGGCGGTGACGGCGGCGAGGGCGAGGACGTGCCCGCCGGCACCGTCGACTACGTCGAGTCCGCGGCTTTCCCGGCGGCCGGCAAGGTCAACGACCTCCTGCTGCACCCGGAGTCGGGGAAGCTCTACGCGGGTTCGGACAACTTCGCCGCCTCCGGAGAGGTCGACGAGCGGGGACTGCACGCCCTCGACCCGGCGGACGGCAAGAGCCTCGGCCACACCCCCCAGTTCCCGGGCACGACCGGCACGCTCGGCCCGCGCGCCGTCGTACGGATCGCCGCCCCGCTCGCCGGCGACGGCGCCGTGTTCCAGTTCGCGCTGCGTGGCATCGGCACCGCCAAGGCCGGTGACGCGGCGGCCGCGGGCAAGTGGATCGCGGGCGCCAACATCACCGGGATCGGCCCCGGCACCAAGGACTCCACCGTCCTGGTCGCCCAGGGTGCCCAGCTCTCCGAGGTGGACATCGCCACCGCCGTCCCCCTGGCGAACCGCACCCTCATCCTGGAGGGCGGTTCCCTGCTCGGCGTCGACGAGGCGCGCGACGCGGCCTGGTCCGTGGGCTCAGCCGGCGGCACCCTGCGACGTGTCGACACCCGCTCCTTCACCGTCACCGCCTCGGCCGAACTGGCCGCCACGAGCGTCGAGTTCGTCGAGGCCGACCCGGCCACCGGCAATGTCTGGGTGGGCAGTGGAGACTCCGTTCTCGTCCACGACAAGGACGGCAGGTTCCTGAAGGCGATCGAGGGGCCGGACGAGGCCACCGACATCGCCTTCGACACCGCCACCGGCCGGGCCTTCGTCGTCTGGCAGGACGACGGCACCCTCGGCGACGGCAGCGACGGCGTCAGCAACCTGGGCGTCTACGACACCGCCACCTACGCCGAGGCCGCGACCCGGACGAAGCTGGACGGCAACGACTCCCAGAACGGCGCCGCCTCCGTCGCCGTGGCCCCCGGCGGCACCACCGTCTACGTCAGCAGCCCCACCGAGGGCGAGATCACCAAGCTCGACCGCCGGATGTCGCCCAAGGTCACGCAGTCGCCGACCGACCGGACCGTGGCACCGGGCGACGAGGTCTCGTTCGTCGCGGCGGCCGAGGGCACCCCCGAACCCACCGTGCAGTGGGAGGTCAGCACCGACGGCGCCCAGACCTGGTCCGCGGTCGAGGGCGCGACGAGGAACACGTACACCTTCAAGGCGAAGGCGGCGCACGACGGTTACCAGTACCGTGCTGTGTTCAAGAACACCGTGGGCACGACCCGCACCTCCGCCTTCACCCTCACCGTCGCGGAGTCCGACGACACCACCGGCGGCGGCGACAACGGCGGGAACGGCGGGGACGAGAAGCCCTCCGGCACGAAGACGGTCACCGGTTCCGACGGCCAGAAGCTCACTGTCACCCCGGTGAACGGCCTCGCCACCGAGAACCAGACCCTGAAGGTCACCGGCTCCGGCTACGACGAGAAGAAGGGCATCTACGTCGCTCTCTGCGTCGACAACGGCGAAGGCGAACTGCCCTCCCCGTGCATCGGCGGCGTCGACATGACGGGCGCGTCGCACTCCTCCGCGTGGATCTCCTCCGACCCGCCCGACTACGGCGAGGAGTTGGCCACCCCGTACGAGGACGGCGGCGCGTTCGAGGTCGAGCTGACGATCGACGCCAAGGACGAGTACACCGACTGCTTCGAGGCCCGGTGCGTCCTCGCCACCCGGGCCGACCACACCCTGTCCGGCGACCGCTCGCAGGACGTCAAGGTCCCGGTCGCCTTCGTCGGCCAGGACCCGGTGGACACCGACGACGGCGGCGGGGACACCGACGGTGGCACCTCCAACGGCGGTGGCTCCAGCGGGGGTTCGTCGTCCGGCGGCACCGGCACGACCGGCGCCTCAGGCAGCACGGGCGGCACCACGACCAGCGGAGGCGGCGGGAGCCTCGCCTCCACCGGGCTGACCGTCCTCGGCGCGGCCGCCTCGGCCGCCGCGCTCACCGTGACGGGCTGGATCCTGCACCGACGGGCCCGCCGGACGGGCCACGGCACGACCGCCTGAGCCACCCGGGCCGACACCGGAGCCCGGGTCGCCGACCTCTCGGCGGCCCGGGCTCTGCCCGTTCCCGCTCTGCCCGTTCCCGCTCTGCCCGTTCCCGCTCTGCCGGTTCCCGCTCAGCCCGCGTCCGACGTCCTCACGCCGTGTCTGAGCCCGAGCCCACGACCCAGTCGTACGCCTCCCGCGCCGTGAACTCCCCCTGCCCGCCCCGCACCAGCAGCCCCGCCGTCCCGAACGCCGGGTCGTCGGCCTGGTCGGCGAGATACGGCACCGCGACGCACCGCATCCCGGCCGCGTGCGCGGCCGCGGCCCCCGGCGCCGCGTCCTCCAGGACGACACAGTCGCCCGGCGCGGCGCCCAGTCGGCGGGCCGCCTCCAGGAACACGTCGGGCGCCGGCTTGCCGTGCTCGACTTCCTCCGCCGACACGACGGTCCGCAGACGGCGGTCGAGCCCCGTCGCGCCGAGGATCACCTCGATCGCCTCGCGCGAGGAGCCCGAGGCCACGGCCATGGGTATGCCGTCCGCCGCGAGCAGTTCCACGAACGTCCGCATCTCCGGGTAGACCCGGGTACCAGTGCGGGCCAGCTCCAGATAGTGGTGGTTCTTGGCGGCGACGATCGCCTCGACCGGCGCGGCGAGGTCGTATCGCTGCTTCCAGTCCGCGACCGTCTCCTGGATGCTGATGCCGACGTACCGCTCGTGGTCCGCCCAGGTGAAGCCGGTGACCCCGTGCTCGGCGAGGATCCGCACGCTCGCCTCGTAGTAGTTCGGTTCGCTGTCCACGAGTGTTCCGTCGAGATCGAAGATGACCGAGGTGCTTCGGGTGGTGTGACGGGTAGTGCTCATGAACGCCAGGATGTCATCGCTCAGTTACGGGCCAGTCGGCCCGCCGCCGAGCCGATCGACTCCACCAACGGCGCCAGCCGGTACGGCACCCGCTCCCGCAGTGCCACCTCCGTACGGGTGCGCACCACACCCGGCAGGCTGATCAGCGCCTGAATGACGTCCTCCAGATGCGCGTTGTCCCGCGCCACGACCCTGGTCAGGAGATCGCCGCCACCCGTGATCGAGAACGCCTCGACGATCTCCGGGACGGCCGCCAGCGCGTCGCCCACGTCGTCCAGATGTCCCTGGGTGACCTCGATGTGCACGAAGGCCAGCACCGGGTGACCGAGCGCGGCGGGGGAGAGCGACGGACCCGTGCCGGTGATCACGCCGTCCCGCTCCAACCGGTCGAGACGGGCCTGGAGCGTGCCCCGGGCGATGCCGAGGACGCGGGCGTACTCCCGCACACTGGTGCGCGGCTGCTCCAGCAGCAGCCGCAGGATGCGGGTGTCGAGCTCGTCCACAGCCATGGCCCGTCAGCCTCCCGGGGTGATTCTGTGATCATGAAAACTGTACCGATGGCCCAGTGAACGGTACCCCGACGGGGCCACCTCATCCGCGAAACGGTCGCCCGAGTCCGCTGATCCGTTGGCCCAACGGGCGCGGACGCCTCCCTTGTCTGACTGTGCCAATGGCTCAGCCCTGAAGGAGGCTGTTGAGCCAGAAGAGCACGGGATGGTACCTCTGCCGTATCCACGTAACTCAGGGCGCCGTGCGGTGCCGGAGCGGCGACGAGGCCGGATCCGGAGCGCGGCGCCTTCGCCGTGCCCGCTGCCCGCCGGAGACCCCGGCCCGCCGCGGACGGGGCGGGCACCACGGCAAGGGGGCGGCACACCGTCATGAAGAGGATGTTCACGGCTCCCGATCCGGGGCTCCTGCGGCTGCGGAACGCACTCCGCGCCGTCATCGGTGTGGGCGCCGCCGTGACCGCGTCCGAACTGTGCGGCCTCTCGCTCCCCGCGTCGATCACCGGAGGCCTGGCGGCCCTCCTCGCCCTGTTCACCGTCACCGACGCGAACGTGCCCGCGCAGCGGATCACCACCGCCCTCCTGCCGGCGGCCGGCTTCCCCGTCCTGGCCCTGGCCGCCGTTCTGCACGACGTCACCGCCGCCCGTGACGCCGCGTTCGTGGCCACCGTCTTCTGCGGTGTCTACGCCCGCCGCTGGGGGCCGCGCGGCCAGGCGCTCGGGATCTTCGCGTTCATGAGCTACTTCGTCACGCAGTTCCTCCACACGGTCCCCGCGGACCTGCCCGGACTGTACGCCGCCATGACTCTCGCGCTGCTGGTCGCGGGCGTGGTGCGGTTCCTCCTGTGGCCCGTCGAGCGCGGCCTCCCGCCCGTCGCGGTCCCCGCCGGTCCGCCCGGGGAGGGGCTGGCGCGGCCCAGCACCCGGCAGGCGTTCCAGGCCGCGGTCGCCTGCTGCCTCGCCCTGCTCGTCGGCCAGGCCTTCTCCGAGGACCGCTGGTACTGGGCCGTCGGCACCGCCTGGTGGATCTTCGTCAACACCACGTCCCGCGGCGAGACCCTGGTCCGGGGCTTCCGCCGCTTCCTCGGAACCGTGATCGGCGTCGCCGTCGGCCTGCTCGTCGCCGTCCCGCTGGCCGGCGCGCCCGCGCCGTCGGCCGCGCTCGTCGCGGTCTGCGTCTTCGGGATCTTCTACACGGCGGCGGTCTCGTACTCCTGGATGATGCTGGCGGTCACCGTGATGGTCAGCCTCCTCTACGGCCTGCTCGGTGTGCTGGACCCCGGTCTGCTGGCGCTCCGACTCGTCGAGACGGGGGTGGGCGCGGTGTGCGCCGTGCTGGCCGTGGTCCTCGTCCTGCCGGTCACGACGCACGCGACCAACGACGCCTGGATCCAGCGGGCCCTGCACTGTGTGCACGCCGCCGCGACCGCCACCGCCGCGAGGCTGGAGGGCGTCCCCGGGGCCGACCCGGCTCCCCACGCCGCCGAGCTTGAACTGCTGTTCGGCCGGGCGCGGATGGCGCTCGCGCCGCTGGTCCACCCCCTGAACCCCTTCCGCGCGCGCAAGGCCCGCGCCCACGCGGCCCTCCGTCTCCTCGACGACTGCGTGAGCGAGGTG
This sequence comes from Streptomyces gottesmaniae, assembly GCF_031845845.1. NCBI lineage: Bacteria > Bacillati > Actinomycetota > Actinomycetes > Kitasatosporales > Streptomycetaceae > Streptomyces > Streptomyces gottesmaniae. The sequence continues at coordinate 82,979 of NZ_JAVRFJ010000008.1, forward strand.
CGCGCCCTGGTCTCCGCCACCGCGGACCCGGCCGGTTCCCGCGAGGCAGCCCTGATCGCCGCCTGCTGGCGGGTGAAGGCCGCGGTGGAGGCGCTGACCACCCCCGGTGGACGCGCGGCCGTCGACGGACCGGAGCCGGTCTCCTCCAGGGAGGCCGGGGCCGCCCTCGGGCATCTGCACAACCTGGAGAGGGCGCTGTCGGAGCTGGCCATGCCGCTCGGGGCGGCTCCGGGCTCCCGTCCGGCCGCTCCCTAGTCCGCCCCCGCCCCGTTCCCGCTCGCCCGCTCGCCCGCTCGCCCGCTCGCCCGCTCGCCCGCTCGCCCGCTCGCCCGCTCGCCCGCTCGCCCGCTCGCCCGCTCGCCCGCTCGCCCGCTCGCCCGCTCGCCGCCCGCCCGCTCGCGCCCGCCCGTCGCACGCCCCCACCGTGCGTCCCGGGCGTCGCGCACGGCGGAGCCGAAGGTGATCCCGGGGCGCGCACGGCCGCTCCCGCGCCACACCGGCAGGGGCTCTGGTCTAGACCTGCTGCTAGGGTTCGCCCGCACACGGGCGAACGGGAGGGGCGGGCAGTGGCAGTGGAAGTGGACACGGCGGACAGGGGCACGCCGGACAGGGGCACGGTGGACGGGCCGCGACCACGACGTGCGTACATCGGGTCGTTCACCTCGGCGGGGGGACCCGGTGTCCTCGTCGCCGACGTCGACGAGAAGAGCGGCGCGCTCACCGTCCTGTCGGGCGCGGACGACGTCCCCGATCCGAGCTACCTGGCCCTCTCACCGGACCGGCGCACGCTGTACGCGGTCAGCGAGCGGCCCGAGGGAGCGGTGGCCGCCTATCGGGTGACGGGCGACAAGCCCGAGTTGACCGGGCCACCGGTGGCGGTCGGCGACGGACCCACCCACCTCGCCACGTTCGCCGGTCACGTCCTGACCGCCGACTACGGCGCCGGCAGCGTCACCGCCGTCCCGCTGCGCCCCGACGGCACCCTCGCGGCCCCGGCGTCCGGGACCCTCCGGCACAGCGGGTCCGGGACCGACCCCCGCGACCGACGGGAACCGCACGCCCACCAGGTGGTGCCCGATCCGTCCGGCCGACGGTTCCTCGACGTCGACCTCGGAACCGACACGGTGCGGGTGTGCGCGGTGGAGGACGGCGTCCCCGTCGCGCACCACGAGACGGCGCTGCGGCCGGGCTCGGGGCCGCGCCACCTCGCCTTCCATCCCGGCGGGCCGGACGGAGCGTACGTCTATGTGCTGAACGAACTGACCCCCACGATCACCGTCTGCCGCTGGAACGCCCCTGACGGCCCGCTGGAGCCGTTGCGGGAGACCTCGGTGCTCGCGGATCACCCGGAGGGCGACGCGTACCCCTCGGGCCTCGTCGTGTCCCCGGACGGCCGCTTCGTCTGGACGGCCACCCGTGGCACGGACGTGCTCTCCGTGCTCGCCGTCGAGGGCGACGGGCTGCGCCTGGTCACGACCGTGCCCTGCGGCGGCCACTGGCCCCGCGCCCTCACCTACGCGGCGGGCACGCTGTACGTGGCCAACGAACGCTCCGGCGACGTCACCTGGTTCACGGTCGACGCGCACACCGGCCTGCCGGTACGGGGCGGCTCGATCGAGGTGCCCGCGGCCTCCTGCGTCGTCCTGGACGACTGAGGCCGCCCACCGGTGACGAGGCGCGGCGCGACGCCGCACGCGTACGGCCGAGGGCCCGCGCCGGGGAGAGGAGCGGGCCCGCGGCCGGGCCGGGGGCCCGCACCGGCGGGCGGGGGGGCCCCTCGGCCGTACGGGTCGCGGGTCCGGGTCGGTGCCGGAATCAGCGGACCGGCATGCCCTGGGGCTGCTGCGGCGCGATACCGAGCGCCGTCGTGTACTTGCCGAGCGCCAGCTTGCCGATCGCCGGGTAGGGACCGAGCGCCTCGGCGGCGGAACAGCCCGCCTCCGCCGCGGCCGCCTCGATCAGACCGGCGTCGATCTCCGGCCCTATCAGGTACGGCGCGAGCGCCAGCTGCTGGGAGCCCGAGGAGCGCAGTTGCTCGGCCACGGAGGTGATCGAGCCCTCCTGGTCGAGGGCGGCGGCCATCACCGGCACCGCGAGCCGCGCGGCCAGCAGCATGCCCGTGATCCCGGCGGCCTGCACGGCCTCCTCGCCGCCCACGGTGGCGAGGACGATGCCGTCCGCGGCGGTGGCGACGGTGAACAGCCGGGCCCGGTCGGCACGTGCCAGTCCCGCCTCGGACAGGCGCACGTGCAGCGCCTCGGCGAGCAGCGGGTGCGGGCCGAGGACGTCGGTCAGCTCGGCCGCGATACGGCTCTCCATGACGGCCTGGCGCACCTGGCGGAGCGTGGCGCTGTCCGGACCGGCCAGCAGGGGCACGACGACGGCGACGGGGCCGTCCGGCTCCTTGACGTCCAGACCGGCGGCGCGCGCCCGCTCGTAACGGGCGGTGCGCTCCTCGGCGGCGTGGGTGAGCACCGACTGCAGCGTGGGGAACTCGTCGGCCCCACCGTCGACGTACCCGATACGGGCGTCGAGGCCGGGCAGCTCGGAGCGCGCGATGCTCACGACCTCCTCGGCGAGGCTGCGCGTGGCGGCGCTGGGCGTGCCCGGCACCGCGAGGACGAGCGCGGGCGCGCCCTCGGGAGCCGCCAGCGGCTCGGGGCGGCGGTGCCGCCCGGGCTGGCGGGGTCGCGGCATTCGTACAGGCAGGCCGGACGCGGGCCCAGTGGGGGAACTCATGGCGCCGCATGTTACTGGCTTCTTGGGCTCCCCTGTTCGGGGAGGGTGCAGGTGAGCGGTATCCGTCCTGATTTGTCTGATGAGTTACGTGCCGATCAGGACCGATCGATACCGCATTACTCTGCTGAGTGGTGCACTTGGGTGACCACGATGACGCTTGTCCGACAGGCTGGTTTGATCCCGGTTTCAGATACTACTTTTCGGCCACCACGTACAACATCCGCTCGTCGTACGGCAGGGCGAGCCCGCCGACCGCCAACGCGGCGGCGATACGCACCGCGCCGACGAGCGGATCCCCCTCCGCCGGCACCGGCGGCGCGTGCGGCAGCCGCTTCGCCAACTCCGCCTCCAGGGGGGCGAGGAGAGGGGCGCCCAGCTTGAACAGGCCGCCGGTCAGGGCCACTCGCGGCCCGCCCGAGGCCGGGCAGACGGCGGCCGCCGCGTCGGCCATGTGCCGCGCCGCCTCCCGCAGGATGCCTGCCGCCACCGGGTCGTCCCCGGCACAGGCGGCCACCTCGGGCGCGAACGACGCGAGGACCGCCGGGCGGTCGGCCCTCGGGTAGATCCGTCCGGGGATCCCGGCGGGTGGGCCGAACACCCCCTCCGCGCGCGCCAGCAGCCGGGCCGAACCACCGCCGCGCCCGTCGTACGCCCGCATCGCCGCCTCCAGCCCGGCCCGCCCGATCCACGCACCGCCGCCGCAGTCCCCGAGGAGATGGCCCCAGCCGTCGGCCCGACGCCAGGCGGTCAGATCCGTGCCGATCGCGATCAGTCCCGTACCGGCGGCGATCACCGCACCCGGCCGCGCCCCGAGGGCACCGGTGTACGCGGCGACCGCGTCGGCCACCAGCGCGACCCGGCGCACCCCCCACTCACGCGCCAGCGCGGACGGCAGCTCGGCGCGCAGCTGCTCGCCGAGCGACGCGAACCCGGCGGCTCCGACGGCCACCGCCGCCGGACGCGCGCCCCCGGCGTCGGCGAACAACCGCCGCGCCATCGGCGACAGCAGCTCCAGCAGATGGCCGGCGTCGACACCGCGCGCACCGGTGCGCACCGCCTCCTCGGACACCACCGGCTCTCCGAGCATCTCGGTGCCCCTGGCCAGTACCGCCCGGAGCCCCGACCCACCGGAGTCCACGGCGAGCACGACGGGTGCCTGGGCCTCCGAGGGCCGGGAGGTCGCGGGGCCGTCGGTCATGGCAGACGCCGGTCCACGGGAGCCCCGCCCAGGCGGACCAGCGCGAGGTCGCCGAGGAGCGGGCGGGGATCACGGGCGTCACGAAGGGCGGGCCGAGGGTGCTGACCGTGGCGGAGCGGCGTGAGCACGCGAGGGAACAAGCCCCACTCCTTCCTGTCCTTCCCGGTGACCGGTGACCGGTGACCGGTGGAGCGTGGTGCTCGACCGGTTCGAGGATCTCGACGAGGAGGAAGGGTAGCGCTCGCGGGACGGCCGGTGGGCGGGCCTTCCCTGCGGTATGCGGGGTGTCTGTGTGTGCCAGTAGAGTGACGCGCCGTGGCACCACGACCTTTGCATGAACTTGTGGAAGCGGGCTGGGCGAAGGCCCTTGAGCCGGTGGCCGAACGTATCGCCGGAATGGGGGACTTCCTGCGGGCCGAGATAGCGGCGGGCCGGACGTATCTGCCGTCCGGGGCGAACGTCCTGCGGGCCTTCCAGCAGCCCTTCGACGATGTCCGCGTCCTGATCGTCGGTCAGGATCCCTACCCCACGCCGGGCATGGCGATCGGGCTGAGCTTCGCGGTCTCGCCTGAGGTGCGTTCGCTGCCGGGCAGTCTGGAGAACATCTACCGCGAGATGCACTCCGACCTCGGGTTGCCCAGGCCGTCCAACGGTGATCTGACGCCGTGGACCCACCAGGGCGTCCTGCTGCTCAACAGGGCCCTCACCACGGCCCCGCGCAAGCCGGCGGCGCATCGCGGCAAGGGGTGGGAGGAGGTCACGGAGCAGGCGATCAGGGCGCTGGCCGGTCGGGGGAAGCCGCTGGTGTCGATCCTCTGGGGCCGTGACGCGCGCAATCTGCGGCCGTTGCTGGGGGAGCTGCCGGCCATCGAGTCCGCGCACCCGTCCCCGATGTCGGCCGACCGGGGTTTCTTCGGTTCACGGCCGTTCAGCCGGGCCAACGACCTGCTGCTGCGGCAGGGCGCCCAGCCGGTGGACTGGCGGTTGCCGTAGGGCACGGTGGGCGAGGCCGGGTCGTCCGTGGCGGTCAGGGTCATCATCGTGCAGGGGGTGCTGGCGCCGCCGTGAGGAGCGGGTCTTCGTCAGGCGGGAAGGGACTGGATACGGGCGGGGACGTGTTTGTGCCAGGGGGTTCCCGCGATGGGGTCGCGCCAGGTCAGGTCGGTGAGGTGGGTGAGGGCGTTCAGGGCGACTCCAGTGCCTTCGGTGCCGCTGTCCTCGGTGGGCAGGTCGGGGCCGAAGCCGTTGGACAGGGCGGGCCGCGTGTCCTGGCTGCGGGCGCTCGTCGATCTCCACGACCGCCTGAGAGGTGCCGCGTGTCGTCGTGATCTGGGCGCACCCGTGGCCCGCGGACCATGGCTGCTGGGGAGCTGCGATCCGCGGGCGCGTTGGTGTGCGCCGATGGGGCGTTCGGGTGTGTGGGGGCCCGGGGGTCAGTGCCCGGAAAGAAGCCGTTCCCTCAGGGCCCTGCCGTAGCTCGCGTAGTCCGCCTCCATCGCCCCCTTCGATGCGGACAGCACTCCGGCCCCTGTCGACCGAGTACTTCCCCAGACCCTCCCCGAGGACGCGGACCCGCGCCCCACCCCACCCTGTTGGTGGCCGTAGCCGACGCGCACTCCCGCTACTACTCCGAGGACGTTCGGGCGATGGCGCCCTACACCATCGGCCTCCTGATCGCTCCGGCGGCGGACCACGTCGATCTGTACCACCGCAAGGAACTGATTCCGTTCGACAAGCTCGACGAGTTCTTCACCAAGAACCTCGTCTGAGCCCCCATCCCCACGGAACAAGAAGCATGAAGCACACGGAACAAGAAGCACATGGAACGAGAAGCAAGGAGACGCAGACATGCGTGGAGTCATCATGCACGCCGCCGGGGATGTCCGAGTGGAGGACCGTGACGACCCGAAGATCATCGAGCCGACCGACGCGATCGTGAAGCTGACGGCGACCTGCATCTGCGGCTCCGACCTGTGGCCGTATCGAGGCATCGAGCCCGCCGACCACACGCTCATGGGGCATGAGTACGTGGGCGTGGTCGAGGAGGTCGGCTCCGCGGTGAAGACCGTCAAGCCAGGGGACTTCGTCGTCGGATCCTTCGTCATCTCCGACAACACCTGCGAGATCTGCCGGGCCGGCTTCCAGTCCAAGTGCGTGCACGCCGAATTCGTTCACGCGGGGATCGGCACCCAGGCCGAGAAGGCCCGTATCCCGCTGGCCGACGGCACCCTGGTCGCCACCCCCGGACAGCCCGACCCGGAGCTGATCCCCCACCTCCTCGCCGCCTCCGACGTGCTGGGCACCGGGTGGTACGCCGCTGTCGCCGCCGAGGCCGGCCCCGGCAAGACCGTCGCGGTGGTCGGCGACGGCGCCGTCGGCCTGATGGCCGTCCTCGCGGCGAAACAGCTGGGCGCCGAGCGGATCATCGCCATGTCCCGCCACCCCGAGCGGCAGAAACTGGCCCGCTACTACGGCGCCACCGACATCGTCGAGGAGCGCGGCGAAGAGGGCGTCGCGAAGATCAAGGAACTCACCGGCGGACTCGGCGCGCACTCGGTCGTCGAGGCGGTCGGCACCCAGGAATCGTTCATGCAGGCCGTCGGCGCCACCCGCGGCGGCGGGCACCTGGGCTACGTGGGCGTGAACTACGACGTGCAGATTCCCGGCATCGAGCTGTTCTTCGCCGGCATCCACACCCTCGGCGGACCCGCCCCCGTACGCCGATTCCTGCCCCACCTGATCCAGCTCATCTGGGACCGCGAGATCGACCCGGGCAAGGTCTTCGACCTCACTCTGCCGCTGGAGCAGGCCCCGGAGGGCTACAAGGCGATGGACGAACGACGCGCCACCAAGGTCCTCCTCACCCTCTGACCGCCTCCGCCCGTGCTCCCCGCTCCGTCCCTCAGGGGGCGGGGAGCCGTCGGTGTCGAGCCGCCGCAGCGGCCAGAAGTCAGGCAGCCCTCGGGAAACGGCCCCTGGTGGCAGGGAAGGTCGTGAGGTTCGCGGGCCGACTGGTTCACGCCGATCTCCGCGGGCGGTGGGTCGGCGAGATCTGGCAGCGTTCGGCGGCTCTGCACAGGGCCCAGCCGTCCCCGAGACGCCGGGACGGCGAAAAACTTGGTAGGCGGGGCCGACGGAACCGGGTAACGTCATGGTCATGTTCTTCCAGACGCCGATTTACGAGTGAGAGCGTGACGGGCCCCTGCTGACGTCCTCCGACGTCGCCGCGCCCGTCCCCCACCGATGAATCCGTAGATCACTTCACCTCACTCCGGGAGAACCCATGAGCAAGAACATCAACAACCCCGTGGGCATGGGCGGCGGCAAGCGCAAGAAGCTGTCCCGCGCCGAACGGCAGAACAACGGCCCGTACCGCAACCTCGACCGCCAGAGTGCCGCCGACCAGAAGGCGGAGCTGGTGCGCAAGATGCGCGAGAAGGCAGGCACAGCCGAGGCCGCCGCGCAGACGAGCGACGACGCCGCACAGCGCTGACGCACCGCCGCCGCGGGGCGGCACCGCACGGGGCAGAGCCCGGACCACGAGGCGTGGTCCGGGCTCTGCTGTCGTACCGGGGGCCTGATCGCTGCCCCATGCCGCCTCGATCCCCGTGTACCCCGGTCGCCGAACCGCCTCGTCGACCTGATCGCCCCCACCGCCCGCCCACCGCCAGTGATGAGTTTTCGCGCCGGCACCCGTCACACATACGACGGGACACGACGAGGCGGAAGGATGACGTGATGAGTGCGGACACGCGGCTGGAGGAGCTGGGTTTGAGCAGTCTGGGCGGGAGCGGTCTGAGCGAGGTCGACGAGCCGGAGTTCTCGGGGCTGGCCGAGCGCTACCGGCGGGAGCTGCACGTGCACTGCTACCGGATGCTCGGATCGTTCGAGGACGCCGAGGACACCGTGCAGGAGACGTTCCTCCGTGCCTGGCGGCGGCGGGAGACCTTCGAGGGGCGGTCGACGTTCCGGGCCTGGCTGTACCGGATCGCCACCAACGCGTGCCTGGACCTGCTAGCCAAGTGCCGCCCGGAGCCCGCGACCGGCGGCGAGGTGCTGTGGCTGCAGCCCTACCCGGACCGGCTGCTCGACGAGCTGCCCATGGGCGACGCGGACGAGCCGGAGAGCCTCGCCGTCGCGCGGGAGACGATCGAGCTGGCGTATCTGGTCGCGGTCCAGCACCTCGCGCCGCGCCAGCGGGCCGTGCTGATCCTGCGGGACGTGGTCGGCTGGCCGGCGAAGGACGTCGCGGAGCTGCTCGGGGACTCTGTCAACTCCGTGAACAGCGCGCTGCAGCGGGCCCGCGCGGGCATGCGGGAGCATCTGCCCGCCGAGCGGCAGGACTGGACCGGCGGCGAGGAGGACGCCGGGACGCGCGAGCTGGTGCGCCGCTTCACCGAGGCCAGCGTGGCCACGGACATCGCCGCGCTCACCACGCTGTTGCGGGACGACGTCCGCTGCTCGATGCCACCCACGCCGGGCCAGTACGTCGGCCGCGACGCGGTGGTGAACGACTGGGTCGTGAGCGGCTTCGAGGGCATGACGGGCCTGCGCACCGTGCCCACCGCCGTCAACCGGCAGCCCGCCGTCGCCTTCTACCAATGGCGGGAGCAGGAGGGTGCGTACCTGCCGTTGACGATCGACGTCCTGCGCGTCACCGGCGGGGCCATCACCGAGATCATCACCTTCCACGACGACCGGTTCCCCCGACTCGGGCTGCCGGAGCGCCTGCCGGCCGACGGCACGGAGTAGTCCCGGCGCGAACGCTCACGCCGCGCGAGCAGCCGAGCAGCCGCCGCAGCGGAGCAGCGCAAGCGTGCAGGCGAGTCGCCCTTCGAGGATCACGGTGGCGAACTCTGCCGTCCGCAAGGTGACTTGGCGGACGGCAGGGACCACTCGTGAACGGCGGTGGCGGTGGCGGTGGCGGTGGCGGCGACGGCGCCCCTTCCCGTCCGCTCAGCCGACGACCGCCGCGCGCACGCACAGCACGTCCGGCAGATGGGACAACAGCTGCCGCCAGCTGTCGCCGTCGTCGGCCGACGCGTACACCTCGCCGTTGCGGTTGCCGAAGTACACGCCTGCCGGGTCCGCGTCGTCCGTGCACATCGCGTCGCGCAGCACCGTGCCGTAGTGGTCCGCCGTCGGCAGCCCCGCCGTCAGCGGCTCCCAGCTCTTGCCCGCGTCCGCCGTGCGGAAGACCCGGCAGCGGTGGTCGGCCGGAACACGGTCCGCGTCGGCGTTGATCGGGAAGACATAGGCGGTGTCCCCGCGGTGGGGATGGGCGACCGCGGCGAAACCGAACGTGGAGGGCAGTCCCGCCCCGATGTCCTCCCAGTGCGCCCCAGCGTCGTCGCTGCGGTACACGCCCCAGTGGTTCTGGAGGTACAGCCGGTCGGGGTTCGTCGCGTCCCGGCTCACCTTGTGCACGCACTGGCCGAACTCGGGGTCGGGGTCCGGCAGGAACACCGCCGAGACACCGGAGTTGGACGGCGACCAACTGGCCCCGCCGTCCTCGGTGCGGAAGACCCCGGCGGCGGAGACGGCCACGGTCATCGCGCGCGGATCGCGCCGGTCGGTGAGAATCGTGTGCAGTCCCTCGCCGCCGCCCCCGGGGGCCCACCGGTCGCGTGTCGGGTGCTCCCACAGCGGCCGTACCAGCTCGAAGGTCTCGCCCCGGTCCTCGGAGCGGTACAGCGCGGCCGGTTCCGTGCCCGCGTACACGACGTCCGGTTCGGCGGCCGACGGGTGCAGCTGCCACACCCGCTCCAGCGAGGCCCCGGTGTCCTTGGGGAACTTGACCGCGGGCCGCGTGGGTTCGGTCCAGGTGCGGCCGAGATCGTCCGAGTGGAAGACGGAGGGCCCCCAGTGGGCGCTGTCGCCGCCGACCAGCAGCCGGGGGGTGTCCGAACGGGTGTCGATGGCGACCGCGTAGATCGCCTGCGCGTTGAAGTACGGCGTCTCGTCGAACTCCCAGGCGCCTCCCCGCCGCCGCCCGATGAAAAGGCCCTTGCGTGTGCCCACCGTGAGCAGTACCTCAGCCATCCCGGCCACCTCCCGGACATCGTCGTCCCAGTCACCGGCCAGTCTGCACCCCACCACTGACAGTCACCCCTCAGAGCAGCTCCGCCGCAGGTCAGCGGGTGTGGCAGCGGCGGAGGGGCGGACCGGGAGCCGATCGGGCCGGGCGAGGGTGACCCACATCGCATGAGCAGGGCGGGGAACCCCGCCGTATGGGAGAGCGGTCCGGCAGTCCTGCGTGTGCGAGGGAGGGTGCCCCAGATGGTGGCATTCCGTGGTCCGAAGGTGTGGCTGTGGCGGTGGCGGCGCAACCCGCTCAGAAGGCGCGCCGACCGGCTGGAGTCCTGGGTCGTGCTGATCGCCTGGACGCTGACGCTGTTCGGCGGGGTGGCCGCGGGCCTCATGGCCGCCCACTCCGTGGAGTCCGGCCTCGCCCGGCAGCGCGCCGAGTGGCGCCCGGTCGACGCGGTTCTCACGCAGGACGCGCCCGAGCCCGCCAGCCGGAGCGGTACGGCCACGGAGAACGTGTGGGCGAAGGTCCGCTGGACCGCGTCGGACGGCTCCGAGCACGAGGGCCGGGCCAGGGTCGATCCCGCCGCCCTGATGGGAGCGCGGGTCACCGTCTGGACGGACGCCGAGGGCCTGCTGGTCACCGAACCCGCCAGCGAGTCCCAGGCCCGGTTGCGCGCCGCGCTCGTGGGCGGTCTCGCGGGTCTGTTCGTGGCGGCCGTGCCCTTCGTCGGCGGCCGACTCGTGCGCGGTCGTATGGAACGGCGGCGGATGGACCAGTGGGACGAGGAGTGGGCGCGGATCGGCCCGCTCTGGGAGCGCAAGATCTGGTGAGGCCGGGCGGGGCGTGAACGTGACGGTGATCGCCCCGCGCGGCGCGGCCGACGGCCGGACGAGGCCCGTGGGGGGAGGCTCCGTCCGGCCGCCGGGGGACTCACCTGCGGGTGACGAGCGGTGTCACCGGTAGGTGATGTCCGAGGTGGCGTACTTGCAGTTGGTGCTGTCGGGGCCCGTACCGACGGCGGTGGTGTTGTTGTACTTCTGGCACGGGATCACCTTGCGGCCGCTGTCGTTGAGGATCGTGATGCCCCGCAGGGTCGCCACGTCACCCCGGTTGACGTTGATGCCGACCAGGCGCGCGGTGGTGCCCGTCCCCGTCACCTCGATGTTGCTGAGGTTCACCTTGCGGGTGTACTGCGTGGAGCAGTCGCCGCAGGAGCGGTACAGCGTCTTGAAGTCGCTGACCGCGAAGTTGGAGATGTTCACGGTGCCGGGCCCGTTGTGCTGGAAGACCTTGTCGGCCGCCTTCTTGGCGCCGCCGCCGGTCACCGTGTACGTGGAGCCGCCGCGGAAGGTCGCCGCGTCCTCGCCGACGTCCTCCCACCAGACGTTCTGCAGGGTGCAGTTGCCCTCGCAGTGGATGCCGTCGGCGCCGGGCGCGCCGATGATGACGTTCTTCAGCGTCGCGCCGGCCGCGAGCTTGAAGATCGGGTCCTGGCCCTCCTCCTGGCCGTCGCCGGCCAGCGCGCCGCTGCCGTAGTAGCGCACCATGCCGCCGTCCCGGGTGCCGGACACCGAGATGGTGGAGGACACCGGCTGACTGCCGTTGGCGGACGGCCAGGTCGCGGCGTTCGCCGGAGTGGCCCCACTAGTCATGATCATGCCAAACGAGAGGCTGAACGCGGCGAACGTGCCGGTCAGCGCGCGCGTGCGGGCACGCGGACGTGTTGCAGAAGTCATGTCCCGAATCCTTCTGTTGTCCGAGCGGATGGGGGGTTGAGGGGTGCTCAGAGTTTCCCGGCGCCCGCTCCCGACGTCACCGACGCGACGACGGAGGAGGCGGGCTGGGGGGTGTAGCCGTAGGGCGGGGTGGTGAAGCTCCCCACCCGGGAGATCTCGGTGGCGGCCCCACCGAGGTCGTTGCCGCGCAGATTCGCGTAGCCGTCCACGTCACTGCTGCGGTTCGTGGTGACCGCGACTCCGGTGTTCCGGAAGACGTTGTTCTCCACGAGCATCTGGGCGCCCATGCGCGAGTGGCAGGCGGTCTCCGCGCCGTCCACGTAGTTGTTGTAGAAGTGCCCGGTGCCGAAGCGCAGGCTGGGGATGCGCGAGTACACGTTGCTGAAGTGGTTGTGGTGGTACGTCACCTTCAGGTGGCCGGTGTCCTCGGAGGCGTTGTTGTCGCTGTGGCCGACGAGCGAGCCCTTGAAGTGTTCCTTGAACGTGTTCCAGGACACCGTCACGTTGTCCGAGCCGTGGTTGATGTCCAGCAGGCCGTCGTAGTGGTCCTTGTCGTGGGTGCGGTCCGCCGAGAAGGAGTTGTGGTCGATCCACACCTTCGTGGATTCCTGGACGGTGATCCCGTCGGCGGGCGCGACCGGCTTGCTGATGTTCAGGTTGCGGACGACGACATTGGTCTCTTCCTTGATCCGCAGGCCGCCGCCGGTGAACCCGGACGACGAACCCACTCCCAGCACCGTGGTGTTGGAGCCGATGTCGACCTGACCGCTCAGCGAGATCAGGCCGTTCACGCGGACGACCTTGGCGGCGTTCCCGGTGACGGCGCTCTGGAAGGCGGCGAGCGTGGAGACCGTGACCGCGGAGGCGCTGCCGCCGCCGGTGGTCCCGGCGCCGTAACCGATCGGCGAGGTCTCCGCCGCGCCCGCCGATTGCGGCACGGCGAGCGTGGCGGCCGTCATCAGGGCGGCCACGGCCGCCACCAGGGCAGATCTTTGCGCCTGTGTACGTGGGGGGACGGTACGCATGCGGGTGCGTCCCTTCAGGGGAGAGCGGGCGGGCCATGTACGTGAATGAAGTTCACCGTGCTGATCGCCGTGAGCGAGTGGGGAAGCTCGACTCCGGCGCCGGTTCACATCGCTGAACGGAACGTAGGGGGCAAGCGCTTTCTAGTCAACGCTTTGCGCAAAAGACATTGGGTCGGCCCTGGTGGGGGCGGTCGGCCATGCGCGACGAGTGGGCCCGGTGGTCCGGGCGGGTCGCCACGAGCGAATTCTTTCGACGGGTGGGAGCGCTTCCGTGCACTCCATGTCCATGTCACGATGCCCTTCCGCCGTCCTGAACCGGTTCCCCTTCCGTCGCACCCGCCCCCGTCACAGGAAGGCACAACGACGTGACCCTCACCCCCCACGACCGCCCGCGCGGACCGCGGCGCCCGGCGCTCGTCGCGCTGCTGGGAGCGCTCGTGGCGCTGCTCGCGGCCGCGCTTCTCCCCGCGCCCGCGGCCGCCGCGGCGAACTCCGAGGCGGAGGCCGCTCCCCGGGCGGCGCTCACCGAGATCACCGGCTTCGGTACGAACCCCAGCAACCTCCAGATGTACCTGTACGTACCGGACAGCGTCACCGCGAACCCCGCGATCGTCGTCGCCGTGCACTACTGCACCGGCTCGGGACCGGCGATGTACAGCGGCACGGAGTACGCCTCGCTGGCGGACCGCTACGGGTTCATCGTCGTGTACCCGTCCGTCACCCGGAGCAGCAAGTGCTTCGACGTCGCCTCTCCCCAGGCCCTGACGCGTGGTGGCGGCAGTGACCCGGTGGGCATCAAGTCCATGGTCGACTGGACCGTCCGCACCTACGACGCCGACACCGACCGGATCTTCGCCACCGGTATCTCCTCCGGCGCGATGATGACCAACGTCCTCCTCGGCGACTACCCCGACGTGTTCGCCGCCGGCGCCGCCTTCGCGGGCGTTCCCTTCGCCTGCTTCGCCACCACCAACGGCTCCGAGTGGAACAGCGACTGCGCCAACGGCACCGTCGTGCGTACCCCGCAGGCGTGGGGCGACCTCGTCCGCGGCGCCTACCCCGGCTACACCGGACCCCGGCCGCGCATGCAGGTCTGGCACGGCACCACGGACGACGTGCTGCGCTACCCCAACTTCGGCGAGGAGATCAAGCAGTGGACCAATGTGCACGGTGTCAGCCAGACACCGGCCGCCACCGACTCGCCCCAGTCCAACTGGACCCGCACCCGCTACGGCGGCACCGGTGACCGCGCCCCCGTCGAGGCCATCAGCCTCCAGGGCACCGGCCACAACCTCTACGCGTGGGGCATGGGCGAACGCGTCCTCACCTTCTTCGGCCTCAACGGCTCCGGCCCAGCGCCCCAGCCGCCGGCCGGCCCCTGCAAGGTGACCGTCACCACCAACGCCTGGAGCACCGGGCTGACCGCATCGGTGACCGTCACCAACACCGGTACGACGGCGGTCAACGGCTGGAAGCTGGGCTTCACCCTGCCCTCCGGACAGACCGTCACCAACGGCTGGGGCGCGACGTACAGCCCGGCGAGCGGTGCCGTGACCGCGACCAACGCCTCGTACAACGCCGCGATCGCACCCGGCGCGAGCGTCGGCATCGGGTACCAGGCCGACCACACCGGCAACAGCGCTGCACCCTCGGCGTTCACGCTCAACGGGACGGCGTGCACGACCGGTTGACGTGTGCCGCCGGGGCTGGTGGCGCGGGACGCGGCAGGACCGCGACGCCGTGCCGCCCGGCCCCGGCGGGCCCGTCGGCCTGACGTCTCGCTCCGTACCGCCCCCGCCCACGAGGGTCGGCCGGCCCGATGCCTTGCCCCCCTACTCCTCACCCGGACGGCTTGGTCGACCCGCCGACCCGCCGACCCGCCGATCCGCCGATCCGCCGATCCGCCGATCCGCCGATCCGCCGACCCGCCGCCCCGTCCGCCCGGTGGGTTCGACCGGCTCTCCGGCCCGGACCGCCTCCCGCCCGGACTGTCCCGCGGGCGCACGCCGGCCATGCGTACGTCCGGGACGGCGTGCGTGCGGCGTGTCTCCGGGACGGCGCGGGTCCGGGCGGCGTGTCTCCGGGACGGCGTGGTCCGGGCGGCACATGTGCCCTCCCGGCCCACCCGATCTCCGCCTGCCGGCCCACGCCACCACCCCCTACCCAGAGAGGCACCGTCCTTGCACCCGATCGACAGTCCCCAGCCCGCACGGCCGTCCGGCCGGGCGCCGCTCGCGACCGTGCTCGCCGTCTGTGTCCTCGCCCTGGCCCTCGTGGTGGCCTCGTCCGCTCTGGTCGCCCTGGTCAGGGACCCGCACCGGACGGACGGCACCGGCACGGGCGACACGGCGACGGCAGCCCGGCACTGGGTGAACACCTGGTCCGCGATGCCGCAGCTCACCGAGCCGGGCAACATGCCGCCGGCGCCGTTCACCGGGGACCGGGCCGTGCTGGTCGACACCACCCTGCGGCAGACCGTGCGCGTCACCACCGGCGGCGACCGCGTCCGGCTGCGCTTCTCCAACGCCTTCGGCGGTGGCGCGCTGCCCCTGACCGCCGTGACGGTGGCGCTGCCGCTGGGCGGTCGGGCGGGGGTCGGCGCGATCGAACCGGGCTCGTCGCGTCCGGTGACGTTCAGCGGGAGCGGATCCACGACCGTTCCGGTGGGCGCCCAGGTCGTGTCCGACCCGCTGGACTTCACGCTGCGGCCGGGCACCAACCTGACCGTGACGGCGTACCTGGCGGAGGGCCAGGCCTCCCTCGCCCTCACCTCGCACCCCGGCTCCCGCACCACCTCGTACCTGGTCCACGGTGACCACACCGAGGACGCGGATCTGCCCGGCGCGACCCCGACCAACCACTGGTACCTGCTCAGCGATGTCGAGGTGCTGTCCCGGCCCGCCACGACCGCCGTCGCCGTCCTCGGTGACTCGCTCACCGACGGCCGGGGCTCCACCACCAACGGCAACGACCGCTGGCCCGACCAGCTCTTCGACCGCCTCCAGCAGCGGCCCGGCACCCGGCACATCGCCGTGGTGAACCAGGCGGCCGGCGGAAACCGTGTCCTCAACGACGGCCTCGGTCCCAACGCCCTCGCCCGGCTGGACCGCGACATCCTGGCCCACAGCGCCGTCGAGCAGTTGATCGTCTTCGAGGGTGTCAACGACCTGGGCACCGCCGCGGCCACTCCCGACGCCCAGCAGCGTGTGACCGCCGACCTCGTCGCCGCCTACGAGCAGATCATCGTCCGCGCCCACGCCCAGGGCATCCGCGTGTACGGCGCCACCCTGCTGCCCTTCGGCGGCAACACCCCCTACGACGACGCCGCCGGACACCGCGAGGCCGCGCGGCAGGCCGTCAACACCTGGATCCGCACCAGCGGCCGCTTCGACGCCGTCCTCGACTTCGACCGCGCGGTCCGCGACCCGGACGACCCGAGTCGCCTGCTCCCCGGCCTCCACGACGGCGACTGGCTGCACCTCAACCCGGAGGGCTACCGGATCCTGGCCGAAGCGGTCCCGGCCGGTCTGCTCCGGCGGGGCTGACCGGTACGGGGGGCGCCCACCCGTCCCGGCGCCCCCACTCCGCCTAGACCGAGCGGTGGTACTGCTCGGGAACGCGTACCTCGCCCCCGAGCTCACGGGCCGCCTGCCGGGCCCAGGAGGGGCTGCGGAGCAGTTCCCGGCCGAGCAGGACCGCGTCGGCCTCGCCGTTGGCGAGGATCTTCTCGGCCTGCTCGGCCTCTGTGATCAGGCCGACCGCGGCGACGGGCAGCGCGCTCTCGTTCCTGACCCGGGCGGCGAAGGGCACCTGGTAGCCGGGGCCGACGGGGATGTGGACCCCGGAGGCGTTGCCGCCCGTGGAGACGTCCAGCAGGTCCACGCCGTGCGCCTTCAGCTCGGCGGCCAGTCGGACCGTGTCGTCGGCGGTCCAGCCGCCCTGCTCCAGCCACTCGGTGGCGGAGACCCGGAAGAACAGCGGCTTGTCCGCCGGCCACACCTCCCGTACCGCGTCGACGACTTCGAGCGCGAAACGGATCCGGTTCTCGTACGAGCCGCCGTAGGAGTCGGTGCGACGGTTGGAGTGCGGGGAGATGAACTCGTTGATGAGATAGCCGTGGGCGCCGTGGATCTCGGCGACCTCGAACCCGGCGGCCAGTGCCCGCCGGGCCGCCTCCGCGAACTGCCCGACGACCGCACGGATCTGATCGACGGTCAACTCGTCGGGTACCGGGTGCCGTTCGTCGAAGGCCAGCGCGCTGGGCGCGACCGGCTGCCAGCCGTGCGCGTCCGCGCCGACCGGCGCCCCGCCCTGCCAGGGCAGATCGGTCGAGGCCTTGCGTCCCGCGTGCGCGAGCTGCACGGCAGGCACCGTCCCCTGCCCCTTCAGGAACCCGGTGATCCGGCGGAACGCCTCGACCTGGGTGTCGTTCCAGAGGCCGAGGTCGTACGGCGAGATGCGGCCCTCCGGGGACACGGCGGTCGCCTCGACGATGATCAGGCCGGTGCCGCCGGTGGCGCGCGCCGCGTAGTGCGCGAAGTGCCAGTCGTTCGGGGCGCCCGCCCCGGGGCCCTCCGGCGCGGCCGAGTACTGGCACATCGGGGGCATCCACACCCGGTTCGGGATGGTCAGTTCACGCAGGCGGTAGGGCTCGAACAGCGCGCTCACGGCGACTCCAATCGTCACGGGATGCCGTCACGGGACGGACGGTGGACAGGTCGTACGATAGGCATCGTAGTACGGCGGATGTCAAACTACGATGGGCCTCGTACAATGAAGGTCCCTTGAAGGACCGACGCAGTGGAGCCGCCGTGACCTCGCCCGCCGTCAGCAGCCGCGACCTCCCGCACCCGACACGTGAGGAGATCCGGCTGGAGTCCGTGCTGCACGCGCTCTCCGACCCCATGCGGCTGCGCATCGTGCGCGAGCTCGCCTCCGACGGCGACGAGCTCGCCTGCTCGTACTTCGACCTGCCGGTCACCAAGTCCACGTCCACCCACCATTTCCGGGTGCTGCGCGAGAGCGGGGTGGTCCGGCAGGTCTACCGGGGCACGGCCAAGATGAACGGTCTGCGCCGGGACGACCTAGACGGCCTTTTCCCGGGGCTCCTCGACACCCTCGTCGACGCCGCCGCCCGGGAGGCCGCCCGCCTCGGCGCCGGCTGAACCGGCCCTCGCCCGAAGGTGGTTGAAGAGCAGGTTCAGTGCGATCGCCGTCAGGCAGCCCGCGCTGATACCGCTGTTCATCACCGTCCGGAACCACTCGGGGAACTCCGCGTAGACCGTCGGCACCCCGACCGGCAGCAGTCCCACGGCCACCGAGACGGCCACGACCGTCAGGTTGTCGTTGCCCCTGAACTCCACCCGGGCGAGGGTGCGCAGACCACTCGCGGCGACCGTGCCGAACATGACCAGGCCCGCGCCGCCGAGCACCGGCGCCGGGATCGCGGCCACCACGGCGCCGAGCTTGGGCAGCAGACCGAGCAGGACGAGGATCCCGCCCGCCGCCGCGACGACCCAGCGGCTGCGCACCCGGGTCATCCCGACCAGGCCGACGTTCTGCGCGTACGCCGTGTACGGGAAGGTGTTGAAGACACCGCCGAGGACCGTGGAGAAGCCGTCCGCGCGGAGCCCGTCGGCGAGGGAGCGGGGCTCGACCTCGCGACCGGTCAGCTCGCCCACCGCGATCAGGTCGCCGGTGGTCTCGGTCATCGTCACCAGCGCCACCACCAGCATGGACAGGATCGCGGAGAGGTGGAACGCGGGCGCCCCGAAGTGGAACGGCGTGCTGACGCCGAGCCAGTCGGCGTCCCGCACCGCGCCGAAGTCCGTGAACCCCAACGGGACGGCGACCGCGAGCCCCACGACGATGCCGATCAGCACGGCGATCCGGCTGAGGAACACCGGAGCGAAACGCTGCACGCCGACCACGACGAGCAGCACGAACGCCGCCAGGGCGAGATTCCCGGGCGCGCCGAAGTCCGCCGCGCCCGCACCGCCGGCCGCCCAGTTGCCGGCCACCGGCAGGAGGGAGAGGCCGATGATCAGGATGACGGTGCCGGTGACGAGCGGTGGAAAGAAGCGGAGGAGTCGCCCGAACACCGGGGCCAGCAGCATGATCGCCAGGCCGGCCACGATCACCGAGCCGTAGATCGCGGGAAGGCCACCGCCCTCCGTCCCGATCAGCACCATGGGGGAGACGGCGGCGAACGTACAGCCCTGCATGATCGGGAGCCGGACACCGAAGCGCCATACGCCGACGCACTGGATCAGGGTCGCGATGCCGCACACGAGCAGGTCGGCGGTTATCAGATAGGCCAGGTCCGCGGGTGGCAGGCGCAGGGCGCCGCCGACGATGAGGGGGACGGCGACCGCGCCCGCGTACATGGCGAGGACGTGCTGGAGGCCGAAGGCGAGGAGGTGACGGGTGGGGGGTACTTCGTCCACGGGGTGGGTGGGGGTGGTGGATGCCATGGACGAGACCCTAGAGGGCTTGAACAGTTTGTTGATTTCAGGGGTGTTGCCTGTATGAGGTGCTGCCCGTACGAGGTGTTGCCTGTTCGAGGTATTGCCTGTTCGAGGTATTGCCTGGTCGAGAGGGAGGCGCGGGCCGACGGGGATCGATCGCGCGGTTTCCCGCCGTCGCCCAGGGCCCTAGGGGGCGGCGTCCTGGTGTGCGGCGCTCATCAGGGACTGCCAGTCAGGGAGTTTGACCACGCCTCTGCCCAGGGACGCGCCCAGGGCCGCCTCCGCCCTCTCGATCGCCTGCCAGCCGGACCATTCGATGGGTGTGCAGCCCTGTGCGCGCAGGGCTCTCGCCGGATCGTCCGGGAGGCTCCTCCTCGCCAGCCGCGGCGCGTCCTGCAGCAGCGAGGTCGCCGTCTCCTTGGCGCAGGGGCGGTTGGTGCCGATCACTCCGGTCGGGCCGCGCTTGATCCAGCCGGCCACGTACTCGCCAGGCGAGGGCACCCCCTCACGGAGCACGCGTCCGGCCGTGTGCGGGACCGTCCCGTGGGCCGGGTCGAAGGGGAGGCCGTCGACCGGGACGCCTCGGTAGCCGACGGAGCGGAGGACGAGTTGGGCCTCGATCTCCTCGTACTGCCCGGTGCCGCTCACCCCGCCGTGGCCGTCGGGTTCCGTGCGCTCCAGACGTACCCCGCGGACGTGGTCGCCGTCGGCGTCGGCGAGGAGCTCGACGGGGCGCAGGAAGAAGCGCAGCCGGATGCGGTGACGGCCGGCCGGTGCGGGGGCGGTGGCCCAGCCGCGCAGGACCTCGACGTTGCGGCGCTGGGCGGCGGGGAGGAGTGACGGGTCGACGTACGCCGGATCGAGTGCCAACTCGGCGGGATCCACGCTCACTTGCGTGTCCGGGAGAGTGTTCAGCTCGCGCAGCTCCTTGGTGGTGAACCGTGCCTGGGAGGGGCCCCGGCGGCCCACCATGTGCACGTGGGTGACGGCGCTGGCGGCGAGGGAGTCCAGGGCCGCCTGGGGCATGTCGGTGGGAGTCAGCTCGCCCGCTCCGCGCGCGAGCATCCGGGTGACGTCCACCGCGACGTTGCCCACCCCGATGACGACGGCGGCCCGCGCCCCCGCGAGGAAGCCGGCGACCGGCGCGTCCGGGTGCGCGCTGTACCAGGAGACGAACTCGGTCGCCGACCAGCTGCCGCGCAGCTCCTCGCCCGGGATGCCGAGCCGTCTGTCACCGGCGGCGCCGACGCAGTACACGACGGCGTGGTACAGCTCCCGCAGGCGGGCGACGGGCACCCCGTCCGCGCCCACCCGGACGCCGCCGAGGAACCGCACCCGCTCGTGTTCCAGCACCGTCCGCAGGTTGTTCTGGAGCGACTTGATCTTCTCGTGGTCCGGGGCCACCCCGTAGCGCACCAGGCCGTACGGGCACGGCAGCCGGTCCAGCACGTCGACGAGCACCCCCGGGTCCTGCTGGACGAGGCTCTGGGCGGTGTAGCACCCGCTCGGCCCCGAACCGATGACGGCGACTCGCAGCACGGCGGAACTCCTTACGCGAGGAGATTCGCTGATGCCTCAAGGATCCCACCGCCGGGCCCGCCGGGGGAGGGGTGCGGCGGCGGGAGGGCGGGATGCTGCGCCGTCGGGGTGCCGCGTGCCCCCGGTACGCGTGGCTGTGCGCAGAGAATGTGATCATGCGTTTACGTTGCGTAGGTGCTGGAAGCATCCTTTCTCAATCTCTCCGACCGCCACTGGCAGGACGGCGCGGTGTCCGTGCGGCCCGCGTGGGAAGTACAGGAGCACGACGGCGCCACGGCCTGGTACGACGCACGGCTCTCCTTCCCGGACGGTGCCGGGGTCGAGGTCCTCGCCGTGGTCTGCGAGGGCCGGCTGTCGCTGGAGGACGTGCGCGCGCAGCCGCCGCTGTCCCTGGACGACCTGGCGGAGCTCGCCGACTGGATCGAGGGACCGCTGTCCGCGGCGTGCGGCCCGGTGCCCGACCTCGTCGAGGAGGAGCCGTCGGAGACCTCGTCCGGGTCCGGGCGGCGGGCCCGGCCCCCGTGGCCGCGCGGTGTGGAGGGGCGGCGGCTGGCGGCCGAGGAGTATCTCGCGGCGCAGCGGTGCGGCTACGACCCGGTCCTCGCGGTGATGTGCGCGACCGGGCACAGCCGCCGCAAGGCGCTTCGGCTGATCGCCGGGGCGCGTGACGAGGGCCTCCTCGGCCCCCGTCACGCCCGCCGCTGAGCCCTGGGCCCTGGGCCGAGGGCGGGGTGAGGAGGCCGAGGGGCGGGCGGTCGGCTACTGCGTCAGATCGCGCATCCGGCTGATCTCCGTGGTCTGCTGCGCGATCACGTCGTCCGCCATCTCCTCGATCAGGATGTTGTTGCCCTGTGCCTTCACATCCGTGGCCATGGTGACCGCCCCCTCGTGATGGGTGATCATCAGCTTCAGGAACATCCGGTCGAACTTCTCCCCGTCGAGCGTGCCGAGTTCCTTCAGCTGTGCCGCCGTCGCCATGCCGGGCATCTTCGCGTGGTCGTGCGAAGTCTCCCGCTCGTCGGCGTCGTTGGCCTTCAGCCAGCCCTCCATGGCGTCGATCTCCGGCTTCTGGGCGGCCGAGATGCGCTCGGCGATCCGCTTCACCTGGGTCGACTTCGCGTGGTCGGCGGCGAGTTCGGTCATCTCCAGGGCCTGGGTGTGGTGCTGGATCATCATGCGCGCGTAGTCGAAGTCCGCGGAATTCGGAGAGTCGTCCTCCGTTCGCTGCTTCTCGACCTCTTCCGGCGAGAGGGTCTGAGCCGTCTCACCGGGTTTCCCGGGCGCGATCACCGCCGGCCCGCTCGACTTGTCCGAACCGCCGTCGGGAGCCGCCTCGGACCCCGAGTCGCAGCCCGCGAGCACCAGCAGAGCGACCGTCAGTGAGGTCGTGACCAGCGGTGCGCGGGATGTGCGGCGAACGAGCACAGTGACCTCCTGGGACACAGCAACGGGCGTACACCTCGTGAGTGTTGACGAACGTTCCTAACATGCTTTCGCGTGCGGTTGATCAAATTTGTTCGTTACAAATGCATTGCCGTCTGTTGATCTGTGCATGATGCAGACGATACTGCGGAGGTGCTCGAACCGTTCAACTGCGAACGGCCACAAGGGAGGACACAGTGACCCTGTTGAACAACCTTCGGACGCGGCGCAGACGTCTGGGGGTCGCCGCGACTGCGGCCGGTCTCCTGGCCGCGTTACTCACCGCCGGACCGGCGGCCGCGACCCCCGATCCCGGGGACTCTCCCGGCGTGCGGGAGAAGGTGTCCAAGAGCGATGCCGCCGAGGCGAGGGAGGCGATAGCCGCCGGCGAGATCCCCGGCCAGGACGAGATCGTCCACTCCGCCAACATCCAGCATCTGACCAACATCCCCAAGGAGGCGCTGCCGGGCACCAACTCGGACCTCGCCTTCCAGGGCAAGTACGCCTACGCCGGCAACTACGACGGCTTCCGCGTCTTCGACATCAGCAACCCCAAGGCGCCGAAGACGGTCGCCCAGGTGCTCTGCCCGGGCTCGCAGAACGACATCTCCGTCTCCGGGAACCTGCTCTTCCTGTCGACCGACTCCTCGCGCAGCGACAACTCCTGCAACAGCACCACGCAGCCCGCGACCGAGAAGTCGTCGTGGGAGGGCCTCAAGATCTTCGACATCAGCGACAAGGCCAACCCGAAGTACGTCGCAGCCGTGGAGACGGCCTGCGGCTCGCACACCCACACCCTGGTGCCCGAGCGCAGGAACGTCTACGTCTACGTCTCCTCGTACTCGCCGAACGCCGCCTTCCCCGACTGCCAGCCGCCGCACGACGGCATCTCGGTCATCAAGGTGCCGCGCAAGTCCCCGGAGAAGGCGGCCGTGGTGGGCTTCCCGGTCCTGTTCCCCGGTGACGGTCCGGACGGCGGCGGCAACCCGGGTTCACCCACGAACCCCGGCGTCTCGAAGACCACCGGCTGCCACGACATCACGGTGCTGCCGTCCAAGGACCTGGCCGCCGGCGCGTGCATGGGCGACGGCATCCTGTTCTCCATCAAGGACCCGGAGAACCCGAAGGTCATCGACCAGGTCCAGGACAACGTGAACTTCGCGTTCTGGCACTCGGCCACCTTCAACCAGAAGGCGAACAAGGTCGTCTTCACCGACGAGTTGGGCGGCGGCGGCGCGGCCACCTGCAACGCGGCGATCGGACCGGACCGCGGGGCCGACGGCATCTACGACATCGTCGGCAAGGGCGACAAGCGCAAGCTCGTCTTCAAGAGCTACTACAAGATCCCCCGTCACCAGGCCGACACCGAGAACTGCGTCGCCCACAACGGCTCGCTGATCCCGGTCAAGGGCAAGGACATCATGGTCCAGGCGTGGTACCAGGGCGGTGTCTCCGTCTGGGACTTCACCGACTCCTCGAAGCCCAAGGAGATCGCGTACTTCGAACGCGGTCCGATCTCCACCACCACCCTGGTGGGCGGCGGCTCCTGGTCGGCGTACTACTACAACGGTTACATCTACTCGAACGACATGGTGAAGGGCTTCGACGTCCTGAAGATCAACGACCGCCGGACCGACCCGGCCAAGTGGGTCCACCAGAGTGAGCTCAACGTCCAGACGCAGCCGGACTACTTCGACTTCGACTGGTAGCCGTACCGCGAGGCAGGCAAGTCACCCGTCCCGCCGGGCCCTTCGGGGACCGGCGGGACACCGCGCTCCCGGCCTTCTCATCGGCCGGGGCGCCGAGCGAGGACATCCTGCAACTCCCGCGTCGACCGACGAACGGCGAACTATACTCAGCGCTTCCGGGCGGCCACCCCATGTGTGCCCGCCCTGCCGCAGTTCGTCCCGGGCCGCACGGGGGACGGTCCGGGACGGACGTCCGGCGGCGACGAACGACCGGTCCGGCGCGCGGCACCCGGACGCGAGGCCCGTCACCGGGGCAGCGGCCGACGCCACCTCAGTCCAGCCGACGCCACCTCAGTCCAGCAGATCCAGGACGCGCCGTAATCCGTCCGGCCGCTCCGCGACGGGCAGATGGTCCACGAAGTGGACCCCGCACCCCAGCGCCGCCGCACCGCCGTCGGCCCGGCGGTCGTCGCCCACCATCAGGGTGTCCCGCGCGTCGACACCGAGTTCCGCGCAGGCGAGCGCGAACAGTCGCGGGTCCGGCTTCTGCACGCCGTGCTCGTACGACAACACGTACGTGTCGACGTACGGGTCGAGGCCGTGCGCGCGGAACACCGGCCGCAGGTCCCAGCCGATGTTGCTCACCACACCGACGGCCACCCCGCGGTGCCGCAGGGCCGCGAGCACGTCGGCGGTGTCCGGGTAGGGGCTCCACGCCGACGGTGTCATGTGGCGGTCGTACAGCGCGTCGTGGAGCGCCGGGGCGGGGAGTGTCACCCGACGGGAGAGCCCCGTAAAGGCGGCCCGGTGCTCCTGGGCGCTGCGGTCCCGCAGCGCCCACAGGCCGGCCAGTTCGCCGGTCGGGGCCTCCGCCGGGACGGCGCCGCCCGGCAGGGCGCCCGCACGCTCCAGTTCCTCGGCCGCCCGGACCAACTCCGCCTCGGGCAGGGTGAGCGAGGAGTCGGTGAGGGCCGCGCGGAGCCATGCCTCGGTGGACTCCACGCGGAAGAGCGTCCCGGAGAAGTCGAACAGCACTCCTTTGACCGTCATGCCGTCGATCCTTCGTGGCGGCACGCACCCGGTCAAGTACGCCTCGGCGCTCCCCACCGCTCGTACGCGAGCACCGCCAGCGCGATCGTCAGACCGCCCAGCAGCCAGCCGCCCAGCACGTCCGACGCCCAGTGCACACCCAGCCAGATCCGGGTCAGCCCGACGCCCACGACGGAGACGACGGTCACCGCCACGGCCGTGCGCACGACGACACGACCGGCGCCGTACAGGTGCAGCAGCCACACCAGCAGCCCGAGGACGATCGTGGCCGTCATGGCGTGGCCCGACGGATACGCGGCGTAGTGGGCCGAGTCGACAGGGTCGGGCCAGGCCGGCCGTTCCCGGCCGACGGCCGCCTTCAACGCCTGCTGCAGCGCCGTGCCCGCCGCGCAGGTGATCGCCAGCCAGAGGGCGAGCCACCATTCCCGGTGACGCCACACCAGCCAGATCGCGACGGCGGCCACCAGCAGACGCATCGTCACCGGGTCCCAGACCCAGTCGGTCAGGATGCGGAACGCGTGGGTGACGCCCGGTTCGTCGACGGCCCATCCGTGCGTGGTGTTCGCGATGCTCCCGTCCAGCGACATGAGCGGAGACCACGAGATCGCGACCAGGACGAGCAGGAGAACGGTGGGCGCCGCGAAGGCCGCGACGGCGCGGACGGAGCGGTCGGTCGACGGCCGGTGGGGCGGCGAGTCGACGGTGGGGGTGTGCATACAGCGATCCTGGCCGACTCCCGGGGCCTGGTGCCAATGCCGAGGCGTGAGATCACTGTCACGCGCCGCGACCGGAGCAAAGCCGTCGCGCCGCACGTTGTCCTTGGGGTTGTCTTGATCCCTTCTTTGCCATGTCACGACCTACCGAGTGCCCGCAACCCGGGGAAGAAAGCCACCAAGACCGGTACGGCAGGTACCAGCGCGGCGTACGCGGTCAGCCGCAGCCGGTGTGCCGGCGTGAGGCGTTCCGGGGGCACGAGCAACCGGCTGACCCGCTGCGGCACATGGTCCTCGGGGGCCGGACAGGGCCCGAACACCCCCCGGTCCTCGTTGAGGCCGACGAGGGCGAGGGCGATGGTGAGACGGCCGTGACGACGGGAGGCCGTGTCGTCGGCGGCGAGTTCGACCAGCCGGTGCATCTCGTCGCGGAACGCGGCGAACACCGGAACCCGGGGGAACCCGCCCGCGAGCGCCGCCGAACAGTGCAGCAACCAGTGGTGCCGCGCCCGCGCGTGCCCCTGCTCATGGGCGACCACCGCGTCCACCTGCCGCCCCTCGAGCCGGCGCAACGCGGCCGTGGTGATGACCAGTCGGGGTGCGGGGCCGGGCAGCCACCAGGCGTCCGGACGCTCGCCCTCGACCACGACCAGCCGGTCGCCGTCCGGCTCCTCACCGGGCAACAGCGGCGCGCGCAGCCGGAGTTCGGCATGGCGGCGGCGACGCTGCCGCCGGGCCCGGAGGACCTCGCGGACCAGCATCGTCCCGGTCCACAGCCCGCCGCACGCGAGCGCCACGGTGGTGGCCACGGCCCAGGAGCCCCCGCTGTCCAGCGCGTACGCCTCCACGACGCCCTGCGGCGCGGGCGCGAACACCCGCCCGCGCACCACCGTCCACGCCGCGGCCGCGCTCAGCGCCATGGACAGCGCGCAGCACAGCAGCACGGCCGCCACCACGCACTGCCACACCCACAGGGCGACCACCGGTTCACGGTCCGGCCACTCGGCGCGGGCCAGCAGCCGCGGGGCGACGACGGAGGTCAGGGCGCCGAGCAGCAACAACGCCGCGGGGACCATCATGAGGCGCAGCCTATGAGTGCGCCGGTGCACGGCGACACGGGCCGAGCCACCGAAGTGACGCAGACCACGACCGGTCGGGGGCGGGGTCGTTCAGACCGTCAGCAGCATGGCGAACATCCCGATGCCCATGGACAGCCGGCAGGCCCGCGCCAGCTCCGGCCGGTCGCCCCACCCCGTCACGCCCCCGGCCCGAACCCCCGTCCCGACGGCGGCCGGTACGGGCATGAGCCGCACACCCGCCCACACCACGTAGCCGGCGAAATACACCAGCAGAGCTCCCGTCACCAGGGGCAGTCCCGTGCCGCCGTGACCGCCGCCCGGCGCGACGGCCATGACGGCGGCCATGTAGACCATCGCCAGGGCGCCCACCAGGTGGTGCAGATGGGCCGCGCCCGCGCGGGCCGCCCACAGCGCGC
The DNA here is from genome assembly GCF_031845845.1 of Streptomyces gottesmaniae. NCBI lineage: Bacteria > Bacillati > Actinomycetota > Actinomycetes > Kitasatosporales > Streptomycetaceae > Streptomyces > Streptomyces gottesmaniae. The sequence goes on from NZ_JAVRFJ010000008.1 coordinate 110,082, forward strand.
GCACCGCGGCCGCGCCGAAGACGAGCGTGTAGACCAGCCAGGCCCAGCGCGGGGGAGTCACGGCCGCGGCGGGCACGGCCATCGCCGCCATGCCGAACCCCATCAGGGCCTCGCCGCCGGCGGCGCGCCGCTGCTCCTCCACGGCGCTGCGCATCCGCAGCAGGCAGTACCCCCCGGTCACCGCGCACAGCGCGACCAGCAGCCAGCCGGCCGAAACCGGTCCGTGCACCGCGCACCTCCCCGTTCGGCTTCCCGTTCGACGACGTCGGTCGTGCTGAGAGTGGGGTCGGACAGTCGGTCTGGGCATGCCCGGGCCCGATGGCGCGCATACGAGCGCAAGGGTGTACGCGGGGGAGCGCGCGGGAGTGCGCCACGACGGTGAGCCACCGTGAGACGCGAGACCAGTGCCACAGTGGAGGCATGTATTTCACGAGTAAAACACCAGCTAAGGTTATGGCATGCGCAGCGTCCGACACCCCCGTGCCCGCCGGCTCCCTCTCTCCGGCGTCCTCCGGGTGAACCGCCCCTCCGAGATCTGGTTCAAGCCCGCGCTCAGCGTGGTCGTCGCGACCGCACCCCCGAACCTGACGCTGCTGGCCCTCCACCGCCTCGACCTGGCCATCTACACGATGGCCGGCTCCCTGTGCGCGCTCTACGCCCACCACCGCCCCTACGCCGCCCGCGCCCGTACCCTCGCCCGGGTCGTGCTCGGCATGGTCGCCGGACTCGCGGTCGCCCTGGTCACCGCCGCACTCACCACGAACGCCGTGGTGCTGGTGACCGTGGGCGCGCTCCTCGCCGCCGCGCAGAAGGCCCTGTGCGACGCGAGCCGCATCGGGCCGCCCGCCAACGTCATCTTCACCTTCGTCACCTCGGCGGCCCTCTTCATGCCCCAGAGCCTCACCCAGGTCCCCCACCACCTCGCCGCGGCGGCCGTCGCGGGCGCCTGGTCCTGGCTCGTCTGCATGGCTCCCGGCCTGCCGCGCCCGTACGGCCCGGAGCGCCGCGCCACCGCCCATGCGCTGAACGCGGTGGCCGCCCACGTCGAGGCACCCGAGCGGCCCGGGTCCCGCACCGCCGCCGCGACGGCCGTGCACACCGCCTGGCAGACCCTGCTCGCGGCCGGCCACCGCACCGAGCCCCGCCGCGTCCTCGCGGAGCTCCTGACCCGCGCCGACGTCGCGCTCGCCGCGCCCGCCGAGGCGCACCCGGACCGACTGCGGGCCCTCGCGCGGGACCCGCTCGCCGCCGCACACCTCCGGCGAGCCGCCGCCCCGCCGGAATCGGCCGCCGAACCGCTCGACACGCCGCGCGGACACCGGCGCCGCCGCCTCTCGTGGAGCGCGCTCGACCTGCTCACCCCCCTCGCCGTACGCACCGCCCTCGGGTGCGCCCTCGCCGGATACGCCTCCCTCGCGATCGGAGTCGGCCGCCCCTACTGGGCCCTCGTCACCGCCGCCTCGCTCTACCAGGCGAACCTCACCCTCACCTGGAGCCGGGGCGTCCAGCGCGTCGTCGGCAACCTCGCCGGGGTGCTGGCCTTCGCCGCCCTCGTCCCGCTCGCCCACCTCGGCCCGGCGGCGCTCGTCCTGTGCTGCCTGGCGCTCGCCTTCGGCGCCGAGGCGCTCATCAGCCGCAACTACTGGCTCGGCACCGTCTGCGTCACCCCGATGGCCCTCCTCGTCACCGAGTTCGTCCGCTTCGAGGACCCCGGCGAGCTGATCACCGACCGGCTCTCGGACACCGTCGTCGGCGCCCTGGTCGGCCTCCTCATGGCGGTCGTCGTCACCAATCGGCGCGCCGGCGACCGCGTCGCCGGCGCCCTCGCGGTCGTGGAGCACGCCCGCGCGCACACGCTCCGCACGGCCGCCGACCCGGACGCGACCCCCGGCGCCCTGCCCGCGGCCCGCCGCGCCCTGGCCGCAGCCCTCGTCGAACTGCGGGCCGTCTTCGACACCGCGAGCGGCGAATGGTGGCAACGCGCCCTGCCGTCGGAGCGGGTGACACACGTCGAGCAGGCCGGACACCGTACGCTCGCGGCGACGGCACAGCGACGGTCACAGGCAGCGGAGGGCGCACGGGCATGACGGCAGGCAACGGGCGGGCGGGGACGGGGAGCGGTGCGGCTCTCGGGGACACGGTCGCCAAGGTGGTGCGCCAGTGGCAGACGGTCCACCCCGGCATCGACACCGCGCCGATGGAGATCATCGGCCGCGTCAACCGCTGCGCCGCCCTCCTCCAGCAGGCCGAGGACGCGCCGCTGCGTCACGCCGGGCTCACCCGCCCCGAGTTCGACGTCCTCGGCACCCTGCGCCGCACGGGCCACGAGCTGACGCCCAGTGAGATCGCCCGGGAGACCTTCGCCTCCGGCGCCGCCGTCACCAAACGCCTCAAGCTGCTCACCGAGCGCGGTCTCGTCGAGCGCCGGGGCGACTCCCGTGACCGACGCGTCGCCCATGTCCGTCTCACCGACACCGGCCGCGACCTCGTGGACAGCGTCATGCCGGAGCAACTCGCGTACGAGGAGAGCGTGCTCTCCGGGGTCGACACCGGCGACCGGCGCGAACTCGCCGTACTGCTGGGCGAGTTGCTGATCCAGCTGGAGGGCCGTCTGGGGCTGCCGCGCGCCTGAGGCGGATCGTCGCGCACGAGGTCGCCCACGCGGCGCGGAGGACTTCGCGGATCAGCCCTCGGTCTCCGCCGCACGGACACCGAACACGGCCCCTTGGTGATCCCGCAGCACCGCGATCCGTGGGCCCTCCGGGACCGTGGTGGGCTCCATGAGGAGGGAGCCGCCCGCCTGGGTGGTGATCAGTGCCGTGTCGTCGACGTCCTCCACGGCGAAGTACGGCAGCCAGTGCGAGGGCACCTCGGGCGGGAACTTGTCGTCCATCGTGATCATGCCGCCGAAGTCGGCGCCCTCGACGCCCCACCGGGTGTAGTTCTCTCCGGTGCTCACGCTCCAGCCGAACACCGCCGTGTAGAAGGACCGCGCGCGTTCCGGGGCACGCGTCAGGAGTTCCACCCAGCCGAGCGTGCCGGGCGCGTTGAACAGCCCGGCGCCCGGGAAGGACCGCGCCCGCCAGAGCTGGAAGGCCGCGCCGCCCGGATCGAGGACCACCGCGAACCGTCCGAGGTCGAAGACATCCATGGGTTCCAGCACGACGGTCCCGCCGGCCGACCGTACCGCCGCCACCGCCGCGTCCGCGTCGCGCACCGCGAACGACACGTTCCAGGCGACCGGCTGCGACTCCTGGTACAGCGGCGCGAGGGCGGCCACCGCCGCGTCTCCGAGGTGGGCCACGGTGTAGCCGCCGGCCTCCTGGCGCGGATCGGTCTCCGGACGCCAGCCGAACAGCTCGGTGTAGAACCGCTCGGCCGACTCCAGGTCGCTGGTCCCCAGCTCCGTCCAGCAGGGCCCACCGGTCACCGGTTCCTCGAGCTTCATGGCGTCCTCCGGAAGGGAAGCGGGCGCGTACGCGCGTCCCCCTCCAGCACGCTATGCCCGCGTTCCGGTCCCGGCCACCGGGGTGTGACCCCTCAGATCCCCGGCCGCCGGCGCAGGGGATGGTCCGCCGGAACCTCCACCAGCACGATCTCCGTGCCGTCCGGATCGGCGATCCACATCTCGATCAGCCCCCAGGGCTCCTGCACCGGCGCCCGCCGCACCTCCACCCCGGCCGCCAGCAGCTCCGCGTGCGCCGCCGTCACGTCCGCGACCTGCAGCCACAGCTTCAGCGCGGGCGACGGCGGTGTCTCCCAGCGGCCGGCGACCTCCAGGAAACCGCCGCCGAGGAAGTACACGACGCCCCGGTGCTCGCCCGTACCGAACTCCCGGTACACGGGGAGCCCGAGCTGCTCGCCGTAGAAGACGAGGGAGCGTTCGGGGTCGGTGGGGCGCAGGAGGACGCGGCTGCCGAGTACGTGGATCACGCGGACGAGGGTAGGTGCTCCGCCGGGCCGGGCTGTCGATACCCTCTTCGGTGTTCGAGCCCTGCGGATCTACCAGGAGCAGCCCGTGGACACCGCCGCCACCGACCTGACCTTCCGTGACGCCACCGACGCCGACGTGGACGACCTCGTGGAGCTGATCGAGTCGGCGTACCGGGGCGACTCCAGCCGCGCCGGGTGGACCACGGAGGCGGACATCCTCGAAGGGCAGCGGACCGATCCCGAGGGGGTCCTGGAGGTCATCAAGGCGCCCGACAGCCGACTGCTCACCGTCGAGCGGGACGGCACGGTCGTCGCCTGCTGCCAGCTCGAACACCGCGGCGCACACGCCTACTTCGGGATGTTCGCTGTGAGCCCGGCCCTCCAGGGCGGTGGTCTCGGCAAGGTGATCATCGCCGAGGCCGAGCGGATCGCGCGCGAGGGCTGGGGGGTGCGGGAGATGCACATGACCGTGATCTCCGTACGGGACGACCTCATCGCCTGGTACGAGCGGCGTGGTTACCGCCGTACGGGAGGGATGACCCCGTTCCCGTACGGCGACGAGCGCTTCGGCATCCCCCGGCGCGACGACCTGCGCTTCGAGCTCCTGGTCAAGGAGCTGGGATAGGGGTCAGGCCGTGAAGCGGCCGGTGCGTTTGATGTCCGGGTAGTCGGTCGTCGCGCCGTCCAGCTGGAGGGCGCGGACCAGGCGCAGATGGTCCTGGGTGTTCACCACCCAGCCGATGATCCGCAGGTTCGCCTTGCGGGCCTTCTCGACGACCTCCAGCGTCAGCCGCCGGATGTTCAGCACCAGGGTGGTGGCACCCACCGCCACCGCCCGGTCCACGACGTCGGTGCCGTAGCGGCTGGCGACCAGCGCGGTGCGTACGCCCGGTACGAGACGGGCGATCTCGGCGACCGCCTCGTCGTGGAAGGACAGGACCTCGACCCGTCCCACCAGGTCCCGCCGGTGCATGACCTCGGCGAGGGCGCGGGCCGCCGCCGTGTCCTTGATCTCGGCCTGGAGCGGTGCCCGTACCGCGTCCAGGACCTCCTCGAAGGTGGGCACGCGCTCGCCGCGGCCCGCGTCCAGGGCACGCAGCTCAGCGAGGGTCTTGTCGGCGATCGGGCCCGTGCCGTCGGTGGTCCGGTCCACATCCGCGTCGTGCATGACGACGAGTGCGCCGTCCTTGCTCAGATGCAGATCGAGTTCGATGACGTCGAGGCCCGCGCGATCGGCGGCCACGAAGGAACGGAGGGTGTTCTCGGGTTCGACACCCATGATCCCGCGGTGACCGATGGTGAGGAAGTTCAAGGTGGACTCGCTTCCGTCGACGGCGGCTCGGCCCGCGTGACCGGGGGAGGGGCGGCACGCGGCTGGGGCGCAGCGTAGTCCTCCCGCCGTGCGATGCATCCGTATGTGCACCGGTGCTTTCGGGTTGTGTCACCCCGTGTCACGTCGGAGAACAGGACCGTTTCCGCACCTGGCCGCAGCGATCAGGTCATCCCTGAGTGGGCGAGTCCGGTGCGCGTTGACCCCGGGTGCCCTTGGCTCGGGGCGTGCGACGCACGAAGTGTGACCCACGACGCGTGTGGCAGGAGATTCAGCGGTTAGGTGCAGGGGGTGGCGGGAAGATTTCCGGCTGGGCCGCTCATGATCGGTCTTGCGGTGAGGAACCCTCGCTACGTACGGTGTCCTTACGAAAGGTTCTCCCGTGGAGGATGGGTCATGACGGAAATTCTTGTGCAGATGGGTGCGGAGGGCGTTGTTCCTTCGGTCGGTAGGGTGGTGGAGCACCCGGCCTGGCCCGTGCTCAAGGACGCCGTGGAGCGGATCCGGCCATGGCAGTCGAAGGACGGCTCCATCGACTTCGACGCGGAGGGGGCCCCGGCTCGGGCCGCCGCCGAGCAGGCCGTACGGGAGATCGTCGGGGCCGTCGAGGAGCTGTCCCCGCTGTTGCCGCACGACGCCGCCTACCACACGGCGCTGGTCGGGGACCTGAGGCGCTGGGCCGAGGAGGGCTTCGAGGTGCCCGACTTCCTCGACTCGCTGCTCGCCTTCCAGCCCGCGGCCAACCGCGCGGACGGCCTCCAGCACCTCGTGGTGTTCCCGATGTACACGCAGAACGGCAACCCCGACCGCAATCTCGAAGCGGTCGTGCTGCGCATGGTCTGGCCCCAGTGGCTGGCCGAGCTGGAGCGCACCCGCTATGACAACCCGCTGTTCTGCGGCATCACCTTCGAGGACTTCACCGCCGGCTACGACACCAACTCGGCCGTCCTCTTCCCGGAGACCATCGCCGTGCGCGAGGCCCCGGCCCGCTTCTCCTGGGGCGGCATCTTCTGCGACCGCGAGGCCGCCCGGTTCCGCCGGGTCACCGACGCCGCCGTCGACATCCTCGGCCTGGACCTGCCCGAGGACGTCGCCGCGATGGTGCACGACCAGAAGCGCTGTGAGGAGGCCTTCGTCCTGTGGGACATGGTCCACGACCGCACCCACAGCCACGGCGACCTGCCCTTCGACCCCTTCATGATCAAGCAGCGCCAGCCGTTCTGGATGTACGGCCTGGAGGAACTGCGCTGCGATCTCACCGCCTTCAAGGAGGCCGTGAAGCTGGAGGCCGACGGCGTCCCGCAGGCCCGCGACGTGCAGTACGCCGTGCTCTTCGACCGTATGTTCCGCTTCCCGGTCACCGGCGAGCGGGTCCGCAACTACGACGGCCTCGGCGGCCAGCTCCTCTTCGCCTACCTGCACAAGCACGACGTCGTCCGCTGGACCGACAACAAACTGCACATCGACTGGCAGCGCGCCCCGCAGGTCACCAACCAGCTCTGCGCCGACATCGAGCAGCTCTACCGCGACGGCATCGACCGTCCGAAGCTCGTCCACTGGTTCGCCGGTTACGAGCTGGTCTCCACCTACCTCGCCCCGCACCCCGGCTCCCGCTGGGCCAAGGGCCCCGACGCCCTGGATCTGACGCAGCCGCCGCGGAAACTCGTCGACGACGTGCTTCCGGACGAGTTTCCGCTCAGCATGTTCTATGAGGCGCTCGCCAAGAAGCTGAAGACCGTGATCGCCTCCACCAAGGGCATCACGGCGGCGGACACCGAGCGGGTCGCCGCGTGACCGCCCGGCTCGCAGACCTCGCAGTCGCTGCTCAGGAGGCTAGGACCATGCAGAACGGCAACGGTGCACTGAGCGGCGCGGTCATCGCGGTGGCCGGCGCGGGCGGACCCGCCGGCCGGGCGGCGCTGCTGCGGCTGGCCGACGCGGGGGCGATCGTCGTCGGCTCCGACAACGACCCCGAGCGGCTCTCGGAGGCCGTGGACGCGGCCCGCTACGCGCACGGCGGCGCCACCGTCGTGGGCGACACGGTCGATCTCCTCGACCTGCAGTCGACCCGTGACTGGGCCACCCGCATCGAGAAGGACTTCGGCCGGGTCGACGGCCTCGTCCACCTCGTCGGCGGCTGGCGCGGGAGCGAGACCTTCACCAGGACCAGCCTCGACGACTGGGACTTCCTGGAGATGCTGCTGATCCGCACCGTGCAGCACACCTCCCTGGCCTTCCACGAGGCGCTGCAGCGCAGTGAGCGTGGCCGGTACGTCCTGATCAGCGCGGCCGGCGCCAGCAAGCCCACCGCGGGCAACGCCGCGTACGCCGCCGCCAAGGCCGCCGCCGAGGCGTGGACGCTGGCCACGGCCGACTACTTCCGCAAGGCGGGCGGGCCGGAGGGGCCGACCTCCGCGGCTGCCATCCTGGTCGTGAAGGCGTTGGTGCACGACGCGATGCGCGCCGACCGACCCAACGCGAAGTTCGCGGGCTTCACCGACGTCAAGGAGCTGGCCGAGGCCATCGTCGGTGTCTGGGAGAAGTCCGCCGCCGAAGTGAACGGAAACCGTCTGTGGCTGACCGACAAGCCGTGAACCCTCCGAAGACCGACGCCCGACGCCATCACGATCCGGAGATCCGCGGCTTCGCCAGCGACAACTACGCGGGGGTCCACCCCGAGGTGCTCGCCGCCCTGGCCCTGGCCAACGGCGGGCACCAGGTCGCCTACGGCGAGGACGACTACACCGAGAACCTCCAACGGATCGTCCGCAGCCACTTCGGGGCCACCGCCGAGGCGTTCCCTGTCTTCAACGGCACCGGCGCCAACGTCGTCGCGCTCCAGGCGGTCACCGACCGCTGGGGCGCGGTGATCTGCGCCGAGAGCGCGCACATCCACGTGGACGAGTGCGGGGCGCCCGAGCGGGTCGGCGGACTGAAACTGCTCACCGTGCCCACTCCCGACGGCAAGCTCACCCCCGAGCTGATCGACCGGCAGGCGTACGGCTGGGACGACGAGCACCGCGCCATGCCGCAGGTCGTCTCGATCACCCAGAGCACCGAACTCGGCACCCTCTACACGCCCGAGGAGATCCGCGCGATCTGCGACCACGCCCACGCGCACGGGATGAAGGTGCACCTGGACGGCTCCCGGATAGCGAACGCCGCCGCCTCCCTGGACGTGCCGATGCGGACGTTCACCAACGCGGTCGGCGTCGACCTGCTCTCCCTGGGCGGCACCAAGAACGGCGCGATGTTCGGCGAGGCGGTCGTCGTGATCAACCAGGACGCCGTCCGCCGGATGAGGCATCTGCGCAAGTTGTCCATGCAGCTCGCCTCCAAGATGCGTTTCGTCTCGGTGCAGTTGGAGGCCCTGCTGGCGAGGGACCTGTGGCTGCGCAACGCCCGCCACTCCAACGAGATGGCCCAGCGGCTCGCCGAGGGCGTCCGTGCGGTCCACGGCGTCGAGATCCTGTACCCGGTGCAGGCCAACGCCGTCTTCGCCCGTCTCCCGCACGACGTGAGCGAACGCCTGCAGAAGCGCCACCGCTTCTACTTCTGGGACGAGGCGGCCGGTGACGTCCGCTGGATGTGCTCCTTCGACACGACCGAGGAGGACGTGGACGGGTTCGTGGCGGCTCTCAAGGAGGAGATGGCCCGCTGACCGCCCACTGACAACGGCTGCATAAATATACGGTCACCCGAAAAGTCATTGACTCTCGGGTGATCGTTTTCCTATGCTCTGCGGGCATGGAGCTGATCCAGCAAACCCCTGACCTGTCCGCTTATCTGGTGGCCGACGAGGTCATCGACCATCACCATCCGCGCGTACGGCAGACGGCCGCGCACCTCGCCGAGACGGTGGCGGACTCGTATGGCTATGCACAAGCAGCCTTCGAGTACGTGCGCGACGGCATCACGCACTCCCAGGACGCCGGCGATCCGCGCGTCACCTGGCGCGCGTCCGACGTCCTCGAACAGGGCACCGGGATCTGCTACGCCAAGGCCCACGCCCTGGCCGCGCTGCTGCGTGCCGAGGACATCCCGACCGCGCTCTGCTACCAGCGGCTGGCGCACGACGACGGTGACGGACACGTCGTCCACGGTCTGGTCGCCGTGCGCTTCAACGGCGCCTGGCACCGCCAGGACCCCCGGGGGAACAAGCCGGGTGTGGACGCCCGCTTCTCACTGACCGGGGAGCGGCTGGCCTGGGTGCCCGACCCGGCCCTGGGCGAGGTGGACTATCCGACCCTCCACGCCGCACCGCACCCGGCCGTGCTCGGCGCCCTCCGCGCGGCCCCGGACCGGCGGCAGCTGTGGAGGACGCTTCCCGTGGCGCTCTAGCGCCGGGTCAGCGGGCCTCGGCCTCGCGGACCTGCTCCGGGGTCGGGGCCGTGCCGCCGAGGTGGGCCGGCATCCACCAGGTGTCGTCCGGGCCCGTGGGGCGGACCGGGTAGGCGCGCTGGGCGGCCTCCAGCAACTCCTGCACACGCTCGCGGAGTTGGCGGGTGATGGCGCCCGCGTACTTGTCCTTGGAGGCCTCTATCGCCTCACCGACCCGGATGGTGACCGGGATGTGGCTGCGCTTGAAGTTGCGCGGGTGACCCTTGGTCCACAGTCGCTGCGTGCCCCACACGGCCATCGGGATGAGCGGGACGCCGGCCTCCTGGGCCAGCCGGGCGGCGCCCGACTTGAAGCTCTTCAGCGTGAACGACTGCGAGATGGTGGCCTCGGGGAAGACGCCGATGATCTCTCCGGAGCGCAGCGAGTCCAACGCGTGCGTGTAGGCCGCCTCCCCCTGCTTGCGGTCGACCGGGATGTGCCGCATGTTGCGCATCAGCGGACCGGAGATCTTGTGCCGGAACACCGACTCCTTGGCCATGAAACGCACCAGACGCTTCTGCGGGAGCGCCGCCAGGCCGTCGAAGATGAAGTCCAGATAGCTGATGTGATTGCTCACCAGCACGGCGCCGCCCTGGCGCGGGATGTTCTCCGACCCCTGGCAGTCGATCTTCAGATCCCAGACCTTGAACAGGGTTTGGGCGAGGCCGACCACGGGACGGTAGACAAGCTCAGCCATGGGCGGAGTGGACCCTTCTCTCTGCCCGGGAAGAGGTCCCCGGCGGGAGGTTACGCAGCCGTAGGTTTACGGCATCTCGCAGATCGTGCCCCAAGAACGCACGAGTAGCCAGTCTTGGAGTCGGCCAGTGGCGAGATTCTCGTCACGTCGGACACACGATCGACCGCCGGACGTTCACCCGGCCGTCACCGCGCGCGTACGGTCACCCGCCTGACGAGCAGGTACATCTCGCAGCCCAGGCAGTAACCGAACACCGCGTTCAGGAAGGCCGCGGCGAGGGCCGCGCCGGTCGCGGCCTGCCCCAACCACTCGGGCCCCACAGTGAACCCGGCCAGGCCCACCAGCGCGAAGACCAGCCCGACCCCCTGCGCGAACCGCGGCGGCTGCGGCGCCTCGAACTCCGTCGGGGGCCCGACACGCGGTCGGACGAGCGAGCGGAAGAGCCAGCCGTACGGTGAACGCCCCACCCCGCCCGCAGCGCCCAGCGCGAACGCCAACGTCTGCCAGGCCAGCAGCCAGGCGCTGCCGGTGATCAGCACGACCGCGAGCACCACGGTCGTCACGGCCGCCCCGAAGCGCGGACCCCTTACATCGATGTCCATGCGTCAAGCATTCCGCAGGCCAATCCTGTTGTGGAGCCGGGAATCTTTGCAGTCTCGTGAACGCTGAAGCACGCTGTGACCGGACTTGTGGTGTGTGGGCTGGTGCTCGCGGCGGCGAGCGCCTACGGAGTGCTGCATCGGCGGCGGAGCGGGAGGATCAGGGTGCGCGGGCGGGACGGCGACAAGCGGCTCGGCGCGGCGGAGTTGGGGGAGGGGCTCGGGGAACGGGCCACGTTGGTGCAGTTCTCCAGCGCCTTCTGCGCCCCCTGCCGGGCGACCCGCAGGGTGCTCGCCGAAGTGGCCGGAATGATTCCGGGCGTCGCCCATGTGGAGATCGACGCCGAGGAACATCTGGAACTTGTGCGCCGGTTCGACATCCTCAAGACGCCGACCGTGCTCGTGCTCGACGCGGATGGCCGGATCGTGCGCAGGGCAACCGGACAGCCGCGCAAGGCGGATGTGATCGCCGCGCTGGGCGAGGCCGTGTGACGCCGCATCCCGGAACGCACTTGACTGTACGCGTCATCTATCGTCAGCCTGACCTTATGCCCCGCGAAAACCTTCTCTCCGTGCGCGACGTCGTATCCAGGGCGTTCCTGGTCCGCACGGCCGGTGCGTGTTGTCCGGGACCGTGACCAGCCACGCACGAGCCCGTCGACCCCAGCAGAAGGAAAGCTCCATGACGGCCACCTCCGGCCTCGGTTCGCCCCAGCTCGCCTCCCCCGACCTCCTGCGGTCCGTCTTCCGTCGTCATGCCGCCGGTGTGGCGGTGATCACGGCCAGGGGAGCCGCCGGCCCGGTGGGCTTCACCGCCACCTCGCTCAGCTCGGTCTCCGCCGAGCCCCCGCTGCTCTCGTTCGGCATCGGCACCGGCGCCTCCAGCTGGCCGGTGATCTCCGAGGCGGAGCACATCGGCGTGCACATACTCGGGGAGCACCAGCGGGAGCTGGCGGCCACCTTCGCGCGCAGCGGCGCCGACCGGTTCGGGGCGCCCACCGGATGGCGTAGCGGCCCCGAGGAAGTTCCCGTCCTCGACGACGTGCTCGCCTGGCTGGTCTGCCGGGTGGTGGCACGCGTCCCGGCCGGCGACCACCGCGTCGTCCTCGCCGAGGTGGTCGTGGGCGATCCCTCGGGCGCCGGCAGGCCGCTGCTGTATCACCAGGGCCGCTTCAACGGTCTGCGAGACTGATCCCGCACGATTACGCAGGGTTGCCTAACTCACAGTTCAAAGCGCTTGCTTAGCGGGCACGCAATGCGAGAACGTAGATGTCGTACTGGCGAGTAATATTTCGAACGGAGCGCAGGTCGCCCCGATCGGGATCGGCCGCTTCAGGCGCCTATGCTGCCTGGAAGAAGGCAGCCCAGAAATGACGATGCAGTAGGAGAGCCGGCGTGAGCTTGAGGATCGTTGTCACTGTGAAGTACGTGCCCGACGCCACTGGCGACCGGCATTTCGCCGATGACCTGACCGTCGACCGTGACGACGTGGACGGTCTGCTCTCCGAGCTCGACGAGTACGCGGTCGAGCAGGCGCTGCAGATCGCCGACGAGGCCGACGACGCCGAGATCACCGTGCTGACCGTGGGTCCGGAGGACGCCAAGGACGCGCTGCGCAAGGCGCTGTCGATGGGTGCGGACAAGGCGATCCACGTCGAGGACGACGACGTGCACGGCACCGACGCGATCGGTACCTCGCTGGTGCTGGCGAAGGCGATCGAGAAGGCCGGCTACGACCTGGTGATCTCCGGCATGGCGTCCACCGACGGCACGATGGGTGTCGTCCCGGCGCTGCTGGCGGAGCGGCTGGGCGTGCCGCAGGTGACGCTGCTGTCCGAGGTGTCCGTCGAGGACGGTGTGGTCAAGGGCCGGCGCGACGGTGACGCCGCCTCCGAGCAGCTTGAGGCGTCGCTGCCGGCCGTGGTCTCCGTCACCGACCAGTCGGGCGAGGCGCGTTACCCCTCCTTCAAGGGCATCATGGCGGCGAAGAAGAAGCCGGTGGAGTCCTGGGACCTGTCCGACCTGGACATCGAGGCCGAGGAAGTCGGTCTGGAGGGCGCCTGGACGGCTGTGGACTCCGCGGCCGAGCGCCCGGCGCGTACCGCAGGCACGATCGTCAAGGACGAGGGCGAGGGCGGCAAGCAGCTCGCTGAGTTCCTCGCGGGCCAGAAGTTCATCTGAGGCCCCTCTCTCTTACCGCCCCCGCAAGCCTTCGCATCCGCAGGAGAGCAATCCCATGGCTGAAGTTCTCGTCTACGTCGATCACGTGGACGGTGCCGTCCGCAAGCCCACCCTGGAGCTGCTGACCCTGGCCCGCCGCATCGGCGAGCCCGTCGCCGTCGCGCTGGGCAACGGCGCCGGTGACACGGCTGCCGCGCTCGCCGAGCACGGCGCGGTCAAGGTCCTCACCCACGACGCCGCCGAGTACGCCGACTACCTGGTCGTGCCGAAGGTCGACGCGCTGCAGGCCGCCGTCGCCGCCGTCTCCCCGGCCGCCGTGCTGGTGCCGTCCTCCGCCGAGGGCAAGGAGATCGCCGCCCGCCTCGCGCTGCGCATCGGCTCCGGCGTCATCACCGACGCCGTCGACCTCGAAGCCGGTGACGAGGGCCCGGTGGCCACCCAGTCGGTGTTCGCCGCGTCCTTCACCACCAAGTCCCGTGTCTCCAAGGGCACCCCGGTCATCACCGTCAAGCCCAACTCCGCCGCCGTGGAGGCCGCCCCGGCCGCCGGCAGCGTGGAGGCGCTGGAGGTGACGTTCGGCGCGCTGGCCACCGGTACCAAGGTCACCGGCCGTACCCCGCGCGAGTCGACCGGGCGTCCGGAGCTGACCGAGGCCGCGATCGTGGTCTCCGGCGGCCGCGGCGTCAACGGCACCGAGAACTTCGCGATCATCGAGGCCCTCGCCGACTCCCTCGGCGCGGCCGTCGGCGCCTCGCGCGCCGCGGTGGACGCCGGCTGGTACCCGCACACCAACCAGGTCGGCCAGACCGGCAAGTCGGTCTCGCCGCAGCTGTACATCGCCAACGGCATCTCCGGCGCCATCCAGCACCGCGCCGGCATGCAGACCTCGAAGACCATCGTGGCCGTCAACAAGGACGCCGAGGCCCCGATCTTCGACCTGGTCGACTACGGCGTGGTCGGCGACCTCTTCGACGTCGTCCCGCAGCTCACCGACGAGATCAAGGCCCGCAAGGGCTGAGTTTCCCCTCTCCCGCCGAGGCCCCCACGACCGTTCGCGCGGTCGCGGGGGCCTCGGCTCATCCCAGGGTCAACGAGGCCTGCACCGGCAGATGGTCGCTCGGGTACGTCCCGTCCACCGAGAAGGTGTTCATCGCCGCCCAGTGCGTGGTCACCCCGGGCGAGGTGAGGATCCAGTCGATGCGTCTGCCGTCGGGCTTGGGCGCACGGTAGCCGTGGTACGTCCCGTACGCCTCGGTGCGCGAGGCGGCGGCGTCCCAGGCGTCCACCAGACCGTTGCCCAGCATCAGGTCGTACACCTTGTTGTCGTGGGCGGCGGCGTTGAAGTCACCGGTGACGACGACCGGCGCCGAGCGGTCCCACCCGGCGATCGTCTCGCCGATCAGCCCCGCCGAGCGCTCCCGGGCGTACTGGCTGACGCTGTCCAGGTGTGTGTTCAGGACGTAGAACTCCCGGCCCCCGTCGGCGAGATCGGCGAACTTCACCCAGGTCACCATGCGCAGCCAGTCCGCGCCCCAGGTGTTGGAGGCGATCGTGTAGGGGGTGTCGGACAGCCAGAAGTGATCGAACTCGATCGGGTCGAGTCTGCGGGTGTCGTAGAAGATCGCCATGAACTCGTCCTTGCTGCCGCCCCCTCGGCCGGTGCCGATCCAGTCGTACGGGGCGCCGAGATCCCGCTCGATCATCCGCAACTGCTGGTAGAGGCCCTCCTGGGTGCCGATGACGTGCGGTCGCTCGCGACGCAGCAGCTCCCGCATCACCGGCCGGCGAACGGCCCAGCGCGGTGTGCTGTCGACGACGGTCGCGAAGCGCACATTGAACGTCATGACGTTCAGCGCGCCCGCGTACTCACCGGCGGACGCCGGCTGTGACGAGCCCGCCGTCGTGAGCAGTGGCACGGCGATGGCGGCGGCCGCCGCGGACCTGAGTCCTTGGCGACGTGTCACTCCGACCGGTCCGACCTCTCCGACCTCTTTCGGCACGCGATTTCCTCCCCTTGCGAGTCACCATGAAGCTTGCCTACTGATACGGAAGAAGACGCCGGATCGGCGGTGACCAGGCGAAGAGGATGGGAAATCCCCTGTCCGGAGGGTGTTGACCGGGGTGAAGATCGACAGCTAGCTTCGTTATACGGATTGTTGATTCCGTAGTGCGGAAAATGGAGGGTGTGGAATGGGGCAGGGCCGACAGGAGAACGTGGCGACGAGTCTCGCGGGCGCCGTCAGCGAGGAGATCAGCGCCTCCCTCGCCCCCGTCGACGCGGAACTGGAGCGCCGCTACCCGGGCGACCCCGGCACCCGCCAGCCCGTGCACACCGTCTACGTCCCCGGTGACGTCTTCGCCGCGGACACCCCGCGCACCTGGGGCGACCGGGCCCTCGCCGCCCTCGACGAGCACGCCCCCGACGCGGCCTCCTTCGCCGCCGTCCTCGGCCTCGACGACGACCTCGCCGTGCCCGTGTACGACCGCGTCCGCGGCAAGCTGGAGCGCGAGCCGATCGAGGACCTCCGGGTCGACTTCGAGGACGGCTACGGGGTCCGCCCCGACGCCGAGGAGGACGAGGCCGCCGCCCGCGCCGCCCGGCTGATCGCCCAGGCGTACGCCGACGGCACGGCCGCCCCGTACATGGGCATCCGCATGAAGTGCATGGAGGCGCCGGTGCGCGACCGGGGCATCCGCACCCTCGACATCTTCCTCACGGGCCTGCTGGACGCCGGCGGTCTGCCCGACGGGCTGGTCCTGACCCTCCCCAAGGTGACGTACGCCGAGCAGGTCACCGCCATGGTCCGGTTGCTGGAGGCCTTCGAGAAGGCGCGCGGCCTGGAGCCCGGCCGGATCGGCTTCGAGATCCAGATCGAGACCAGCCAGTCCATCCTCGCCGCCGACGGCACCGCCACCGTCGCCCGAATGATCCAGGCCGCCGAGGGGCGCGCCACCGGGCTGCACTACGGCACCTTCGACTACAGCGCCTGCCTGGGCGTCTCCGCCGCCCACCAGGCCAGTGACCACCCGGCCGCCGACCACGCCAAGGCGATCATGCAGGTCGCGGCGGCCGGCACCGGCGTACGCGTCTCGGACGGCTCGACCAACGTCCTGCCCGTCGGCCCCACGGCCCAGGTCCACGACGCCTGGCGCCTGCACTACGGCCTCACCCGCCGCGCCCTCGCCCGCGCCTACTACCAGGGCTGGGACATGCACCCCGGCCACATCCCGACCCGCTACGCGGCCGTGTTCGCCTTCTACCGCGAGGGGTACGCACAGGCCGCCGCCCGTCTCTCCCGGTACGCCCACCGCGCGGGCGGCGACGTGATGGACGAGCCCGCGACCGCCAAGGCCCTCGGCGGCTATCTGCTGCGCGGCCTGGACTGCGGCGCCCTCGACATCGGCGAGGTCTCCCGGGAGACCGGCCTGACCCGCGCCGACCTGGAGGGCTTCGCGACGCCGAGGCGGGCGGACCTGACGGTCTCCGGCCCGTAGGCAACGGTGGGGACCGGTACGGACCGGTACGGACGGGTGGGTCGGCGGCGGGGTGCGTAGCGGTCCTGTGACAGCCGCCGCCGACGGTCCGGAGCGTCCCCGGCCACCGCTTAGGCTTACGCCACTCATCGGTGTGTCACAGGAGCGAGGCGCGGGTGTCTTCGGGGGCGAACGGACAGACGGACGGTGTCGGGCGGATCCTCGCCGGTCGGTACCGGATCGTGGAGCAGCTCGGGCGCGGCGGCATGGGCGTCGTCTGGCGGGCCGTGGACGAGGTGCTGCACCGTGAGGTCGCCCTCAAGGAGCTGCGCACCTACACGGACGCGGACGCGCCCGAACTGGCCGACCTGGGGCTGCGCATGCAGCGCGAGGCCCGGGCCGCCGCCCGCGTCCGGCACCCCGGAGTCGTCGCCGTGCACGACGTGGCCGAGGTCGACGGGCGCCCGCTGATCGTCATGGAGCTGGTCGACGGCCCGTCCCTGGACGACGTCCTGAGCGACCGGGGCCTGCTCGACCCGCGTGAGGCCGCCGCCATCGGCGCCAAGGTCATGGACGCCCTCGCCGCCGCCCACCGGGTCGGTGTGCTGCACCGCGACGTCAAGCCCGGCAACATCCTCCTGGACCGCTCGGGCCGCGTCGTCCTCACCGACTTCGGCATCGCCACCATGGAGAACCCGGGCGACGGCTCCGCCACCCACCTCACCCGCAGCGGCGAACTCGTCGGCTCCCTCGACTACCTGGCCCCCGAACGCGCCCAGGGCAACGACCCCGGCCCCGCCTCCGACGTCTGGGCCCTCGGCGCCACCCTGTACGCGGCCGTGGAGGGCGCGTCCCCGTTCCGGCGTACGTCCACCTGGTCGACGCTCACCGCGATCGTGACCGACCCGCTGCCCGAACCCGTGCGGGCGGGGCCCCTCGCGCCGGTCCTGCGGCAACTGATGGACAAGCGCCCGGAGTTTCGTCCGGACGCGGACCGGGCCCGCGAACTGCTGGAGGCCGTGGCCTCCGGCGGCGCGCTCGACCCCTCGACGACCGGGACCACCGGGCCCGCGCCGCAGCCCAGGGCGCAGACCCAACGGAGCGTCCCGTCGGTGCCGCCCGGCTTCGGGCCGCCGACCGCGGGGGCCGCGGCGGCCGGGACGGGCGCGGGATTCGGTTCGACCGGGCCGACGCCGGGCTTCGGGCCCGCCCACCCCCTCGCCGGGCCCGGTACGGGGGCCTCCCCGGCGGCCTCGGGGCCTGTCGCGGGCGCGCCCGTGCCCCCGTCGGGACCCGTCACCACCGTCTCCTCGACCGGAGACCGTCCGCGCAGGGGCCGCGCCCTGCTCGCCGCCCTGGCCGTCACCGTCGTGCTCGCGGCCACAGGCGTCACGGTGGCACTGCTGAACGGGGACGACGGCAAGGAGACGAGCGCCCGGCCCTCCACCGACGCGTCGAACGGCGGCACCCCCTCCCCGGGGCGCAGCCGGGGCACGGTCGACCTCACCGACGACTCGGTCTCCGAGGGGAAGGACGAGAAGGACGACACGAACTCGGCGAGTCCCGGCGAGAAGACCGAGAAGGACGACGGGAAGCCCGAGGCGTCCGCCTCGCCGTCGAAGAACGCGAGCGGCGGCACCACCGGCGGCGGCACGGGAGGCGGCACGGGAGGCTCCGACACGTCGGGCGGCACCACCACCGGCGGGAGCACGACCGGGGGCGGGTCCACCGAGGAACCGGTCTGCCACTCCATCGGCGGCGGCAAGTACAACTGCACCGTCTGGACCACCGCCAAGTCCTACGACGCCGCTGGGACCGAGGTCGGCATCCTCAGGCAGGGCACCAACTACTTCTACTGCCAGGCGAACCTGGGCCGCCGTGAGACCTCCGGCGAGTGGACCAACGTCTGGTGGGCCAAGACCGACGACGACAGCGGCAACACCGACGTCTACGTCAGCGACGTCTACATCCAGGGCGGCGACAACGACGCGCCGGTGCCCGGCCTGCCCGTCTGCTGAGGCCGCGGCCCGGCGTCACGGCCGGCCCCGGGCCCCAGGATGCGGCCGTACGTACTGCTCCAGACCGGACACCGTGGTCCACCGCCGCTCGGCGAACAACTCCCTGCCCCGGGCGCACAGTTCACGGTTGCCGCGCGCCCGGGCGGAGAACTCGTCGGGGGTGGTGCCGAACAGTTCGCGCAACTCGGCGGACGAGGCGAGGAGTTCGGTGAGCAACGGGCGCTGACGGCCGGGGTGCGGGCGAGGGGCCGGGCCGCCGTCGCGCAGCACGCCCCAGCGGTTGACGTAGATCCAGGCGTGGTCGAGGACCTGGCCCGACTCCAGCTCGACACGGAAGTCGGCGGCGGGCAGGACGGCCCGCTGGAAGTTGCCGGTCGGCGAGTCGACACCCTCGCTGGCGTCGACCACGGCGAGCTGGGCCTCGTCGAGCCAGGTGAGGAACAGGTCGGCGGTGGAGCCGGGGGAGTGGTACGGCGACGCCGAGAGGTAGCCCAGCAGGCTCACGTGGGCGGAGACCCCGATCCCGATGCCCGTGACCCGGGCCCTGACCATGGGGATCCGGCACTCCACACCGCGCTCCGCCATCTTGTGGACGAGCTGTGCCGGGCAGGCGTTGGAGCCGACGGAGAGCACGGGCAGCCGGTCCTCGAACACGAGCGTGTCCAGCGGCAGCATCCGGTTGCCGTCCAGGAGCGCGGACTCGGGCGGCCACGCGCCGGGGTAGCTCAGCGGGTCCTCGCGCGGCGCCACGGCGAGGCCGAGCTCTTCGAGGGTACGGGGGTCGGGGGTGTCCAAGGGTCAGTCCGCGGGAGGAAGTTCGCCCGAGCCGCGGGCGATCAGCCGGGTCGGCAGCTCGATGCGCTCAGGGGTCACGAGGGAGCCGTCCAACTGCTGGAAGAGGCGTTCGGCGGCGGTGCGGCCGAGCCGGGCGGGGTCCTGGGCGACGACGGTGATGCCCGGCCGCAGCAGATCGGCCAGCTCGAAGTCGTCGAAGCCGACGAGGGCCACCGGACGGGTGTGCCCGGCGAGGACCCGTACGACCGTGACCGTCACCCGGTTGTTGCCCGCGAAGACCGCCGTGACGGGCGACGGGCCGGACAGCATGTCCTCGGCCGCCCTGCGGACCCGCTCCGGATCGGTGACGCCCAGCGACATCCACGCGTCCTCGACGGGTATGCCCGCGTCCTCCATGGCCGCCCGGTAGCCGCGCAGCCGCTCGGCCGCGGTGTGGATGCGGGGCATGTCGCCGATGAAACCGATGCGGCGGTGGCCGTGGGCGATGAGGTGGGCGACGCCGTCACGGGCCCCGCCGAAGCTGTCCGAGAGCACCACGTCGGCGTCGATCCGCCCGGCCGGACGGTCCACGAACACCGTGGCGATCCCCGCCCT
This sequence comes from Streptomyces gottesmaniae, assembly GCF_031845845.1. NCBI lineage: Bacteria > Bacillati > Actinomycetota > Actinomycetes > Kitasatosporales > Streptomycetaceae > Streptomyces > Streptomyces gottesmaniae. Next base: position 130,083 of record NZ_JAVRFJ010000008.1, read on the forward strand.
GATCTCGGGCTCCAGATACCGGTGGTCCTCACCGGCCGGAATGATCACGAGCCCGTCCACCCGGCGGGCGCACAGGGCCAGCGCCAACTCCTGCTCGCGGTCCGGGTCCTCCGCGCTGGACCCGTTGATCAGCAGCGAGCCGTGGGCGCGGGACACCTCCTCCACCGCGCGGCTGAGCGGGCCGTAGAACGGGTCGGCGAGGTCCTCCAGGACTAGGCCGATGCTGGCGGTGCGGCCCTTGCGCAGCACCCGCGCGCTGTCGTTGCGCCGGAAACCGAGCGCCTCGATCGCCTCCTGGACCCTGCGCTCGGTGTCCGGGGTGACGCCGGCCTCGCCGTTCACCACCCGGGAGACCGTCTTCAGACCCACCCCGGCCCGTGCCGCGACGTCCTTCATGGTGGGACGGTTGCCGTAGCGGTTCTCGGGGCGGCGGGCGATGCCGGCTGCGGTCTCGGGCACTGGGCGCTGTCCTGTCCTGTCGGTCACGGGTGCGGTCGCGGTGCGGGTGGGGCGGTGGGCGCGGTGGGTGGGTGCCGTGGGGAAATGGTGCGGCTGTGGAGAATGTGTGGTCGAGCATAGAGCCTGGACAACGTTGTCACAGCCGGGGGAGACTGTCTATCGCATTCTCTGGCCGGCGCCCCCCACCAGGCGAGCGTCGTGCTGCCGGTTTCCGGCCGGAGATCCGGGGGTCGCTGGATCCGGGCGCCCGGTAGGAGACTCGCAGCGGGAGAACTGACACTGATGCAGACCGACCTCGTGGCCGCGCTCGACATAGGCGGCACCAAGATCGCCGGGGCGCTGGTGGACGGCCACGGCCGGATCCTGGTGCGCGCGCAGCGCCCGACGCCCGCGCGGGAGGACGGCGACACCGTGATGCGGGCCGTCGAGGAGGTGTTCGGCGAACTGACCGCCGACCCGCTGTGGAGCGGGGCCGCGGCTGTCGGGATCGGCAGCGCCGGGCCGGTGGACGCCTCCGCCGGCACGGTGAGCCCCGTGAACATCCACGGCTGGCGCGGCTTCCCCCTCGTCGAGCGGGTCCGGGCCGTGACCGGCGGGCTCCCTGTCGAACTGATCGGCGACGGTGCGGCCATCACGGCGGCCGAGCACTGGCAGGGCGCCGCGCGCGGCCATGACAACGCGCTGTGCATGGTCGTGTCGACGGGCGTCGGCGGTGGTCTCGTCCTCGGCGGGAAGCTGCACACGGGGCCCACCGGGAACGCCGGCCACATCGGACACATCAGCGTCGACCTCGACGGAGACGCGTGCCCGTGCGGCGCCCGCGGCTGTGTCGAGCGCATCGCCAGCGGGCCCAACATCGCCCGCCGTGCCCTGGAGAACGGCTGGCGGCCGGGGCCCGACGGCGACACCTCCGCCGCGGCGGTCGCCGCCGCCGCGCGGGCCGGCGACCCGTTCGCCGTGGCCTCCTTCGAGCGCGCCGCGCAGGCCCTCGCCGCCGGGATCGCGGCGACGGCCACCCTCGTCGAGATCGACCTCGCGGTCATCGGCGGCGGCGTCGCGAACGCCGGCGACGTGCTCTTCGCCCCTCTGCGCGCCGCCCTGAAGGACTACGCCACGCTCTCCTTCGTCCAGGACCTGACGGTCGCCCCCGCCGTGATGGGGACCGACGCCGGCCTGGTCGGCGCGGCCGCGGCCGCCCTGGCGGGGCGGCGCTGACGGGGCGGCGGCGCGGGCGGAGGCCGGGGAGCGACCCTGAGCCGGTGCGTCCGGTCGCGGAGGCGGTACGCGAGGTGAAGACCGGCCGTGACCCCTCGGGGGCTTCCGCAGTTGAGCGGGGCATGAAGAAGCGCAGCATGCTCGCCATCGCCTCCCTCGCCACCGGTTTCGTCGTCGCGGCCATCACGCCGTCGCACGGTCTCGAAACCGCCGACGCGACCGGGAAGACCGACGCACTGAGCAAACTGGACGTCGAGGGCACGCTCGGCGAGGTCGGCAAGACGGTCGCCAGCGACAGCCTGGCGGTCGACGAGGACGCCCTGGGAGGCCAGGCGGACCAGGAGGGCAAGGGCAGCAAGGAAGGCTGACGGCCTGGTGGACGGAGGCGGACGCTCGTCCGCCTCCCCACGTATCGCGCACGGCGGGTCCCCTTCGGTGGGGGCCCGCCGTCGTCGTATTTCGGCTCCTCATCAGCGGCTGGTTTCCGTGGCGGAGTGGAGGGCAAGCCTCAGGGGGCCAACAGAAGAGGGGGAACCGTGATCGTCTGGATCAACGGTGCGTTCGGTGCGGGGAAGACCACCACCGCACGGGAACTGATCGAACTGATCCCGAACAGCACGCTCTTCGACCCCGAGGTCATCGGCGGCGCACTGACACACATGCTGCCGGCCAAACGCCTCGCCGAGGTCGGCGACTTCCAGGACCTGCCGAGCTGGCGACGGCTGGTGGTCGACACCGCCGCCGCGCTGCTCGCCGAGCTGGGCGGCACCCTCGTGGTCCCCATGACCCTGCTCCGCCAGGAGTACCGCGACGAGATCTTCGGCGGCCTGGCCGCCCGCCGCATCCCTGTCCGGCATCTGCTCCTGGCCCCGGCCGAAACGATACTGCGGGAGCGAATAGCCGGGCGCGAGATTCCGCCCGACCTCCCCGACGGCGAGATGCGGCTGCGTCAATGGGCGTACGACCACATCGCGCCGTACCGCGCCGCGCTGAGCGGCTGGCTCACCACCGATGCCCATCTCGTCGACACCGGCGCCCTCACCCCGTACGAGACCGCGCGGCGCATCGCCGACGCCGTGGCCACCGACGGCGTACCCGTGTGCGACATCGTGCAGACCCCCGAGCCGACCGCCGAGACGGTCGCCGCGGGGGTCCTGTTGTTCGACGAGGAGGACCGGGTCCTGCTCGTCGATCCGACCTACAAGGCCGGGTGGGAGTTCCCCGGCGGGGTGGTGGAGGCCGGGGAGGCGCCGGCGCGGGCGGGTGTGCGGGAGGTGCTGGAGGAGACCGGGATACGGCTCGGCGAGGTGCCCCGGCTGCTGGTCGTCGACTGGGAGGCGCCGGCGTCGCCGAGGTACGGCGGGCTGCGGCTGCTGTTCGACGGGGGCCGGCTGGACGTCACCGGGGCGCAGCGGCCGGTGCTGCCCGGGCCGGAGCTGCGTGACTGGAGGTTCGTCACGGAGGAGGAGGCCGCGGATCTGCTGCCGCCGGTGCGGTACGAGCGGTTGCGGTGGGCGCTGCGGGCCCGCGAGCGGGGCGCTGCCCTGTACCTGGAGGCCGGGGTCCCTGTCCCGCGGCCCTGACGGACGCGCGGCCCCGCGGCCCCGACGAGCGAGGGCGCGGAGCCGCACCGGTGTGAAGGGGTCGGTCAGCTCGCCGCGTAGTTGTCGAGGAACAGGGCCTCCGTCACGGACATGCGCTCCAGTTCCTCCGGCGACAGGCTCTCGTTGACCGCGTGGATCCGAGCCTCCGGTTCGCTGAGGCCGATGAGGAGGATCTCGGCGTCGGGGTAGAGGGCGGCGAGGGCGTTGCAGAGGGGGATGGAGCCGCCGTGGCCCGCGTACTGCATCTCCTGGCCCGGGTACGCGACGGCCATGGCCGCCGCCATCGCCTCGTACGCCGGGCTGGCGGTGTCCGCGCGGAACGCCTGGCCGTGGCCGATGAGTTCGCAGCTCACCCGGGCGCCCCACGGGGTGTGGGACACCAGGTGGGCTTCGAGCAGCTTGATCGCCTGCTGGACGTCCACGCCCGGCGGGACGCGCAGGCCGATCAGGGCGCGGGCGCTCGCCTGGAGCGACGGGGTCGCGCCGACCACTGGCGGGGCGTCGATGCCCAGCACGGTGGCGGCGGGGCGGGCCCAGATCCGGTCGGCGACCGTGTCGGCGCCGACCAGTTCCACACCGTCGAGCACCTTGGCGTCCTCGCGGAACTGGGTCTCCGTGTACTGCAGGCCGTCCCATGTCCCGTCGCTCGCGAGTCCGTCGACGGTCGTCGTGCCGTCCTCGGCGCGCAGGGAGTCCAGGACGCGGATCAGCGCGGCCAGCGCGTCGGGGGCCGCGCCGCCGAACTGTCCCGAGTGCAGATTGCCTTCGAGGGCGTCGACACGCACCCGCATGAGGATCATGCCGCGCAGGGAGGAGGTGACCGTCGGCAGGCCCACGCGGAAGTTGCCCGCGTCGCCGATGACGACGGTGTCGGCGGCGAGCAGTTCGGGGTGCGCCTCGGCGTACTGCTGGAGGCCGCCGGTGCCCATCTCCTCGGAGCCCTCGACGATCACCTTCACGGTGACCGGCACCCCGCCGTTGGCCTTCAGGGCCCGCAGCGCCAGCAGGTGCATGATCACACCGCCCTTGCAGTCGGCGGCGCCCCGCCCGTACCAGCGGCCGTCGCGCTCGGTCAGCTCGAACGGCGGCGACACCCAGGCGGCCTCGTCGAGCGGCGGCTGCACGTCGTAGTGGGCGTAGAGGAGGACCGTCTTCGCGCCCTCGGGGCCCGGGAGGCAGCCGTACACGGACTGGGTGCCGTCGGGGGTGTCCAGCAGGGCCACGTCCTCGAAGCCCTCGGCGCGCAGCGCGTCGGCCACCCAGCGCGCGGCGCCCTCGCTCTCGCTCCTCGGGAACTGGTCGAAGTCCGCCACCGACTTGAAGGCCACCAGTTCGGTGAGCTCCTGCTTCGCCCGGGGAATCAGTGAGGCGACGGTCTCGGCGACCGGGTTCGACGGCATGGGCACGCTCCTGGTGGGTGCGACGTTGTCCTTCTGGGTACGGGGCCGCACACGCTCCTGCCCGGTGTGTCGGTGTAGGGCGCATGCGCTGCCGATCCTCCCACAGCGGCTCTGGGTGTCACCCGCCGTAGGATGCGTGGGACAGGTGCGGCAGGCGGCTGGATCGGGAGCAGTAGACCATCGTGAGCAGCGAGAACTCTTCGGCGGACGACGTGCAGCGGGTGTGGGACGTCGTCGTGGTGGGCGCGGGCCCCGCAGGGGCTTCGGCCGCCTACGCGGCGGCGGTCGCGGGACGCAGCGTCCTGTTGCTGGAGAAGGCGGAGCTGCCGCGCTACAAGACGTGCGGCGGCGGCATCATCGGCCCCTCGCGCGACGCGCTGCCGCCCGGTTTCGAACTGCCCTTCAAGGACCGGGTGCACGCCGTCACCTTCTCCCTCGACGGCCGCTACGCCCGCACGCGCAAGTCGAAGCAGATGCTGTTCGGGCTGATCAACCGGCCCGAGTTCGACCAGCAACTCGTGGAGCACGCCCAGAAGGCGGGCGCCGAACTGCGGACGGGCGTCACGGTCACCCGCGTCGAGCAGCACGGCTCGGCGGTGCCCGACCGGCGTACGGTCGCCGTCGTCCTCCAGGGCGGCGAGACCCTCCTCGCGCGGGCCGTCGTCGGCGCGGACGGAAGTGCCAGCCGCATAGGGGCACATGTCGGGGTGAAGCTCGAACAGGTCGACCTCGGCCTGGAGGTGGAGATCCCTGTTCCGGAGACGGTCGCCGAGGACTGGAAGGGGCGCGTCCTCATCGACTGGGGCCCGATGCCCGGCAGTTACGGGTGGGTGTTCCCCAAGGGTGACACCCTGACCGTCGGTGTGATCTCCGCGCGCGGTGAAGGCGCCGCCACCAAGCGGTATCTGGAGGACTTCATCGGACGGCTCGGCCTCGCCGGCTTCGAACCGAGCGTCTCCTCAGGGCACTTGACGCGCTGCCGAGCCGACGACTCGCCGCTCTCGCGGGGCCGGGTGCTGGTCTGCGGGGACGCCGCGGGGCTGTTGGAGCCGTGGACCCGGGAGGGCATCTCCTTCGCGTTGCGTTCGGGGCGCCTCGCGGGGGAGTGGGCGGTGCGGATCGCCGAGGCGCACGACGCGGTGGACACCCGTCGCCAGGCCCTGAACTACGCGTTCGCCGTGAAGGCGGGGCTCGGTGTCGAGATGAGCGTCGGCAAGCGGCTGTTGATCGCCTTCGAGCGGCGGCCGGGGCTCTTCCACGCCGCGCTCACCGGATTCCGGCCCGCCTGGCGGGCCTTCGTGGACATCACGCGCGGGTCGACCTCCCTGGGGGAGATCGTCCGCAACCACCCTATGGCCCAGCGCGCGCTGACCGCGTTCGACAAGTAGGCCGCCCCGCGCCGCCGTCGGCACCCCGGCCGGTCACCGTTGGACGGTGATCCTGAAGACGGGGTGCTTCGGCGCGGCGGCGAGCAGCTCCGCGTCGGTGGAGTCGGCGGTGATGTCACCGAAGAACCGGCCCACTTCCCAGCCCCACTTCTTCAGGTAGGTGCGCAGCACGGCGGGCTTCTCCTCGTCGGGCAGCTCGACCGCCGTGAACTCCCGCACCCGGCGGCCCACCTGGAGCCGTCCACCGCCCGCCGCCCGCATGTTGCGCACCCACTCGGAGTGGCCGCGCGCCGAGACGAGGTAGGTGCCGCCCTCGTACGGCAGCGGGTTGACCGGCAGCCGACGCCACTCGCCGCTCCGGCGGCCGCGCACCGAGAGTTCGGCCGTGCCGAGAAGGCTGACGCCGTGGCGGGCGAGCCAGCCGATGAAGCCGTTGAGAGCGCGGTCGACGGGGTTGGCCTTGATGTAGTGGGACGACGAGGACATGGGTTCCTCCGGTGGGTGGGGGAGCGGGTCTCTGAGCGATCCGCTTCAGAGAGCACTGCTCTCGCTTGAGAGCAGTGTGCACATGCTCGGAGCTCCCTGGCAAGAGCAGTGCTCTCGTTTGTGTGCACTGCTCTTGTCCTGTGGCACACTGCTGCCCATGAGCACAGCACGAGGCGTCCGTGCCCGCGCCCGGATCGAGGTCACCGCCGCCATCAAGGACGAGGCGCGCAGACAGCTCGCCGCCGAGGGCGCCGCCAAGCTGTCGCTGCGGGCCGTCGCGCGTGAGCTCGGCATGGTCTCCTCCGCGCTGTACCGCTACTTCGCGAGCCGTGACGACCTGCTCACCGCGCTGATCATCGACGCCTACGACTCGCTGGGCGAGGCGGCCGAGGCCGCGCATGCGAAGGCCGCCGAAGAGAGCCCGGCCGGGCAGTGGGTCGCGGTGTGCGAGGGGATGCGGGAGTGGGCGTTGGGCCGGCCGCACGAGTACGCGTTGATCTACGGTTCGCCCGTGCCGGGGTACACCGCGCCCGACGCGACGATCCCGGCCGCCTCCCGGGTGGGGCAGGTGCTCATCCGGATCGTGCGGGACGCCCATCAGGCCGGCGGGGTGGCCGGGCGAGAGCTGCCGGCCGGGCTGCGGTCCGAGGCGCGGCGGATGGCCGAGGACTTCGCGCCCGATCTGCCGCCGGAGGTGGTCGCGGGGCTGGTCGCGGCGTGGGCCCAGCTGTTCGGCCTGGTCAACTTCGAGGTGTTCGGGCAGTTCAACAAGGTGGTCGAGAACCGCGAGGCGTTCTTCCGCGACGCGGCGCACGGGGTCGCGCGCCACGTGGGACTGGCGGGCGTACTGCGCGCGGAGTAGACGTGATCACCTCGCTCGGGTGACGTCGTGCCCGGTGGGCGGCGTCTAGCGTGGCCGGTATGGCAGAGCGGGATGCGGAGGCGGCCGGCCTCCCGGCACCGGGGCACTCACCCGCACCGGAGAACCCGACGGCACCGGACGCCCACCCGGTGGGGACCGGGTCCTCGGGCTGGGGCGCCTCGGGGTGGCGGCGGTGGTACGGGGGCGGGACCCCGTGGTGGAACCGGGGGCACGGCGACGAGGCGCGCCCCCGCCGGCCTTGGCGCTCCACCCTGGCGCTCACCGTCGTCGTCCTGGTCGGCTCGAACGCGGCCGCGGAGTTCCAGCGGGACGAGCGTGCCGCGCTCGACCCCTTCGCGCGCGTGCTGCTGCTGGTGGGAGCCCTGGTGCTGCTGTGGCGGTGGCGGCACCCGGTGCTCGTCGTCTTCGCGACGGCCGCGACCGCCATGGTGTACCTGGGTGCCGGATATCCGTACGGGCCGGTGTTCCTCACCGTGGCCCTCGGATGCTTCAGCGCGATCGTCGCCGGGCACCGCCGGGCCGCCTGGACGGCGATGGGGGCGCTCTGGGTGGGGCACGTGCTGGTGGGGCATCTGCTGTACCCGTGGCTGCCGCCGGACGGGGACGACGCCGCGAGCTGGGGACAGGAGGTCGTCGTCGTGGCCTGGGGCGTGGCGATCGTCGCGCTCTCGGAGCTGGCCCGTGTGCGGCGCGAGCAGTGGGCCCGGGAGCGGGCCGAACGGGCCCGGGCCGCCCGGCGGCGGGCCGACGAGGAACGGCTGCGGATCGCCCGCGAGCTGCACGACGTCCTCGCCCACAGCATCTCGGTGATCAACGTCCAGGCCGGTGTCGGTCTGGCGCTCCTCGACTCCGACCCGGAACAGGCCCGCACCGCGCTCAGCACCATCAAGGCGGCGAGCAAAGAGGCCCTGGGCGAGGTCCGCCAGGTGCTCGACACGCTCCGGACACCCGGTGACGCCCCGCGCACCCCGGCCCCCGGCCTCGACCGGCTCCCCGAACTCGTCCAGCAGGCGGCCGGTGCGGGCCTGACCGTCGCGATCGAGGGCGAGCCGCCCGACCTGTCACCGGGGACCGATCTCGCCGCCTTCCGCATCGTCCAGGAGGCCCTCACCAACGTCGTACGGCACTCGGGGTCGCGGCACGCGCGGGTGGGTCTCGACCTCGACCGCGCCGGCCGTGAACTGCGGCTGCGGATCGACGACGACGGGCCCGCGACCTCAGCCGACGCGGGCGGTGGTGGCAACGGGCTCGTCGGGATGCGGGAGCGGGCCGCGGCGCTCGGTGGCACGATCGAGGCGGGTCCGCGCGTGGACGGGGGGTTCCGGGTGTTTGCCGTGCTGCCGGTGCGGGCGTCCCGCGAGGTCGAGGAGGACGGGTGATCCGCGTACTGCTGGCCGACGACCAGGCTCTGGTGCGGGCCGGGTTCAGGGCGTTGCTGGACGCGCAGCCCGACATCGAGGTGGCCGGGGAGGCCGCCGACGGCGAGGAGGCTCTGCGCGGGGTGCGTGAACTGCGCCCCGATGTCGTCCTGATGGACATCCGCATGCCCCTGCTCGACGGCCTCGCCGCGACGCGGCGCATCACCGACGACCCGGGCCTCGCACAGGTGAGGGTCGTCATGCTGACCACCTTCGAACTCGACGAGTACGTCTTCGAGGCGATCCGTTCCGGCGCGTCGGGGTTCCTGGTGAAGGACACCGAGCCGGAGGAACTCGTACGCGCGGTACGGGCGGTCGTCGAGGGCGACGCGCTGCTGTCGCCCGGCGTGACCCGGCGGCTGATCGCCGAGTTCGCGGCCCGCTCCAAGGAGCCCTCGGCACTCGCCTCGCTCGCCGGACTGACCGAGCGGGAACGGGAGGTGATGGCTCTGGTCGGCATGGGTCTGACCAACGAGGAGATCGCCCGTCGGCTCGTCGTCAGCCCGCTCACGGCCAAGACGCACGTCAGCCGCACGATGGTGAAGCTGGGCGCCCGCGACCGCGCCCAACTCGTCGTCCTGGCCTACGAGTCCGGGTTGGTGCGGCCGGGCTGGCTGGGCTGAGTCGCGCCCGGCCCGTCGGGCGGCGCGGGAATCCGCCGACCCGCTTGCACGGCGCGCCGGAAACGGGTCAGCACGATCGAGACGACCGCGACGAACACCACCGCGGTGGCGGTGACCGCGAGGGGGCCGAGCAGGTTCCAGCGGCCACGCAGGGCGCCGACGACGTTCGGCAGGAACTCGGTCACGCCGAAATAGGCCGCGCCCGCCGACACCGCCCCCGCGAAGAGAGCGAACCCGATCTCCGTCGTCATCGCGTCCCGCTCGGCCTGCGTCCGTCTCCCCATGGACCGAGTGTGGGGGCGGCGGGCGTACGGGACAAGAAGGGCGGCGCGCCCGCCGGGTCCGTCTCAGCCGATGCCCGACGTCTCCCGCCACAGCCCGGCGAGTGCGGGGTCGCCGGTGACGGCGGGGAAGGGGAGCCGGTTCCACAGGGACAGGTACAGCCGGGACGCCGGGCCCGCGATCTCGCAGTCGGCGTCCAGGGGCGGCGCCGCGTCCGCGCGTTCCGCCGCCGGTGGTTCGGACGACAGCCGTACGGTCCAGACGGCGTCCGTGTCGGTCGCGCGCACCCGGAGGACGCGTGGCGTCCCGGTGCGCACCTGGCTCCTGGGGCGGGCGTGGAAGCCGAGCAGCAGTTCGTCGATGCCGTCGACGGCGAACTCCGCGGTGAGGTTCACGGCGAAGTCCGTTGCGGGGTCCACGGCGTGGTCCTCGACGGCGCCCATGCCGGGCTCCATACCGGGCTCCATGACGGGAGCGCCGGTCGCATGGTCGAGCGCGGACTCCGCGTCGACACGGTGCACGGTCGTCTCGTGGGCCTGGCGGCGCGCCCAGAAGGCCAGCGGGGACGGGGCGGGCAGAAAGGTCCAGCAGTCGAGGTCGGCGGGGGCGGCGCGCAGGGCGTCGAGGAGACGCCGGTGACCGTCCTCGAACCAGGTCAGCAGAGCGTCACCGTCCAGTTCTTCCGGGCCGTCGGTGAGGGGACGGGGCGAGGGGTGGCCCTCGGCGACGAAGGCCGTGGCCCAGCGGTGCACCGCGCCCGTGTGGCGCAGCAGGTCCCGTACCCGCCACGACGGACAGGTCGGCACCTCGGCGTCCGTACCGGCCTTCCGGGCGGCGGCGGTGAGCAGCCGGCCTTCCTCGTCCAGGGCTCTGATGTGCTCAGCGGTCTCCATGGGAGGAGTCTGCCGGACGAAGCGCGCCGGGGTCGCCTGTCCGAGCTGACGCGCCTGCCGGGTTGCCTGTCCGAGCCGGCGCGGCCCCCCGCCCGAGCGCCCGGCCCCACCCAAGCGCCCGCCCCGGCCGGGGCGGGCGCTTGGGTGGGGCCGGAGTCGCCGGTCGTGTCAGGGGGTCGCGCGGATCCGGTCGTGGCGGCGTGTTCCCGCCCCCGGTCCCTCCTCGGCCAGCCACTCGGCGACGCTGTGGGCGATCGGCTGCCCGGTGTCCATCTCCACGAACCCGAACTGGCCGGACTGGTTGCACTCCAGGAACCACCAGATCCCGTCCGCGTCCTCCGCGAAGTCGAAAGCCCCGTAGGAGAGTTCGGCGTCCCGCAGATAGGTGCGCACGGCGGCGGCGGTGCGTACCGGCACCTCCACCGGCTGCCAGGGCGCGGTGGAGGGGGCGAAGCGGACGTCGACCTCGTCGGGGTGCGCGTCCGGGGCGACCGCCTTGCGGGCGGCCAGCATGCGGTCACCGACGGCGGTGAGCCGGATGTCCGCCGTCTTGGCGATCCGGCGCTGCAGCAGCGTCGGCCCGAACGCCACGGCGGTGAAGTCGGTGCCGGGCGCGACACGGCTCGTGGGGACCGTGCGGGCCGGGTCCTGCGGGTGGGTTCCGGAGACGGGCTTCACCACCAGGTCCGGGAAGCGCTCGGCGAAGTCGCGGGCGGCCTGCGGGAACGTGGTGATGAGCGTGGCCGGTACGGGGAGCCCGCAGCGTTGGGCGTGCCGGAGCTGCCACGGCTTGTGGCGGGCCCGCCGGGCCGCGTCGGGGTCGTTCATCCAGCGGGCCCCCGTCCCGCGCAGCATGCCGTACAGGGCCTGCGAGGACTCCTCGGTCAGCCAGGCGGACGGCTCACCCACCCGGCTGGCCGGGACCCCCGGCCGGCGCAGCCAGATGGAGCGCAGTCCGCTCATGCTCACCAGGCGCCCGCCGGCGGACAGATGCCCGCGGAAGACGCCGTGCACGTACTCGCCGGAGAGAGCCACCCCGCCGGGGAGGTCGGCGGGGTCGAGGCGGACCACCGGGACGCCGGTCCTGTTCAGTTGTGCCACCACCAGGTCCGCCGTCACATCCTGTTCGCTGGTGAGGATCAGCACCGTCATCGTCGCCGGTCCGCGTTCAGTCGTCGAAATGGGTCTTCGAACCGGCGGTGGACGTCGTCGCCCCCAATTCCCGCATAAGGCCCTGGTCGTGAGCGGCTATCCGCCCATCGGCGAGCACGTTCAACTGCAGCCCGGAGTCGTAGGTGTACGGAGCGCTGAACTCCAACTGCTCAGCGGAGCGAGCGTAGTTGAGCACGAACAGTCGCATCGTTTCTCCTTGTTCGGGACCATCCGGAAAAGCGGATGGTGACGCTCCGGCCGTCCTCTGTTCGGCCGGGTCGCAGTGTCTCCAGGGAGTTATACGAAGCGAACGACTGAATGGTTGCCTCATGTTCTCGGAGGGCTGACTTCATGCACCGCGAGGGGTCAAGAGGCAACGGTGAGTGGTCATTTGGCGGCCGAGTGGCGGGTGGCGAAGGCGATGACGGAGGCGAACGCGGCGAGTACCGCGACGCTGGTGAGTGCGGTGGGCAGGGAGAACCACTCGGCCATGAAACCGATCGCCGGCGGGCCGAGGAGCATGCCGAGATAGCCGAGCGTGGAGGCGGTCGCGACACCGCTCGGGCCGGCCAGGGCGCCGGCCCGTTCGATGGCCACCGGGAAGATGTTGGCGAGGCCCAGACCGGTGATCGCGAAGCCGAGCAGGGTCGCCGGAACCGAGGGGGCGAGCGAGCCGAGCAGCATGCCGGCCGTGGCGGTGCTCCCGCCGGCCACGAGCACCGTGGTTCTGCCGAGGCGTTCGAGCAGGGTCGTCCCGGTCAGTCGGCCGACCGTCATGGCGAGCGCGAAACACGAGTAACCGATCGCCGCGACACCGGGCGAGGCGTCGAGGTCCGCCTCCAGGTGCAGGGCGCCCCAGTCGGCCAGCGCGCCCTCGCCGTACGCCGTGCAGCCGGCGATCAGGCCGAGGACGACCACCAGGGCGCGCGTACGGCTGTCCAGGCGGCCGGGGCCTCGTGGGCCGCTCTCCCGGGCCGGCTCCCCGAGGGGGTGGTCGAGGGGTGCCGGGGGCTCGTGGCGCAGCAGGGTGGGCGCGGCGGCGGCGGTCACGAGCAGGCCGATCACGGTGATGCCGAGCAGGTGGCGGGTCGGGGAGAGCGAGCCCGCGACGAGGCTGCCGAGCCCGGCCCCGACCATGCCGCCGAGGCTGAACGCCGCGTGGAAGCCGGGCATGACGGGCCGCCCCAGCGCGGCCACCAGGTCCACGGCCGCGCTGTTGAAGGCGACGTTGATCCCGCCGAAGGCCGCGCCGAACACCAGGAGCACCGCGCCCAGGGCGGGTGCCGAGTGCGTGAGCGGTGGCAGGGCCACGCTGAGGGACAGCAGCACGGCGCAGGCGACCGTCACCGGGTGGCTGCCGAAGCGGCGGCAGAGGCGGCCGGTGAGCATCATCGTGATCACCGCTCCGGCGGACACGCCCAGCAGGGCGAGCCCCAGGGCGCCGGGCGACGCGCCGGTCTGCTCCTTGATCGCGGGGATCCGGACCACCCAGCCGGCGAAGACGAAGCCGTCGAGGGCGAAGAAGGCGGTGATGGCGACACGAAGGGATCGAAGGTGCGAAGGGTCGGTGGGGCGTCCCGGCACGGCGTTGTGCGATCGGGTTTTGTTTATTCGCGGCACAAAACCAGGCTAGGTCGGGGCCGTGGCGGGGGCAAGGGGGCTCTGTTCGGACCGGGACCGCCGCTCTGGGCCGGTTGCCCGTGGCCGGGACCGACCCGGCTGGAGGCACTGGAGGCCCTGGACGCACGTCGTCACGCGGCGCCGTAGGGCGCCGGCGCCCCGCCTGCGGCTGATCACCCGGCGGCCTGCGGACCCCAGCCGTACCGCCCTCCGCTCGTGGTCGAGAACGACGGTTCTTTCGGCGCCCGGCCCGTCGCCGTGCGCCGGCCCGCACCCGGCGGTCGGTTGGTGGCAGGAGACGGCGGTGGTGGGGAGGCTCGGCGCTGCGCGAGACCGTCATGGCGCTCGGCCCGATCGGGCCCCTGGGGGAACTCGACCGGCCGCATGCCGTGCGCCGTGCGGGCGATCACCCGGCCATGACTCCCACCGCCGTCGGCGGACGCGCCGTCATGGTCGTGTGGCGCCGCCCCCACGGCGTCCAGGCCCCGTCCCAGGAGAGACCGATGCCCCGTCTTCCCCAGCTGCCCGCCGTCGCGGCGGTCACCGCCGCGGTCGCCCTCCTCGCCGCCGCACCCCCGCCGGGCGGCGAACAGACCGTGTCCCGTGCCCGTGTCGTCGCCCACTTCGACATCACCCGGGGCCAGACACCGGAGAACATCGCCCTCGAACCCGACGGCTCCGCCGACCTGACCTTCTCGGCCGCCCGCCAGGTCGCGCACGTCACCAAGCAGGGACACACCCGCGTCCTCGCCACCCTGCCCGCCGAGCCGAACCCGCGGACGCCCCTGGTCGGCGACGACATCGTGCTCGGCATCGCCCGCGCCCACGACGGCACGCTCTACGTCACCTACGCCACCGGGACCGACAAGACGGGCGTCTGGCGCGTCACCCCCGGCGGCACGCCCCGGCAGATCGCCCAGCTGCCGCCGAACGGCTTGCCCAACGCCATCGGCCTCGACGAGCGCAGAGGCGTGCTCTACGTCGCCGACTCGGTGCTGGGAACCGTCTGGCGCGTCCCGCAGCGGGGCGGCACGCCCACGGCATGGGCCACGGGTGACGCCCTCCGACCGCTGCCCGCCTCGGAGGGCGGCTTCGGTGTCGGCGCGAACGGTCTCAAGGTCCACGACGGGGACGTGTGGGTCTCCAACACCGACCGGAAGACCCTGCTGCGCGTCCCCGTCCGCCGGGACGGCTCGGCGGGCACGGCCGAGACCCGCGCGACGGGACTCGCCGGGATCGACGACTTCGCCTTCACCGGGCGCGGAGACACCGTCCTCGCCGCCCTGATCTTCAGCGACGAAGTAGCCCTCGTCCGCCCCGACGGCACGCACACCGTCGTTCTCACCCGGGACGACGGACTCTCCAACCCCACTTCCGTGGCCGTACGCCACCGGACGGTGTACGTCCCCAGCGGCGCCTTCTTCACCCTGCGGGACCCGAACCTGCTGCTCGCCCACCTCGGCGACCGTCACGCTGAGTGATCGTTCGCGTCGAATTCGATCAGTGTTTCTTGACGGCTTTTCAGGGGCCGGAGCGGGTAATTCGGCAAGGGCCGCCCGGGTATTCAAAGGTGATCTCCCGGGCGAGGTCCCTGTGATTTACGGCACAGTTCCGCGATTTTCGGCCAGGATGAACCGGCCCCGGCAATTCACGGCGTTTACGCCGCAGGCGGTGCGGGCGCCGCGGCCAATCGCTCAGCGGTCCCGCCGGGCGTCGCCTCGGTGAATTGGTGAGGGTCACGAATTCACCGAGGCCGGGGCCCGGCGGGGAACGGCCTCACGGGGTCGGCCGGTCGATTCGGTCGGCTGCCCGGAACGTCCGCAGGCGCAGGGAGTTGCCGACGACGAAGACCGAGGAGAAGGCCATGGCCGCCCCCGCGATCATCGGGTTGAGGAGACCGGCCGCCGCGAGCGGCAGGGCGCCGACGTTGTAGGCGAAGGCCCAGAACAGGTTGGACCGGATCGTGCCGAGGGTCCGGCGGGCGAGGCGGATGGCGTCGGCCGCCGCGCGCAGGTCTCCTCGTACGAGGGTCAGGTCGCCGGCCTCGATCGCGGCGTCCGTCCCCGTGCCCATCGACAGCCCCAGGTCGGCCTGGGCGAGCGCGGCGGCGTCGTTGACGCCGTCACCGACCATCGCGACCGAACGGCCCCGCGCCTGCAGTCGCTCGACGACATCGACCTTGTCCTGCGGCAGCACCTCCGCGATCACGTCCTCGGGCGCGATGCCGACCTCACGGGCGACGGACTCGGCCACGGCCCGGTTGTCGCCGGTCAGCAGGATCGGGGTGAGGCCGAGCGCGCGCAGCCGTGCGATCGCCTCGGCACTGCTCTCCTTCACCGCGTCGGCCACTTCGAGAACCGCGCGGACCTCACCGTCCCAGGCGACAACGACGGCCGTGCGTCCCTCGGCCTCGGCCCGGTCCCGCGCCCGCCGTAGGTCCTCCGGCAGTTCCATGGCCCAGTCGGCGAGGAGCCGTTCGCGGCCGACGAGGACCGCGTGACCGCCGACGACGCCCTGTACCCCGAGGCCCGGCACGTTCGCGAAGTCCTCCGGGGTGGGCAGGGAGCCGAGCCGGGCCAGCGCGCCCTCGGCGACGGCGCGAGCGACCGGGTGCTCGGAGGCGTGCTCCAACGCGCCCGCCAGGCGGAGCACTTCGGCCTCGTCGGTGCCCTCGGCGGGGTGCACGGCCAGCAGGGTCATGCGGCCGGTGGTGACGGTGCCGGTCTTGTCGAGGACGACGGTGTCGACCCTGCGCGTGGACTCCAGCACCTCCGGGCCCTTGATCAGGATGCCCAGTTGGGCGCCGCGCCCGGTGCCGACCAGCAGCGCGGTCGGCGTGGCGAGCCCCAGGGCGCAGGGGCAGGCGATGATCAGTACGGCGACCGCCGCGGTGAAGGCGGCCGTGGGCCCGGCGCCGTTGCCGAGCCAGAAGCCGAGGGTGCCCAGGGCGAGGGCGATCACGATCGGCACGAACACGGCGGAGATCCGGTCCGCGAGGCGCTGGGCCGAGGCCTTGCCGTTCTGCGCGTCCTCCACCAGCCGCGCCATCCGGGCCAGTTGGGTGTCGGCGCCGATCCTGGTGGCCTCGACGACGAGACGCCCGCCCGCGTTCACGGTGGCACCGGTGACCGCGTCGCCGACCGCGACCTCCACCGGCACGGACTCGCCGGTCAGCATGGACGCGTCCACGGCGGACGAGCCCTCGACGACGGTCCCGTCGGTGGCGATCTTCTCGCCCGGACGCACCAGGAATCGGTCGCCGACCCGCAAGTCGGCGACGGGAACCGTGCGTTCCTCGCCGTCCGGCGTGAGTACGGTGACCTCCTTCGCGCCCAGCTCCAGCAACGCCCGCAGGGCCGCGCCCGCCTTCCGCTTGGCGCGGGCCTCGAAGTAGCGCCCGGCGAGGATGAAGGCGGTCACCCCGGCCGCGGCCTCCAGGTAGATGGAGCCGGCGCCGTCACCCCGGACGATGGTCAGCTCGAAGGGGTGCGTCATGCCCGGTGTGCCCGCCGTCCCGAGGAACAGCGCCCACAGCGACCAGCCGAAGGCGGCCAGGGTGCCGATGGAGATGAGGGTGTCCATGGTGGCCGCCCCGTGCCGGGCGTTCGTCCAGGCGGCGCGGTGGAAGGGCCACCCGGCGTACGTCACCACGGGCGCCGCCAGCGTCAGGGACAGCCACTGCCAGTACTCGAACTGCAGCGCGGGGACCATGGCCATCGCGATGACGGGGACGGCCAGGACCACCGCGGTGGTCAAGCGCTGCCGGAGCGGCCGCAGTTCGTCGTCCGCCGCCTCGTCGGTGCCGTCGGGCTCGTCCCGGGCGGGAGGTGCGGGCGGTGCGGGCTCCCGTGCCGTGTAGCCGGTCGCCTCCACGGTGGCGATCAGGTCCCGCACCGAGACCTCGTCCGAGTAGCTGACCTTCGCCTTCTCGGTGGCGTAGTTGACCGTCGCGGTGACGCCCTCCATGCGATTCAGCTTCTTCTCCACGCGGGCGGCGCAGGAGGCGCAGGTCATACCGCCGATGGCGAGCTCCACCTCCGCGGCGGTTCCGGTCCCGGTGCTGGTGACGGTCATGGGGTGCTCCCTCGTACGTCGTGGGCGGCGATCTTCATGGATACGGGGTCGGGGTATCCTGGCGCACTAGTGCCTGTATACCCCTCGGGGGTACCCAGGGCAAGTTGCTCGCAGCGCTTGACTATATACCCCCCGGGGGTATGGTGAGCTGTGTGAAGACCCGGACCTCGAAGGAGACGGCCATGAACACCGGACTGAGGATCACCGCGTTCGCCGCCGCGCTGGCCGCGACGTTCGGCACCGCCTACGGCGTGGGCAAGGGCATCGAACCCGTCGTCTCGGACACCGCCGAGAGCGAGCCCGCGCGCCACGACGACCACACCGAGGAGTCACCGGAACCCACAGAGGGCGCGGGCGCGCACGCCTCCGCCCCGGCCGGCGGCCTGCAGATCTCCGAGGGCGGCTACACCCTCGACCTGCGCACCCCGAGCGTCACCGCCGGCCACCGCGCCGACCTGCGCTTCGTCATCCGGGACGAGCGAGGGCGTGCCGTCACCGCGTACCAGCGCGAGCACGACAAGGAACTGCACCTCATCCTCGCCTCACGCGACCTGGTCACCTATCGCCATCTGCACCCCACCCGCGCCGCCGACGGCACCTGGAGCACCCCGGTCGACCTGCCCGAGGCCGGCGGCTACCGCGTCTTCGCCGACTTCACCCCGGCCGGCGAGGACGCCGAGAACCTCACCCTCGGCGCCGACCTCGCGGCCTCGGGGACGTACAAGCCGCACAAGCTCCCGGCACCGGGCGACACCGCCGAGGTCAACGGCTACGACGTCGAACTGGACGGCGGCCTGCGCCCCGGCGCCGCGAGCGAGCTGAAGCTGAAGGTCTCCCGCGACGGCAGGCCCGTCACCGACCTCCAGCCCTACCTGGGCGCGTACGGCCACCTGGTCGCCCTGCGCTCCGGCGACCTCGCCTACCTGCACGTCCATCCGGGCGGAGAGCCCGGCGACGGCACGACCGAGCCCGGCCCGGACATCTCCTTCACGGCCACCGCCCCCAGCGTCGGCACCTACCGCCTCTTCCTCGACTTCCAGCACGAGGGCAAGGTCCACACGGCGACGTTCACGGTCGAGGCCGGGGAGACGGCGGCGCCGGGCCCGGCGGAAGAACCTCCGGCCGAACACACGCACTGACGACGGCGGTCGAGCACTCAGCCGCCGGTCGTCACCACCGGAGGTCGCCGCTCCCCGACGCGGGTCACCCGCTCGAAGGCGTACCCGGCCTTCAGGACCGACCAGTCCCGCCGGTGCGGACCCACGATCTGCAACCCGACCGGCAGTCCCCCCGGGGTGAACCCGGCCGGGACGGACAGGGCCGGGCAGCCCGTGACGGAGATCAGGTACGCCGAGCGCATCCAGTCGAGATAGGTCTCCATGGGGGTGCCGTCCACGACCGTCGGGTACGCCAGCCCGATGTCGAAGGGCGCGACCTGGCTGACCGGCAGCAACAACAGGTCGTACCGCTCGAAGAACTCACGGACCCGGTGGAAGAGCGCGCCGTGCAGCGCCTGGGCCCGCCCGAGGTCGGGCCCGCCGAGCCTGCGGCCCTCCTCGATGTTCCAGACGACGTCCGGGGACAGCAGGTCGCGGTGCTCGTCCAGCAGCGCCCCGTAGGAGAGCTCCACCTGCCAGGCACGCTGGGCGAGGAACACCTCGTCCGCGCCGCTGAGGTCCGGACATGCCTCCTCGACCTCGCAGCCCAGCGCCGCGAACACCTCCGGCGCGGGCCGCAGCGCCTCTCGTACCTCCGCGTCGACGGGCACGGCCCCACCGAGATCGGGCGAGAAGGCGACCCGCAATCCCCGCAGTTCGCCGTCGAGTTGCCAGGCGAAGGTGGAGCCGGGCGTCTGGAGGGAGCGCGGATCACGGGGATCCGGGCCCGCCAGCACGGACAGGGTCAGTGCGACGTCCGCCACGGTCCGGGCCATCGGCCCCTTCACCGACAGCTGACCCCAGGGCGCCTTGTCGGGCCAGGACGGCACCCGGCCCGGCGACGGGCGCAGCCCGACGACGTTGTTGAAGGAGGCCGGATTGCGCAGCGAGCCGCCGGTGTCGCTGCCGTCGGCGATGGGCTGCATCCCGCAGGCCAGGGCCGCCCCCGCCCCACCGCTGCTGCCGCCCGCGCTGCGGGAGAGGTCGTAGGGGTTGCGGGTGGCCCCGAAGACGGGGTTGACGGTGTGCGAACCCAGGCCCAGTTCGGGCACGTTGGTCTTGCCGAGCGTGATCGCGCCCGCCTTCCGCAGCCGCTCGACGACCAGATGGTCACGGTCGGGCACCCGCTCGGCGAAGACCGGCGAACCGGACGTCGTCCGGATGCCCGCCGTGTCGTGCAGGTCCTTGTGCGCGACCGGCAGCCCGTGCAGCGGACCGACCGGCTCCCCGGCCGCCATCCGGTCGTCCGCCTCGGACGCCTGTTCCAGCGCCCGGTCGGCCACCAGCGTCACGATCGCGTTCACCGCCGGATCGACCCGCTCGATCCGCTCCAGATGGGCCGTCACCACCTCCCGCGCCGAGATCTCCCGGCGCGCCAGCGCGACGGCGAGTTCGTACGCGGTCCGGAAGCAGAGGTCGTCCGACGGGTCCGCGTCGCCCGTCGGGTTCACCGGATACTTGGCGGGATGGTCGACGAGGTGATGCACGAGGTGGTTCACGCCCCTCCCAGGGACTCCTTGAGCTGGACGACCGCGAGTACTCCGAAGAGCACGAAGGAGCCGCCCAGCAGCGTGTTCGAGATGGTCCGGTTGCGCAGGGCCGGCTCCACGCTCCGGCGGTTGAGCAGCATCAGCAGCGCGCCGGAGAGCAGCGGCAGGATCAGCGAGCCGACGGCGGCGTAGGTGAGCACCAGGGACACCGGCCGGCCCAGGAAGGTGACGGCGACCGAGGTGACGGCGCAGTAGAGGACGAACAGCCGGAACGGGCGGCCGTTCTGCGCGATGTGCGGCTCCGCCTCGGCGTCCGGGACGCCCCGCAGCGCCCGCAGCGAGTCGGCGAGCAGGTAGCACAGGCCGTTGAAGCCACCGACCAGCGCGCTGAGCGTCACCAGGAAGAACGTGCCCAGGAACAGCACCCGGGCCACCGACCCCAGATCGGCGCCGAGCGGATCGGCGAGTGCGGCCAGCCCCTCGCTGCCGGTGATGCTGCCGCCGGTGCCGTACAGCAGGCCCGTGCCCACCACCGTCGTGCACAGCACGAACAGCAGCGTGACGCCGTAACTCACCGCCGAGTCCGTACGCATCAGCCGCAGCCGACTCCGGTCCGCCCAGCCCTTCTCCCGCACCCAGTAGCTGTACGAGGCGATCCCGGCCGTCCCGCCCACCCCGCCGACGAGCGCCAGCACCGTCACCACATCGCCCTCCGGCAGCCTCGGGCGCAGGGTGCCGAGCAGGCCGGGCAGATCGTCGGCGGTGGCGAGGGTGGTCACCGCGAGGACGGCCATGCCGAGGAACTTGGCGAGCATGAAGACGCTCATCACCCGCTCGAACACCGTGTACCGCCCGATGTACACGATCGCCGCCGCCGTGAGCGCGATGACGACGGCCACGGGCCTGACGGGCAGCACGGGGAACAGCGTGGACAGCGCCAGGGACGCCACCGAGCCGAGCGCCGCCCCGTACAGCAGCCCGATGACCAGGACGAAGAGCATGAACGCCGCCGGGAGCCAGCGGGCGGCCGACTTCAGGCCGGCGATCACGGTCTGCCCGGTGGCCAGGTACAGGCGGCCCACCGCCTCGGTGAGCGCGTACTTCAGGACGACGCCGATGACGATGGCCCACATCAGTGCCATCCCGTGGCCGGCCGCGCCCGCGAGCGACGTCACCATGTCCCCGGCGCCCACACTGGCGGCCGCCAGCACCAGCCCGGGGCCCAGGAGAGCCGGCCGGGCCCGTCGGACGCCGGGCGGGCGGAGCGGCACCGGCGTGGCCAGGTCGGTGGTGTCGGTGCCGCCGGTGGCCGGGGAAGGTGAAGGTGGGGGACCGCCAGGAGTCACAGTCACGTCGACCATCTCCGTAGATCGGGGAGTCACGGGAGTCATGGGTTCGTGCGGCTCGTGCGGGCCGAGGGGGACGGGTGCGCGGTTCCGCACGGCGGGGAGACCGTGCGGGACCATGCGATTCCACTTCCCGGAAGGCTGGGCCACGGCGACGGAAGGGAACAAGAAGGGCTGCGGAGTTGACGGAATCCGCCATACTCTGGGGCCGATGGACGCACAGCGGACCGGCCCCGTGACGGATTCACTGGACCGGCGCATCATCAGCGCGCTGCAGATCGACGGCCGGGCCGCCTGGCACCGCATCGCGGCGGCCCTCGGTGAGCCCGAACGCACCGTCGTCCGCCGCGGCACCCGACTGCTGGAGTCCGGCCTCGTACGGATCGGGGCGATGGCGATGCGCGGCAGCAGCGTGGTGGTCGGCGTCCGCTGCGCCCCCGGCCGGGCCCGGATCACCGCCACCGCGCTGGCCCGCAGGCCCGACTGCGTCTTCGCCCACGTCCTCACCGGAACCCCGGACTGCCTGGCGGAACTGCGCTGGCCCCGAGAACGGCTGGCGGGACTGGTGCTGGACGAACTCGCCGGTCTGCCGGGCGTGGTGGAGACCCGCACCCTGCCCGTGCTGCGCCATGTCCGCACCATCCGCGAGTGGCACGCGGGCCTGCTCACCGAGGCCGAGATCGCCGCCCTGAAGGGCTCCGCCCGCGCCGACGCCGCGTCACCGCCGGTCACCGATCCCCTGCCGGCCGGTGAGACGCCCC
Organism: Streptomyces gottesmaniae; assembly: GCF_031845845.1. Taxonomy (NCBI): domain Bacteria; kingdom Bacillati; phylum Actinomycetota; class Actinomycetes; order Kitasatosporales; family Streptomycetaceae; genus Streptomyces; species Streptomyces gottesmaniae. The sequence continues at coordinate 152,334 of NZ_JAVRFJ010000008.1, forward strand.
TCGAACTCACCCGCGCCGACCGCCTGTTGCTGCACGCCCTCGCCGACGACGGGCGCCGCACCTACGACGAACTCGGGCGCGTCTCGGGCGTGTCGGAGGCCACCGCGAGACGACGCCTCGGCGCGTTGCGGCGCGAGGGCAAGGTCCGCATCCGTGCCGTGATCGAACCCGCGGTGCTCGGACTGCCCGTCGAAGCCGTCCTGTGGGTCCGCACGCCCCCGGCCCGGGTCGACACCGTGACGGCGGCCCTCGCCGCGTCCGCCCATGTCCGCTACGCCAGCTTCGTCACCGGCGAACGTCAACTCCTCGTCCTCACGGCGTTCCCCGACGAGACCGCCCTCCACGACTTCGTCACCCGCTCCCCGTGGCTCCCCGACGTGGCGTCGGTCGACGTCTCCCTCGTCCTCACCACCCTGAAGCGCGGCGGCATGCCGGCCCCCTGGCTCCAGGACTGACCCGGTTGCCACGCCGGCTCGCGGCGGGCCTCAGACGGCGACGACCCGCACCCCGGCCTCCTCGAACCGCCGCACGGTGGCGGCCGCGGCGGCCGAGTCCGTGACCAGCGTGTCCACCGCCTCCGTCGCACAGATCCAGGCGAAGGCCCGCCGTCCCAGCTTGCTGGAGTCGGCCGCGACGACCACTCGCTCGGCGCGCTCGCACAGCAGTCGGTTGACGGCTGCCTCCGCCTCGTCGTGGGCGGCGGCGCCATGGGTCACGTCGAGAGCGACGACACCGAGCACGGCCACGTCCAGGGTGATGCGGTCCAGCACACCGTCGGCGAGCGGACCGACGAGCTCATAGGACTGGGCGCGGGCCACCCCGCCCGTCACCACGATCTTGAACTGGGGACGCACCGCCAGCTCGCCCGCGATGTTCAGCGCGTTCGTGACGACGGTCAGCGCGGGCGCGCCGGACGCCAGATCACCCCGCACGGCCAGCGCCCGCGCCACTTCCGTGGTCGTCGTGCCACCGGTCAGGCCCACCGCCTCGCCGGGCGCGACGAGATCGGCCACCGCCTTGGCGATGCGCTGCTTCTCGGTGGCACGCCGGGCCGTCTTGTAGCGCAGCGGCAGCTCGTACGAGACGCCGTGCACGACCGCCCCGCCCCGGGTGCGGACGAGCATCTGCTGTTCCGCCAGCCGGTCGAGGTCGCGCCGGATCGTCGCGGCGGACACCCCCAGCTCGGCGGCGGCCTCCTCGACGTCCAGCCGCCCCCGTTCGACGAGCAGTTCGAGCAGCGTCTGCCAGCGTTCGTCGCGGGACATCTGCCTCTCCTCGTGCTTGAAGTTGCTCGAAACTGGACTATATCTTGCAGAAGTAAGCATGAGCCCTGCGTATCCCGGGGAGGGTTCCCGCATGACCCATGTCGAGGACGAGCTGAACAGCCAGCCCGAGTGCTGGGCCCGCGTCGCGGCCGGCGCGAGGGAGCACGCCGGGGTCCTGCCGACGCCGGGGGAGCGGGTGGCGCTCGTCGGCTGCGGCACGTCGTACTTCATGGCGCAGGCCGCCGCCGGCTTGCGCGAGCGGGCCGGGCAGGGGGAGACCGATGCCTTCGCGGCCTCGGAGTTCCCCCACGGGCGGGCCTACGACCGCGTCGTCGCCCTCACCCGCTCCGGCACCACCACCGAGGTGCTCGACCTGCTGGGCGCGCTGCGCGGCCGTACCCGGACGACGGCGATCACCGCCGACCCGGACACCCCTGTCATGACGACCGCGGACGACCTCGTCGTGCTGGACTTCGCCGACGAGAGGTCCGTCGTCCAGACCCGCTTCGCCACCACCGCCCTCACCCTCCTGCGCGCCCACCTCGGTCTGCACACCGAGGCCGTCGTCGCCGACGCGCGTGCCGCGTTGGAGGCGCCGCTGCCCGAAGGGCTCGTCGAGAGTGCCCAGTTCACCTTCCTCGGCCGGGGCTGGACCGTCGGCCTCGCCCACGAGGCCGCGCTGAAGATGCGCGAGGCCGCCCTCGCGTGGAGCGAGGCCTACCCGGCGATGGAGTACCGGCACGGCCCGATCAGCGTCACCACCCGGTCCACCGCGACCTGGATGCTCGGCGAGGCGCCGGAAGGCCTGGCCGAGCAGGTGCGGCAGACCGGCGCGACCTGGGTCTCCGGCGCGCTCGATCCGCTCGCCGAACTGGTCCGCGCCCAGCGGCTCGCCGTGGCCGTGGCCGCCGCGCGCGGTCTCGACCCCGACCGTCCGCGGCACCTGACGCGCTCGGTGATCCTCGCCGCAGACGCCCGCTGAACCGACCCGGACGACCGCTGAACAAGGAGGAGCCGTGCCCCTCACGACGACCGGTGCGCTGATCACCGGGGCCGCCGCCGCGGACTCCGCCGTGGCCGCGTTCAACGTCATCACCCTGGAACACGTCGAGGCGATCGTCGCGGGCGCCGAGTCGGTCGCCGCGCCGGTGGTCCTCCAGGTCAGCGAGAACGCCGTCAGATTCCACGACGGGGACCTGCTTCCGCTGGCCCGCGCCGCGTCCGCCGCCGCCGAGAGGGCGGGAGTGCCCGTCGCGCTCCACCTCGACCACGTCCGCAGCGAGGACCTGCTGCGCCGGGCGGCCGACGCCGGCTTCAGCTCCGTGATGTACGACGCCTCCCGTCTGCCCTACCTGGACAACCTCGCCGCGACCCACGCCGCGGTGGAGTGGGCGCACGGTCAGGGACTCTGGATCGAGGCCGAGCTGGGGCAGGTCGGGGGCAAGAACGGCGCGCCGCCGCTCGACGCGCACGCGCCCGGTGCCCGTACCGACCCCGAGGAGGCGCGGGCCTTCGTGGCGGACTCGGGCGTGGACGCGCTCGCCGTCGCCATCGGCAGCTCCCACGCGATGACCACCCGCACCGCCGCCCTCGACCACGTCCTGCTGAAACGGCTGTCCGCCGCCCTGGACGTCCCCCTCGTCCTGCACGGCTCCTCCGGGGTCCCGGACGACGAACTGCGCGCGGCCGTGGCGGGCGGCATCGCCAAGGTCAACATCGGCACCGCGCTCAACATCGCCCTGACCGGCGCGGTCCGGGAGTACCTCGCCGCCCACCCCGACGCGGTGGACCCGCGCACCTACCTCGCGGCGGGGCGGACGGCGATGGTGGAGACGGTGGCCCGGCTGATCGGCGTCCTGCGGACGGAAGGGACCCCTCCGCCCGCGTAGGGGCCCGTACGCGCCCGTCCCGCGTGGGAATGTGACCGTCTTGCGATGTACGGTCTCCCCGGAGCGGAGTGTGACGCCCGTCACTGATACTTTTCCGGTCATGCGGGAGACGGAGATCCACCTCGGTGAGCCGCCGGACGTCGCCCTCATCGGGGTCGGCGTGCACGGCGTCGCGAGCCGCACGGACGTCTTCCGGCTGCCGGAACTGTGGCAGCTGCACCTCTACCAGTACGAGGCCGAACTGACCGTCGACGGCACCGCCCACACCATCCGCCCCGGCCGGGTCAGCCTCGTCCCGCCCGGCACCACCGTCCGCTACCGCTACCGGGGCCGCTCCGAACACCTCTTCGCCCATCTGCGCATCCCCCCGTCCGGAGCGCCCCGCACGGTTCCCGTCGTCCAGGACACCGGCCCCGAACTGCCCGCGCTCACCGGCCTGTTGCTCCAGGCGGTGGCGGCCGCCCCGAGCGAGCCGGACCGCAGCCGCGCCGAACTCTGGACCGCCCTGTGGCGGGTCGCCCAGCTGACCCCGCCCGTCGCGGCCGCCCCCGGGCCGCACCCGGCGGTCACCACCGCCATCGCCCACATCGAGTCCCACCTTGCCGCCCCGCTCACCATCCCGGAGGTGGCACGCGTCGCCGGGGTCTCCCACAACCACCTGACCCGGCTGTTCCACGCCGAGACCGGCGGCACCGTCGTCGCCTACATCAGACGCCGCAGACTCGAACGCGCCCACCATCTGCTGCGCGCCACGACCTTGTCCATCCCCGCCGTGGCCGCCTCCGTCGGCATCCCCGACCTCCAGGCCTTCAACAAGGCCTGCCGCCGGGAACTGGGAGCCTCGCCGCGCGCCCTGCGCGGGGCCACCTTCCCGGCGGGTGTCGCTAACTCCGCCTGACCGCCCTGAGCACCACGAACTTGGCGTCGCTCGCGACGAGTTCGCTGTTGCCGAAGATCCGCCGCAGCGTCACGTGATAGCCCAGATGACGGTTCCCCACCACCCAGAGCTCACCACCGGGCCGCAACGCCCGCCGCGCCCCGGTGAACATCCGCCGTGCCGTGGCGTCGGTCGTCGCCTGGTGGGAGTGGAACGGCGGGTTGTTCAGGACGAGATCGACACTCCCCGGCGCGAACCCCTCCACCCCGTCACCGACCCGGAACTCGACCGTTCCGCCGGCCTCCGGCAGGTTCGCCCGGTACGTGGCCTCCGCCGAGGCCACCGCCTGGTACGACTCGTCGACGAACACCACCTCGGCGTCCGGATCGGCCAGCGCCACCGCCGTACCGACCACGCCGTTCCCGCACCCCAGATCGACGACCCGCCCGCCGCGCGGAGCCTTCGGGAGCTGTCGCAGGAAGAACCTGGTGCCGATGTCGAGCCGGTCGGCACAGAACACGCCCGCGTGGTTCACGACCGCGCGTCCCGCCAGGACGCCGATGTCGTCCGGCAGCCGATAGGTGTACGGCCAGGGATCGTCCCCCCTGGCCCCGGCGGTCTTCGCGTCAGGGGCGCAGAAGATCAGCCGTGCCTTCTGTCGGGCGAGCGAGGTGCGGGTCGGGCCGAGGATCCGCTCGAAGAGCCTCAGCGTCGAGGTGTGGATCTCCTTGACCATTCCGGCGCCGATCACGACCGTGCCCTCGTGCACGCCGGGCGCGAGCCGGTGCAGCTGGTCCTCCAGGAGCGCGAGGCTCTTGGGGACCCGTACGAGGAGTACGTCGACCCGGTCCGGGGGAGTGTCCCGGGTGGTGAGCAGCCGTACGGTGTCCGCCTCGACGCCGTTGCGTGCCAGGTTGGCCCGCGTCGCCTCCCGGCTCAGGAACGAGTCGGTGATCTGCGTCGGCCGGTGCGCGGCGAGCGCGGTGGTCAGCGCGCCCCAGCGGTCCCCGACGACCACGAGCGTCCCGTCCAGCCGCGTCCCGCTCTCCGCGAGGTGGCGCAGCAGATACGCGTCGGACGCGTCCCAGGCGCGCAGCAGGTCACGGGGGTCCTCGGGAAAGCGGGTCAGGGCGTAGTCGCCCTCGGGCGTGGTCATACGGTCGCTCATCGTGCGCCCAGGCTAACCGAGCCCGGCCCCGGTCCCGGCCGTCGAGCAGCGGTGCGGGACGAAGGACCCATGGACGCGAGCGGCCCTGCGGGACGAGGGCCCCGGCGGACATCGAGCCGCGTGCGGGACGATGGTGCCATGGACGCCGAGCTGTTCCCCCGGGACCGGACGGAGATCGCGCCGGGCGCGGTCCACGTGCCGGACTGGCTGGACGCGGAACAGCAGCGACACCTCCTCGACGCCTGTCGCGTGTGGGCCCGGCCGCCCGCCGGGCTCCGCACGGTCCGCACCCCGGGCGGCGGCACGATGACCGCCCGGCAGGTCTGTCTCGGCCGGCACTGGTACCCGTACGCCTACGCCCGCACCGTCGTCGACGGCGACGGCGCGCCCGTGAAGCCGTTCCCGGACTGGCTCGGGGAGCTGGGCCGGCGCGCGGTCGCGGACACCCTCGGAGCCGGGGCTGCGGCGACCGCCGCGTACGACATCGCCCTGGTCAACTTCTACGACGGCGACGCGCGCATGGGCATGCACCGCGACGGCGACGAGAAGTCGGACGCGCCGGTGGTGTCGCTGAGCCTCGGTGACAGCTGCGTCTTCCGCTTCGGCAACACGGAGACCCGGACGCGGCCGTACGCGGACGTGGAGCTGCGCAGTGGCGACCTCTTCGTGTTCGGCGGGCCGGCGCGGTCCGCCTACCACGGGGTGCCCCGGGTGCACCCGGGGACCGCGCCGCCCTGGCTGGGGCTGACCGGGCGGCTGAACATCACCCTGCGGGTCGGCGGCTTCGACGACGGCTGAGGCCCACCGCGCGGGGTTCGGCGCCGAGCGGATCATGGGAGACTCGGCCTCATGGACGGGAAGGCGGCCCCCAAGGCGGCGGGCGAAGGGACGACGGCACGGGCTCGGCTGGACCGGGGGAGGGGCGCGCTCGGTCCGGCGCTGGAGCTGGTGCACACCGGTCGCGCCCCGACGAGGGCCGTGCTCACCGCCGAACTGGGCGTCACCCGGGCCACGGCCGGCGCCGTGGCCGCCGAGCTGGAGGCGCTGGGGCTGATCCGGGTCGACGCGCACCCGGGAGCCGCCGCCGGCTCCCAGGGCCGGCCCTCCCACCGCCTCGAAGTCGCCGAGGAGGGGCCCGTCGCGCTCGCCGCCCAGGTGCACTCCGACGGCTGGCGGGCCGCGCTGGTCGGGCTCGGCGGGCGGATCGTCGCCACCACGCCCGCCTGCGAGATCGTGGACGCCGACCCGGCGAAGGTGCTCGGCTCGGTCGTCGACGCGGGAGCCGAGCTCCTGGCGGAGACCGGGCGGCGGTGTGTGGGGTCGGGTCTGGCCGTGCCGTCGGCCGTCGCCGAACCGGCGGGGCTGGCGCTGAACCCGCTGCACCTCGCCTGGCCGGCGGGGGCGCCGGTCCGGGAGATCTTCGCCGAGCGGGTCCGCGCGGCCGGGATCGCGGGGCCCGCGTTCGCGGCGAACGACGTCAACCTCGCCGCCCTCGCCGAACACCGGCACGGCGCCGGACGCGGCTCCCGCGATCTGCTGTGCGTGGCGACCGGGCACCGGGGCGTCGGCGGCGCGCTGGTCCTCGACGGCCGGCTGCACATGGGCAGTTCGGGGCTGGCCCTGGAGGTCGGCCACCTCACCGTCAACCCCGAGGGCCGGCCCTGCCACTGCGGCAGCCGCGGCTGCCTCGACGTCGAGGCCGACCCGCGTGCCTTCCTCACCGCGGTGGGCCGCGATCCGGGACCCGAGGGTTCGCTGCTGCAACAGGCCAACGAACTGATCCGCACCCAGTACGACGACCCGGGTGTCCGCACGGCCGCCGAGGCCATCATCGACCGTCTCGGCCTCGGGCTCGCCGGTCTCGTGAACATCCTCAACCCCGACCGCATCATCCTCGGCGGCATGCACCGAGCCCTGCTCGACGCCGACCCCGACCGGCTGCGGGCCGTCGTCGCCGACCGCAGTCTGTGGGGACGCCAGAGCGGGGTCGCCCCGATCCTGGCGTGCACCCTGGACCACAACAGCCTGGTGGGGGCGGCCGAGTTGGCCTGGCAGCCGGTGCTCGACGACCCGCTGGGCGCGCTGGCCTGAGAAGACTCACCCGGTCCGGGAGCCCCGCAGCATGATCGTGCGGGACACCAGGAACGTCACCGGGATCGCCGCCCCCGACGCGAGCAGCGGCGCGAACCGGTTGCCCGCGTGCAGCACGTCCACGACGACGTACACCCCCGCGGTCGTGATCACGAAATTGGTGACGTTGGTCAGCGGGAACAACAGGAATTTACGCCAGGTCGGACGGGTGCGATAAGTGAATCGCGCGTTCAGGAAGAACGAGCCCGTCATACTCAGGGCGAACGCGAGAATATGTGCGGCGAGATAAGGAAGCCCCTTGAGGAACAACAGATAAAGCCCGTAATAGGTCCCGGTGTTGACCACCCCGACCAGCGCGAAGGAAATGATCTGTCCCGATATGCGCCGCTCCGGCGCCGGGCCGGCCACGGGGCGCGGTTCGGTGCGTGTCACCGTCCCCATCAGCGAATGAGATCCTTCGTCGTGCCGCACGCGGCGTGCCCCTCCGTCTGTTCCGCGTTGGTCGCCTTCACCAGGAAGTGCGGGCGCCCCTTCACCTCGTAGTAGATCCGGCCGGTGTACTCCCCGATCACCCCGAGCATGATCATCTGCACTCCGGCGAGGGCGGTGACGGCCATGACGATGGTGACATAGCCCGGTGTCTCCACGCCGTTGACGAGTGCGTCGCCCACGATCCAGGCCGTGTAGAGCCCCGCGCACACCAACAGGCACAGGCCGAGGTGCAGGGCCGCCCGCAGCGGACGGTTGTTGAAGGAGAGGAGCCCGTCCAGTCCGTAGTTGAGCAGCGACCGGAAACTCCAGGAGCTGCGGCCGTGCAAGCGCACGGCGTTCTCGTACTCGAAGGTCGTGCCGGGGAAACCGACCCAGGCGAAGAGCCCCTTCGAGAAGCGGTTGTACTCCGTCAGCTCCAGGACGGCGTCGACGACCCGGCGCGACATCAGCCGGAAGTCCCCCACGCCGTCCACGAGTTCCACGTCGACGAGCCGGTTGACCAGTCGGTAGTACAGGCGGGCGGTGGCGGTGCGCATCAGACCGTCGCCGGTCCGGGTACGGCGGGCCATGACCTGGTCGTAGCCCTGTTCACGCAGGTCGAGCATGCGGCGGATCAGTTCGGGCGGGTGCTGCAGATCGGCGTCCATGACGATCACGCAGTCGCCCGAGGCGTGCCGCAGCCCCGCGAGCAGCGCGGCCTCCTTGCCGAAGTTGCGGCTGAACGACACGTACCGGACACGGGCGTCGAACTCCGCCAACTGCTTCAGAACGGCGAGCGTACGGTCCCGACTGCCGTCGTCGACATACACGCACTCCATGTCGTGACCGAGCGGAAGCAGTTCTTCCGCGACCTTCTGGATCTCCTCGTGGAAACGGGCGACGACGGCTTCCTCGTTGTAGCAGGGTGCGACGATCGAGATGAGCATGGATTCCCCCAGGGGTGCGGTTTCACAGAGCGGTGGTCACGCGCTCACGTGTGGGCGGGTCGTCGGGCGAGGGCGGTGCGGCGGCCGGGGGCATGGGCCCGGACGTGGCCGGTGCCCGACGGCGGCGGATCAGGTCCGACGCCCCGAGGAGGAGCACGGCGGTGAGCGAGAGGGCCCCGACCGCCGTGCCCAGGCGCAGTCCGGGCGGATGGAACGTGCAGGTCACACTGCTGGCCGAGCCGTACAGCGGTACCGCGATCAGGCCGTAGTGGCTCTTGGCGGGGAGGGCGGGCGCGTTGCCGGCGGCGCAGCGCCAACCGGAGATCCGGGGTGCCGCGACGACGGCGATCCCCGTGCTGTGGGGTGGGAGTTCGGCCCGGATCGTCCCGTCGGACACGCTCACGTCGGTGGCGCCGTCGGCCTTGAGCCCCTCCACGGCGGCGCTCAGCCGCGCGGTGTCCAGGCAGCCGACCGCTCCGTCCGGGACCAGGCTGGTCCTGTTCGGCGACAGCTCGATACGGAACCGTCCGGAGTCCCCGACCGTGCCCAGCCGCTGCATCGGGGCGATCTTGGTGACGGGCTGGTCGGACCGGAACCGCCCGGTCGGCTCCACGCCGGGCCCGGCCCCGGAGGCGGCGCCGTCGGCGAGCCGCGCGGTGCCCGACAGATGCGGCGCCCACAGATACAGCTCGGACCCGGCCGGACAACTGCCCGTGATCGTCGGCTTCCTCGGCGCGCTCGCGTAGGGCAGCGGGCCCACCCGCAGCCCCGGCCGCCCGTCGTCGCTGGGCGACGGCGGCTTCCCGGCGGCGGTGCGCACGCTGACCCGGGGCACGGTGTACACCCGTGTGCCCAGCAGCAGCTCCTGGTTGCGGTACGGCGACGGACCGAAGCCGAAGAGGTCCGTGGGGCCGTCGGCGCGGTCGGTGTGCGGCCGCACCGTGACCAGCGGCGGCACGTCCTGCCGGGTCACGGTCACCCCGCTGCCGTCCTGCGGGAACCAGTTCTGGTGCGGGTCCGGCGGGGAGTGCACCCGGGCGCCAACGGAGAAGATCGCGTCCGTGACGGCGTTGTCCAGGCTCTGCACATTGCGGCCGCGCGAGGTCCAGCCGCCCCCGAGGGCGGTGAGCGTCCGGCTGAGCACGTCCGAGGTGAGGCTGCTGTAGTACTGGGCGCCCTGCCCGCCCACCAGCAGCGGGTCGTTGCCGACGGTCTGCTCCCGGCCGGGGTCGGTCCGGTGACGCGGCCAGCCGTCGGCCCCGGCGATCGCCTCCGCCTGCTCCCGCTGCCGCGCACCCCAGGGCGCGTAGTCGTCCATGTGCCCGAGCCGCAGTCGGGTGTCGGCGGCGGAGGTGACGGCGGCCTCGCCGAACTGCGTGCACACGAGCAGCGCCACGGCGAGGACGGCGAGGGGCCGGCCGTTCCTCCGCTTCGCCCCGAGCAGGAGCAGACCGCCCAGCGCGCCGACGGCGGCGAGCAGGGCGAGCGGGAGGGTGAAGGCACGGGTGGTCCGCTCACTGCCGCCCGCGACCACGATCACCAGCGCGAGCAGCACACCCGCCGCGCCCAGCGCGCGCGGGCCGGGAACGCCGTACGACAGGGCGTGCCAGGCGGCGATCACCAGCAGCGCGCACAGCACGAAGGCCTGACGGTACGAGCTGCCCTGCGGGGTGGCGAAGGCGTGCCAGAGCAGATGCGTCGGCCCCCACTGCATCGACAGCGCCACCGCGACGACCAGCAGTGTCCACCCGGCGCGCAGGCGCGCCGGGGCCGCCTTGTGGAAGGGCAGGGCGAGCGCCAGCAGCAGCGCGGTGGTACCCACGAACACGGCCGGGGTCCCGAAGCTGTACGTCCCCGGCAACAGCCGGGCGAGCAGGTCCTCGGTGGGGACGGGCGCGAACTCCCGTACCCGGCCCGGATAGGCGTGCCGGGTGCCGAAGTAGACGACGGTGACCAGGGGGGCCGCCAGACCCATGCCGAGGACGGTGATCAGGGCCGCACGCCCAGCGGCGAACAGCCGCTGCCGGCGCGTGAGGTCGCCGAGCCACAGCCGCAGCAGCAGGACCAGGCCGGCGGCGAGGGTGGCCATGTAGGCGGTGTAGAAGTTGGCGATCCAGGCGAGTGCCACGACCAGCACACCGAGGAACGGCCGCCGCCCCCGCCGCGCCCACTCGCCGACCAGGCACAGCAGTGGCAGGAAGACCAGACCGTCGAGCCACATGGGATTGGGGACCGCGTCCGCCAGGGTCCAGCCGCACAGCGCGTACGCCGCGCCGAGCAGCCCCGCCGCCCACCAGCGGCCGGGACGCAGGGCGAGCAGCAGCCAGGCCATCGCGGCGGCGGCCGACGCCACCTTCAGCAGGGTGACCACATACACCGCGAGGTCGATCTCGTCGCGCGGGAACACCGCCACGAGCGGGGCGAACGGACTGCTCAGGTACGTGCCCAGGTCGGGCAGGAAACTCGCGCCGAAGCCCGACCGCCAGTTGACGTACGGCCCGCCGTCCGCCCTCCCGTGCAGCAGGTCCCACAGGTGCGCGTGGAACGGCACGTACTGGTTGCCGAGGTCGTTGACGCTGCGGGTGCGCGGGCCGAAGGGATGGCTGCGGGCCACGGCGTCGGCGGCGCAGAGCACGGCGAGGGTGAGGGCGGCGGCGAGCAGTGCGGCCTTCCCCCGCGGCCCGAGCGGCGCCGAGGAGCGGGTTGTCGGATTCACGCCCTGTCCCTGTCCGCTCGGCACACCGAGTTCCGTTGTCCTATCGACTTCATTTTCGACGGGCCCCCATTTCGGTTCGCCGAATTAGAGGCTCGTGGCTCGTTGAAGGTTGTGCCGTCCACGAAAAGTGAAAGCGGCAATTCCGAATGCTGTGGGGGATTTCAAAGGGGTAATTGCCGGGGGACGTACGGGAGTCGTCCTCAAGGTGATCGGAAGGTGAATTCCGCCGTCAGACTCCACAGGGCCGCCACATGGGGTCGCCGCAGATCCGCCCTGCGGACGCACAGCCCGATCGGGAACGGCGCCGGAGGACGCTCGGTGGGGATCACGGTGAGCCGGTCGCGGACGGCGCTGTGGTCGAGGACCAGCCGGGGGACCACCCCGGTGCCGCAGCCGAGTGCGACGAGCGTCAGCAGCGCCTCGTGGCCCTCCGGTTCGGCCGCCGGGTCGGGAGCCATGCCGTGGGTGCGGAACCAGCGGTCGGCGGCCTCACGGACCAGGCCCCGGTGGGGGAGGACGAAGGGGCCGTCGAGACCGGGGTCCGGGCGTTCGCGCGCGGTGACGAACACCAGGTCCGTGGTGGCCACCGTCCGGCTGACCAGCGACTCCGGCAGCCGCGCCGGGACGCCCGCGACCGCCACGTCCGCCTCACCCTCGTCCAGCCGGGCCAGCGCGACCGCCGCGTCACCGGTGCGCAGATCGAGGCGGACCTGGGGATGGGCCGTGCGCAACGGCGCCAGCAGCGTGGGCAGCAGCGCCTGACACGCGGTCACAGTCGCGAACACGACCAGCCGCCCGGTGAGTTCGGCCGGCTCCGGATGCTCCTCTCGGAAGGCCTGCCACAGCTCCAGGGCCTCGGCGGCGTAGGCGCGGAAGCGATGCCCCTCGGCGGTGAGGGAGACCCCCCTCGGCCCCCGGTCGAGCAGCCGGTGCCCCAACTCGGCCTCCAGCCGCTGCACCGTCCGCGTCAGGGTCGCCGGGCTGACATGGCAGTCCAGGCTGGTCCGGCCGAAGTTCAGCGTCCCGGCCAGATGGAGAAACAGCCGCAGGTCGCGGTGATCGTCCCACATGGTCGCCCACCAGGGCCTTTCTGTTCCTGCAACGCTCCGCTGCAAAGGTTGCGCTTGCCGCAACGCTCGCCGGGACCCTACAACTCCTCCATGACCACCACCTCCCCGTCCGCCTCCGCCGCCTCCACCGTCTTCGCCCTCGAAACCCTGGACATGCCCGGCGGTACCGAGACCGTCCTGCGCGGGGGCCGCCACCTGTTCCCCCTGCTGCCCGAGGCCCTCGCCGGAGTGCGTCGCGTCGGGGTCGTCGGCTGGGGCCCGCAGGGCCGGGCCCAGGCCCGCAACCTGCGCGACTCCCTCCGCGGCACCGGCATCACCGTCTCCGTCGGCCTGCGACCCGGCTCCGCCTCGGCCGCCGACGCCCGCGCCCACGGCTTCACCGAGGCGGACGGCACCCTCGGCGACTGGCTCGCCGTCACCGCCGAGAGCGACCTCGTCATCCTGCTGATCGCCGACGCGGCACTCGCCGCCCACCACCGGGAGATCTTCGCCGCCCTGAAGCCCGGCGCCACCATCGGCCTCTCCCACGGCTTCCTCCTCGGCCATCTCCGGCAGACCGGCGGCGACTTCCCACCCGGCCACGGGGTGATCGCCGTCTGCCCGAAGGGCATGGGCGACTCCGTACGCCGCCTCTACGAACAGGGCGCGGAGGTCAACGGCGCCGGGATCAACAGCAGTTACGCCGTCCACGCCGACCCCGACGGCCACGCGACCGACCGTGCCCTCGCCTGGTCGGTCGCCCTCGGCTCCCCGTACACCTTCCGCACGACCCTGGAGAGCGAGTACCTCTCCGACATCGTCGGCGAGCGCGCCATCCTGCTCGGTGCCGTCCACGCCATCGTCGAGAGCCTCTACACCCGCCACCGGCTCGCCGGTGCCGACGAGGTGACCGCGTACGAGCGGTCCTGCGAGACCATCACCGGCCCGATCGCCCGCACCGTCTCCCGCGCCGGACTCCGCGCGGTCCGCGAGGGGCTCGACGCGGACGGCCGGGACGTCTTCGACCGCGTCTACACGGCCAGTTACGGACCCGCCCGTGAGATCGTCGCGGAGATCTACGACGAGGTCGCCGACGGCACCGAGCTGCGCGGCGTCGTCCTGGCCGAACGCCGCCTCGGCGCCCGCCCGATGAGCGAGATCGGCGGCTCCCCGATGTGGTCGGTGAGCGCCCGGGCCCATGCCTGCCGGGGCGAACGCGACCTGCCCGTCGACCCGTTCGCCGCAGGTGTCTTCGTCGCCACCATGACCGCGCAGATCGACGAGTTCGTCGAGCGCGGCCATCCCTGGTCGGAGATCGTCAACGAGTCCGTCATCGAGGCCGTCGACTCCCTCCTGCCCTACATGCACGCCCGGGACGTCGCGTACATGGTCGACAACTGCTCCCGCACGGCCCGTCTCGGTGCCCGCCGCTGGGGCCCCCGCTTCCAGGCCGCCTACGAGCAGATCGCCTACCCCGCCGCCGAACACCCGGCAGACCGGGCCCTGTTGGCGTCCTTCACCGCCCACCCCGTGCACGAGGCTCTGGCGGCGGCGGCGAAGCTCCGGCCGTCGGTGGACATCTCGGTGGGCGTGGCGGATGCCGAGGACCGGGTGAGCGGACCGTCCGCCGGGCATCGCACGGCTTGAGCCCGCCACCCCCGGCCTCCTGGCAGCCGGTGTCCGAGCCCGGGCCGGCCGGCGACGAGAGGGTCACCGCCCGGTCAGCCTGCGACGGCCGACCGGGCGGGAGCGTGTTCGGACCTGCGCCCACGCGCGGCGGGCCTGCGTCCGGTGTCGTAGGGCTGTGTGGTGTCGAGCGTCAGGCCGGTGTCGTACGGCGAGATCTTGGGTACCGCGGCCGAGGAGGCCGGCAGGGTGAACCACACGACCTTCCCCGTCTCGCCGTGCGGGCGCACGCCCCAGCTCTCGCTCACCGCGGCGACCATCGCGAGCCCTCGGCCGCAGGTGGCGAAGGGATCCGCGTCCTGGACGACCGGGAGACGGGGGTCGTGGTCGTGCACCGAGACCGTGAGCCGGCCGAGGAGCAACTCCATCTCCACGGTGCACGTCTTGTCCGGTTCCGCGTGCCGGTGGACGTTGGACAGCAGCTCGGTCACCCCGAGTGCGGCCCGCTCTATCAAGGGATCCAGATGCCAGTAGCGCAATTGCGCAGATACGATTCTGCGGACCTGGCCGATCCGCGACGGCAGGGCTTGGAGCTCCACCGTGCAGTGCCTGCTTTGCTGGCTGATCACGGCTGCGACTCCCCGAATTGAGTCCGGAAGAAGATCGGAGTACGGATCCAGCGAGGTGGCTGGGCGAAAAACGCCGCCTGCTGTGGTGCGGCCGCCTACGACTGCCGCCTGGTGGGCGGAGGCCTAAGCCGCCGCCTGCTCGTGGGGTGGCTGTCGACGACCGCCGCCCGCTGACGTGGCCGGCGGGCTGGTTCGCAGCGTTATCGCCGGTAAACCCAGAGTGACGTGAGACCAGAGTGACCCAGGGGGCCCGGTCCCGCAACTCGCGGTACGTCAGCCGCTGCGACCGGCCGCCTTGCGCACCGCCTCTATGAACCGGCGCGCGGACGGTGGACCGGGCTTCCCCGGAGCCGGGTCGTGCTCGTTCAGCGTGAGCGTGTAGCGAGTGCCGTTGACATCGGCCAACGCCCGGTCCTCGTTGGCGAACCACGGCTTCGAGGCCCGGACCGCCTGCACCGGCGCGCTGTCGATCTCGCTGCCGTAACTGGTGAGCAACTGCAGTCGGCCGTCCTCGATCCGGACCTGCCCCGCCCGGGTGAGCTGCCGCAACCTCTTCCCGATCCGCACGCCCGTGGCCGTGAACTCCGGCTCGGCCATGTACCCCGCCCCCTAGTGCGCTTCGGCTGTGCCTGTCGTCTGTCCGTCGCGGACCGTGATCCAGTGTGCCCGAGATCGCCTCCCCCTGGACGGCCCCGGTGGCGTCGACTCGGCCCGTGCGGTGAAGTCTGCACGTCCCCCGCGTCGAGCACCAGTGCGCACGGTGGACCGGGAGCGGGGTTCCGGCGCATGCGCGGCATGCGCCCCCCATGCGCCCCGCGCATCCTCGCCACAGGAGTGCCTTTGAGGTGCTCAAAGGCATGTTTATGCAGGTGAGAAGCGTGCGGAAGGTGTCTATCATCGGGACGTCCGACGCCGCGATCCGCCGTCGGCGCAATGCGTGAGGAGCACGCCGTGAGCACCGCCCACCCCACCCGTCCTGGCGCCACCCTCGACGTCGATCACAGCGACACCGAGTACCGCCGCTGGCTCAAAGAAGCCGTGCGCAAGGTCCAGGCCGACGCCAACCGCTCCGCCGACACCCATCTCCTGCGCTTCCCGCTGCCCGAGAGATGGGGGATCGACCTGTATCTCAAGGACGAGTCGACCCACCCCACCGGCAGTCTGAAGCACCGTCTCGCCCGCTCCCTCTTCCTCTACGGCCTGTGCAACGGCTGGATCCGGCCGGGCCGCCCGGTCATCGAGGCCTCCAGCGGATCCACCGCCGTCTCCGAGGCGTACTTCGCCAAACTGATCGGCGTCCCCTTCATCGCCGTCATGCCCCGCACGACCAGCGCCGAGAAGATCCGTCTGATCGAGTTCCACGGCGGACGCTGCCACTTCGTCGACGACTCACGGAAGATGTACGAGGAGTCGGCCCGTCTCGCGGTGGAGACCGGCGGGCACTACATGGACCAGTTCACCTACGCCGAGCGGGCCACGGACTGGCGCGGCAACAACAACATCGCCGAATCCATCTTTCGCCAACTCCGCCTGGAGCGTTACCCCGAGCCCGCCTGGATCGTCGCCACCGCCGGGACCGGCGGCACCTCCGCGACCATC
This sequence comes from Streptomyces gottesmaniae, assembly GCF_031845845.1. Lineage (NCBI taxonomy): Bacteria > Bacillati > Actinomycetota > Actinomycetes > Kitasatosporales > Streptomycetaceae > Streptomyces > Streptomyces gottesmaniae. Next base: position 168,661 of record NZ_JAVRFJ010000008.1, read on the forward strand.
GCCCGCTACGTCCACTACATGCAGTACGACACCCGTATCTGTGTCGCCGACCCGGAGAACTCCTGTTTCTTCGAGGGCTGGACCACCGGCGACCCCGACGTCACCTGCGACTGCGGCTCACGCATCGAGGGCATCGGCCGCCCCCGCATGGAGCCCAGCTTCGTCCCCGGCGCCGTCGACCGCATGATGAAGGTCCCCGACGCCGCCAGCGTCGCCGCCGTCAGAGCCCTGGAGAACGCGATCGGCCGCAAGGCCGGCGGCTCCACCGGCACGGGCCTGTGGAGCGCCCTCAAGATCATCGCCGAGATGGTCGCCGAGGGCCGCCAGGGCAGCGTGGTCACCCTCCTGTGCGACCCGGGCGACCGCTACCTCGACAAGTACTACTCCGACGAGTGGCTGAGGCGACATGGCCTGGACATCGAGCCGTACGCGGCGGCGATCGAGAGGCTGCTGGTCACGGGCGTGTGGACGGACTGAGGCGCCCTTTTCCTTCCCCGCCGTGCGCAGGCCGCCCTCAACCACAACGGCGCTCAGTCGTCCGAGCCGTCCTCGAACTCCTCCCCGGCCACCACCAGCCGCCGCAGATGCTCGGAGATCTCGGCCCGCGCCTGCGAGGCCAAACCGGCATCGGTCACCAACGTGTCGACCTGCTCCAACGCGGCGAAGGAACTCAACCCCACCGTCCCCCACTTGGTGTGGTCGGCCACCACCACGACCCGTCGCGCCGACTGCACCAGACGACGGTTGGTCTCGGCCTCCGCCAGATTCGGCGTCGACAGACCCGCCTCGACCGATATCCCGTGCACACCGAGGAAGAGCACATCGAAGTGGAGCGCCGCGATCGCCTGATCGGCCACCGGCCCCACCAACGAGTCGGACGGCGTCCGCACGCCACCGGTCAGCACGACGGTCGCCGCACCCTGCCGGGGGCCCGTCGTGCGCTGAGCCGCGTGGAAGACGTCGGCGACCCGCACCGAGTTGGTGACCACGGTCAGATCCGGCACGTCCACGAGACGGTGCGCCAGCGCGTACGTCGTCGTGCCGCCCGAAAGGGCGATCGCCGAGCCCGGCGCCACCAGCTCCGCGGCCGCCCGTGCGATGTCCTCCTTGGCCGTCAGCTCCAGCCCGGACTTCGCCTCGAAACCCGGCTCGTGCGTGCTCGCCTCGGCCACCGGCACCGCGCCGCCGTGCACCTTCTCCACCGCGCCCTGACGGGCCAGCGCGTCCAGATCGCGACGCACGGTCATGTCCGACACACCGAGTTTGCGCGTCAGCTCGTTGACCCGGACCCCGCCCCGCCGTCGCACCTCGTCGAGGATCAGGGCTCGGCGCTGCTCCGCGAGGAGGTTCTGGTTCTCACTCACGCTCGCTCCGGTCCTCTCGCCCCATCACGCCCGACACGCCTTCCCTACCCCCTCCGACAAGGACATTCCCCCGTCCCCGGTCCCGAGGACGTCCCATATTCGCACGCCCCACCACCGGTGACGCCACTCCCCGCACGGTCGCGCACACGTCACGCTGCGTTCCTCGCGCCCGTCACTATCACACGGATCGGGGAGATTCGGTGATCACAGGTGTATGACGCCCGACGAGGGGCGATCATCAGTGCCTGCACCTCACACCGACTTGCGGCGCATCACGGGGGAAGCGGAACAGTGGATCGTGCGAGGGAACATACGACACATACGGACCCCGGGGAACACGCGGAAGCGCGGGACGACAGTCCGCACCCCCTTTCCGGCCGTTCCACGACGGACGCGACCGCCCTCGAACTCCTGGTCCACGGCGTCGGCGGCACCACCCCCGAACGCATGCTCGACGATCCCCGCACGGTCCGCGTCACCGGCGACGACACGGCCGCGGTCTTCCGGCGCATCGACGACGCCGACGCGGAGAAACGTCCCGCCGACTACCGCGGCAAGCCCGTTCCCGAGGCCTATGTCTGGTGCAACCTCACCTCCGGGAACAGCTCGCGTGCCCTGTGGCTGTTGCTGCTGCCGTTCATGGTCGTCAACCTCGCGCACTGGATGCGCCCCAGCACCCGCGGCCGCCGAAGCGCGGTCCGCCTCTACGGCCTCCTCGTCCGCCTCACCGGCCTCACCCTGACCGTGCTGCTCGTCGCGGCGGCCTGCGAGGTCGCCCTCGACCTGACCGCCTGGCAGTGCGCGGGCGCACGCGCGTGCGCGGAGGCGCACACCTGGCTCGGCTTCCTCTCTCCGGCCGTCTCCGACGGCGGCTGGTGGAGCCAGCCCGGCCGCCGTCTCGCCGTGGCGGCCGTGGTGCCCACCGCGCTGACCGGTCTCCTGTGGTACCTCTCCCACCGCACCTGGAGCGAGTACGAGTCCCAGCGCCCCATGGACCGCGCCGACGGCCGTCCCGAGGACCAGAGGACGGCACCCTACGCAGCCGGTGGCGGCGACGCGGCGCACCTCCCGGCCGACGTCGAGGACACGGCCCGCGTCGCGCTCGGCCGGCCCGGCTTCTGGTACGGCCGCCGTCTGGTCGCCAGGCTCCGCGCCGCCCACGCGGCGGCCGGTTTCCTCACCGTCGCGGCGGCGGTCGGCACCTCGGCCGCCCGCCACGACCGCCGAGCGGGCGGGCCCGCCCTCCTGGAAATCCTGGGCTGGCTGCTGAACTCGGCCCTCGTGCTGCTGGCGGTGACCCTGGTCTGGGTGGTCTGCCGCAGGGGCCGCAGCGAGCGGCGTCTCGACACGCGCCTCGACGGGGCCGTGGTCCGCCGCCTGCCCGCCTGCTCGATCGCCGTGCTCGTCCTGGCCATGGTGTACGCCGGGTGGTCGCGCCCCGGCTGGAGGTCGACGGGTCGGCTGCCGGGCGACCTGACCTTCGGCGGGATCACCCTGATGCAGGGCCTGCTCGTCATCGCGCTCGGCGTGGTCGCCCACACCCTGTACCGCTCCCGCCCCGACCCCCGCACCGCCATGTACGGGCTGGCCGGCCCCGCCGTCGCGATGCTCGCCTGCGCCCTCGGCGGAGTGATGTCCGCCGGTGTCGCCCAGCGCGTCGCCGACTGGCTGGGCGGCACCGACGACGCCCTCTCCGGCCCGCCCGTCCTCCTCACCTGGCAGGCCTCCGTCATCCCGCCCCTCCTCCTGGTCCTCCTCGGCCTCCTCGGCTGGCTGGCCCACCGCACCCGGGTCCTGCGCAGAGCGGAGACGGCGGCGGTGGAGCGGGAGTACGGCCTGGTCGGCGAAGGGCCGCATGAGCGAGCGAAGGGACTGCCGGGCGAGGAAGGGGTGCCGGACCCACCGTCGAGCCCGGTGGAACCGTCCGTCCCGCGCCAGCCGACGGCGCCGGGGGTCCCCGGCGGGCCGCGGCCCGAGGAGCACGAGGCGCACGACGCCGGCCGTACCCGCCGCATCGCGCGCACCCGCGCCATGGCGGCCCTCACCGACCGGGCGCCCCGCATCGTCGCCGTCACCTCCACGGTGACCCTGCTGCTCGGCGCCGCGGCCCTCACCGGCGCCCTCGTGACGGGCGAGACACCGGCGAGGGCGGCGCAGGGCTCGTACGACTTCGTCGAGGGAGCCGCCCAGACCGCGCAGGCACTGGGATCCTGGCTGATCGGAGTGGGCTTCCTGCTGTTCGTCACCTGGGGCCGCCGGGCCTACAAGGACGCCTCGGCGCGGCGCACGATCGGCATCCTCTGGGACGTGGGCACCTTCTGGCCCCGCGCCGCACACCCGTTCGCACCGCCCTGCTACGCCGAGCGGGCCGTACCCGACCTGACCTGGCGCATGGCGACCTGGACCCGCGCCACCGGCGGCCGGCTCGTCATCTCCGGCCACTCCCAGGGCAGCGTCCTCGCGGCGGCCGCCGCCTGGCAGCTGACCCCGTCGGTCCGCGGACGGGTCGCGCTGCTCACCTACGGCTCACCGCTGGAGCGGCTCTACGGGCGCTGGTTCCCCGCCCACTTCGGCCCGGAGCCGCTCGCGGCCCTGCACCGAGAGGTCGACCGCTGGCGCAATCTGTACCGCCGCACCGACCCCATCGGAGGCCCCGTGCGACTGACGAGCCGGCACGGACCGCAGGTCGACGCCGAGCCCTTCCCGGACCCGCTCGCCTACGACCGCACCGGCGCCCACCCGTTGCCCGCCCCGATCCTCGGTCACTCCGACTACCAGGCGGACCCGGCCTTCGTGGCCGAACGGAAACATCTGCTGGACCGACTCGGCACCGAGCTGCCCGGCCCGCGGACGTCGCCCTAGTCCGGGCAGGTGACATCCCGCGCGGGGCGCTCGCCCGTGATGAGGAACGAGGTCACGGCCCGGTCGCCGCAGGCGTTGCCCGTCCCGAGGTAGACGCCGTGACCGCCTCGCTCGACCGTGACGAGCCGCGCCCGGTCACCGAAGGCCCGACGCATCCGCAGCGCGCCGACGTACGGAGTGGCCGGGTCCCGTCGGTTCTGGATCATCAGGATGTTGGACGGGCCCCGGTCGGTGAGCCTCGTGGGCTGGTCGGCGGGGGTGTCCTTCCAGAAGGCGCAGGGGAGGATGTTCCCCGGCAGTCCGGCCGTGAGCGGATACCGCGCCCGGTTCGCGGCCACCGCCCGCTCGTACCCGGCCACCGACCGCGGCCAGCGCACATCGTTGCAGATCACGGCGATCGTGACGGCGGCATCCTCGTCACTGAGCGGTCCGGCGACCGCCGGCGGCAGCACCGGCGTGGCGTCGGGCGTCATGGCCGCGCGCATCAGCCCCGCCAGCCGGGGGAAAGCGGCGTCGTCGTAGAGGGAGTCGTACATGACCTGCCTCAGCAGGTTGCCGGTGAGCGGCACGCCCGGTGTCGTCGACTCCCTCGGCGCGCGGTCCAGCTCCGCCGCCAAGGAGAGGAACAACGGCCGGATCTCTCCGGCCCGCCGCGCGAGCCGCAGACCCCGCGCGTCCCGGGCCGGATCGGCGGCCCAGGCCGCGAAGTCCGGGAACCGGTCCTCCGCGCCGACCGCCATGTTCGCCACCCAGGCCCTCTCGATCCGCCGAGGGTCGGGGTCGTCGTTGCTGTCCAGCACCCAACGGTCGGTGCGCTCGGGGTACTTCTGCGCGTACACGGCGCCGACATAGGACCCGTACGACACGCCGTACGCCGACAGCTTGTCCTCGCCCAGGGCCTGCCGCAGGCGGTCGATGTCGCGTACCTCGTTGGCGGTGCTGAGGCTGCGCAGCACGGCACCGCCGTTGCGGGCGCACGACTCGGCGGTGCGGCGGGAGCGGGCGACGTTCTCCGCGATGCCGCCGTCCGGCGCGGGCCAGGGCCGTAGGGTCACCAAGTGCCGGTCGGCGGCCGGGAGTTCACAGGAAACCCGGGTGCTGGCTCCCACGCCGCGCGGGTCGAGGCTCACGAGGTCGTACGTGGCGCCGAGTTCACGGCGCAGTGCCTCGCCCTGCCGGGTGAGTCTGGCGAGGCCGGAGCCACCGGGACCACCGGGGAGGACGAGCAGGGTGCCGCGTCGGGCTTCGGGGCGCTCACTGGGCAGTCGGGAGACCGCGATGCTCAACCGGGGACCGTCGGGGGCCCGGTAGTCGACCGGCACGGTCAACGTGGCGCACTCCTGGCCGGCCGGACCGCCCGGTTGGACACAGGGGCGCCAGGCGAGCGCGGGGGAGGACGAAGAGGCGAGAGCCGGGGTCGTGACCGTCAACGCGGTGCCGACGACCGAGGCGGTCAGGGCGAGGACCAGGACGTTTCGCATGCGAAGTGTCATGGCCCCATGCTGTCCAAGGGGCCACTGCCGCCCCATCCGGCAACCCGGTCACTCGGGGGTGGGGTTGGCCCCCGGCCTACGGACCTGCCGCCCCCCGGCCTCCGGATGCGCCGTCCCCCCTCCGGCGGAGCCGTCGCACCCGCCGGCGGCGGGCCTACGGCAGCTCCGGCAGGTCCTCCGCGTACAGCAACGTCAGTTCGTCCGTGCTCGGTTCGTCGACCTGGGCGACTCGGCTCGCGTGCCGCTCGACCATCGCCTCGAAGGTCTGCCGCGCGGTACGGCCGTTGCCGAAGGCCGGACCCTTGGGCAGGGCGGTGAAGTACTTCAGCAGGGCGTCGCCCGCGCCCGGCGCCAGCCGGTACTCGTGCTCCTCGGCCTGCTGCTCCACGATCCGCAACAACTCGTCGGGGACGTAGTCGTCGAAGGTGATGGTGCGTGAGAAGCGGGACGCCACACCGGGGTTGACGGTGAGGAAGCGCTCCATCTCGGCCGTGTAGCCCGCGACGATCACCACGACCGCGTCGCGGTGGTCCTCCATCAGCTTCACCAGCGTGTCGATGGCCTCCTTGCCGAAGTCCCGCCCGGAGTCCTCCGGCGACAGCGCGTACGCCTCGTCGATGAACAGCACACCGCCACGGGCCCGTCCGAACGCCTCCTGGGTGCGGATGGCCGTGGAGCCGATGTGCTCGCCGACCAGGTCCACGCGGGACACCTCGACGAGATGTCCCTTCTCCAGGACGCCGAGCGAGGCCAGGATCTCGCCGTAGAGGCGGGCGACCGTGGTCTTGCCGGTGCCGGGGGAGCCGGTGAACACCAAGTGCCGTTTCACCGATGCCGCCTTGAGGCCGGCCTGCTGGCGGCGGCGGCCCACCTCGATCATGTCGGTGAGGGCGCGGACCTCGCGCTTGACGCTGTCCAGACCGACCAGCGCGTCGAGTTCACCGAGGACCGCCTTCGAGCTGCGCGTCGACGGCTCGGGCTCCACGGGGGGTACGGCGGCCGGCGGCTGTTCGGTGGTGCGCTGACCCGGGATCGAGCCCAGCAGACCGGGCGACTGGGCCGTGTTCTGCGTCGCCGTCTCCAGGGTGGCCGGGGGCCGTACGCCCGCGCTCTCGTCGCTCACGCAGTCCTCGACCACCGGACCGCCGCCGACGGTGCCGGGACCGCCGTCCGCGAACTCGTAACCACCGCGGGCGCAGCGTTCCGTACGGCATTTGCGCAGGGTCGACCGGCAGCCGTCGATGATGTGGAAGCCGTAGCCGCCGCTGCCCGTGACCCGGCAGTCGAGGAAGCTGCCGCGGCCCTCGGCTGAGACGTAGAAGCCGGCCTCGGCGGGCGAGGTCACCGTGCAGCGCTCGATCGTCGGGTCGGCGCCCTTGGTGACGATCACGCCGGTCTGGGTGCCGTCCACGGTGCAGCCGCTGAGGGTGCCGCCGCTGCCGTGGTCGCGGAACCAGGCGCCCGTGGCGGCGTCCCGGATACGGCAGTCGTCGAGCTGAGCGGTGGCGCCGTCGCTCACGGACACCGCCGTGTTGCGCACCTGCGACAGGTCGCTGTCGACGACGTCCGCGCGGGAGCCCCGGTCCAGCACGAACAGCGCGTCCGGCACGTCGTGCACCCGGCAGGACTCCAACACCGCCGTCGCGCCGTCGCTGATCCAGACCGCCGGGTAGTCGCCGGTGCTGTCGAAGATCTCGCACTGGTTGGCGTCCACCCGCGTGCCCGGGTCCCACACCGACAGGCCGTTGCGCCCGAACTGGCGGACGGAGGTGCGGGTCAGGGTGAGGACGGAGCGCGAGCGGAGATCCACCGCGTTCTCCGGGATGTCATGGATGCGGCAGTCCGCGAGGGTGAGCACCGCGTCGGTGTCGAGGGTGACCCCGTCGGCCGTCGTCCGGTGCACATCGCAGTCGGTGAGATGGGCCGTGGCCCGCCCGGTGATCTGCACGCCGCTGCCGCGGACCTCGTAGACCTCGCAACCGACGGCCTCCAGCGAGGAGTTCTCCCCGGTCGCCGTCAGGCCCGAGCCGGAGGTGTGGTGCACCCGGCACCGCTCCAGCCGGGGATGGCCGCCGCCGCGCACCGCGACCCCGGCCTGGCCGGCCGCGACGACCTCGCACTCCTCGAACACACCGCCGCCGCCGTCCACCACGGCGATGCCGATGCCGGCCGGGTTGTCGACCGTGCAGCGTCGGACCGTGGGGCGGGCGCCGCCGCGTACCTCGATACCGGCCGCGGAGCGGGTGACGATCCGCAGGTCCAGCAGCTCGGGGGTGCCGTCCTCGACGAGCAGCGCGGGCGCCGCGGCGTCCTGCCCCTCCACATGCAGATCCTGCACGACGGCAGAGGCGGAGACGGTCAGCGGTACACCGTCCACGGGCGCGATGCGGACCGAGCCGGGCGAACCCTCCGGACCGCGCAGCGTGACCCCGCGTTGCACCACGAGGTTCTCCCGGTAGGTGCCCGGAGCGACGATGAGCACGTCGCCGTCGCTCGCGGCCTCCAGGGCCGCGGCGAGCGACGAGTACTCACCCGTGCGGCGCCGCCACCGCGATGTACCGGTGTGCGTCACCTGGACCGTGCCCTGTGCCATGGCGTTGCTGTGCCCCCACCTCGTGGAACGCGGGTCGATGCCGAACAGTTCGGCTGGTCGGTCCACCGTAGCGTGCGCGGGCAGGGGGAGTTGACCGGAGTGCGAAGGCGGTCAGCTGCCCGCGCCCGTCCTGCCCCAGTCCGGCCCGGCCTTGTCCCATGCCTGGTCCCAACGGGTGTAGCGATGGCGGACCATGCGCCAGACGATCAGCCGTCTGACCCCCTCGACGAGTCCCGCGCTGAGCACGGTGGCGCCGAATCCGGCCAGCACCGCGTGGGTCGTCGCGGTGACGGTGTCCAGGGGGCGTCCCACTGTCCGGCCCTGACCGTCCGTCCACAGCCTGAAGTGGTCACCGGGCTGCGGGGTCTTGAGGTTCGCCATGACCGTGCCGTGTCGTCGGGTGCCGTCCGGGCCGGTCCAGTCCGCGACGACGCGGCTCTGCCGGTCGCGGGTCGTCGCGGTCTCCGGATCCGGATCCAGCGGGGAGCCGTCGACCTTCTTGACGACCGTTGCCGTGACCCGGTGGCGGCTCTGCTGCTGTTCGCGCACGGACTGCTGCAGGGCGCTCTGGGCGGTGGTGCCCACGACGGCGCCGATCAGCGGCGCGGCGACGAGGATCAGCACGAGCGCCGCGAACGCCAGCCAGGCCTCGACCAGATCGGTCGTCCGCCGCAACGGGTTGTGGCGCCAGCGCCACAGTCCGCCGAACGCCCGTAGTCCACCGATTGCCCGCACCGCCCCACACCCCCTTACGCGTCCGTGATAGCCCCGGGCGGAGCCGTCCACGCGCGGTCCCGGTCAGGAGAGAGCGAAATCACCCTCCCAGCGGCCTTCTCATGAACTTCTCACAAAGGCCCAACGGACGAACCCGGGGTGTCTGTTCCCTGCACACGAACCGAATCGTAGGAGATTGAATTTTCAAGAGGGAGCCGGGGGTTCTCTCTCAGGACCGCCCAGAACTCATCGAGATCGAACTGCCTATTCGAGTACCCGCACCGGATCGCCGACCCGTACCGTGCCCGCGGATTCCGGGACGAGGTTCTGCCCGAAGACCAGCTTGTCGCCGAAACGGCGGTGATGCGCGAGGGTGCGCAGCGGCTCACGACCGCGCTCGGCGGTGTCCTGGTCGGTGGTGGTCACCACGCACCGGCCGCACATCTTGGCCACCCGGAAACTCACTTCGCCGATGGCGACGCGCCGCCAGCCGTCCTCGGCCCAGGCGTCCGTGCCGTCGACGACCACGTTCGGCCGGAAGCGGCTCATCGGCAGCGGGCCCTCCTCGGCGTGGTCGCCCTGTGCGACCAGGTCGTTGAGCGCGGCCAGCGAGGCGAGCGTGGTGAGCAGCAGCGGATAGCCGTCGGCGAAGCTGACGGTCTCGCCGGGGCGGGCGTACTCGGGGTCGATCGGTCGCCGGGTCGCCGGGTCGTCGAGGTGCACGAGCCGCACCGGGACGCCCAGGTAGCCGCTGAACCAGGTGTGCGCCACGGCGTCGGCGGGGACGCCCTCCACCTTGTCCCGCCAGATCTCCACGGTGGTCGTGTCGGTGGGCGCGGGCACCGGGACGGTCAGCGGCTCGCGGCCGGGCGCGGACAGCAAGAGACCGCCGCCGGGCAGGAGCCCGGCGGCGGCCAACGCCATACGCGGATGCGGACGTTGAGTGATGACCTTGCCCGAGTCGTCGACCAGCACCCAACGGCGGTCGCCCGCCAGCCCCCAGGGCTCCACGACGGCCTCGTCGGGGGCGAAGCCCCGGGCCGCCTTCAGCGGGTGGACATGGATCGAGTGCAGTGACGGATTCCCCATGGGGTCATCCTGCCAGCAGGCTGTGACAACCCCACGCGAAACGTTCCAGAAGCCTCAGTACCCGCGGTACTGCTGGCCGTTGTACGGGTCCTGCTGGTACGGGGCCGCCGGGGCCGGACGGGGTGCCGCCGGGCGCATGGCCTCGTAGCCCGCCATCGGACGCTGTTGCTGCTGTGGCGGCTGGGTGCCCGGATAGCCCCGCGGGCCCGCGGCCTGCTGCGGGATGTACGCGTTCGGCGCCTGCTGGAGCGGCGAGGGCTGCTGGGCCTGCGGATAGCCGTAGGCGGGCTGGGAGGGACCGGCCGGCAGCGCGGGCAGCGCCGACGGGAGGGCGGGCAGGTTGCTGCCCGGGGTGTCGTACTGGGCGGGTACCCGGATCGGGGCGATCTGAGGGGTTCCCCGCTCGGCGACGAGAGAGTCGTAGATCGGGGTGTCCGCGAAGGACGAGGCGGAGTAGTAACCGCCGCCGTAGGTGGAGCGGGGGGAGGTCATGGCACATAAGTTAAGCCCACGATGTGCTGGTTGGGGAGACCGATAAGAGGGTTGTTTTCCGTGTCGGCCGTGACGCCGGATCCCCAATGCGAGCGAACTCGGCGAAAAAGGGCAGCAAAGCTCCTTCTGATCGTGTAAATGCCGAGTTCCTGGAGGGTTACCGGCGGTTGACCGAAGGATCTTTCGGTACGGGTTCTGGGGGTTCCGGGGCCCGGGGCAATAGGTTGGGCCGACAACGGATCCGGCCGGATCCGACGGACCGCGTGGGACGCGGCCTGGTGACGACCTTCTGGATGACCTTCTGATGGGGGCGGACATGTCAATGCCGAAAGGATCGAACACCGCGGTGCCGACGGGCGCGCTACGCGTGGAACTGGGCTGGCGCTCCGGACCGGGCGTACCCGACACGGACGCCTCGGCGCTGTTGCTCGTCGGCGGAAAGGTGCGCTCGGACGCCGACTTCGTCTTCTACAACCAACCCACGCACTCCTCCGGCGCCGTCCGGCACGAGGGCAAGCGGGACGCCGGAGGGCAGGTGACCGACTCGCTCCTCGTCGACCTCGCCCGCGTGGAGCCCGCCATCGAGACCGTGGTGGTGGTCGCCTCGGCGGACGGCGGCAGCTTCGGACAGGTACCCGGACTGTACATCCGGGTGCTCGACGAGCGGGCGGGTACCGAGGTCGCCCGCTTCGACAGCGCGGACGCCGGCGTCGAAACCGCTTTCGTCCTCGGGGAGTTCTACCGGCGCCAGGGCGCCTGGAAGTTCCGCGCCGTCGGCCAGGGCTACAGCACCGGACTCGAAGGCCTCGCCACCGACTACGGCATCACGGTGGACGAGCCCCAGCAGGCGGCCGCACCGACGCCCGCGCCCGTGGCCGCGCCGGCCCCCGTCGCCCCGCCCGTCACCGTGCCGCCGCCGGTGACGACCGCCCCGCCGCCGCCTCCCGCCCCGCCCGTGGCGCCCCCGGCCCCCGTCCGTCTCACCAAGGTGACGCTCACCAAGGAGGCCCCGGCGGTCTCCCTGACCAAACAGGGCGGCACCTCCGGCGCCATGCGCGTGAACCTCAACTGGGAGGTGCACAAGCAGTTCAAGGGATGGGGCAGCAAACTGGGCCGGGCGGTCGCCATGCACGCGGACCTCGACCTCGACCTGTGCGCCCTGTTCGAACTCTCCGACGGCAGCAAGGGCGTCGTCCAGGCACTCGGCAACGCCTTCGGCTCACTGCACCAGCCGCCCTTCATCCACCTCGACGGCGACGACCGCACCGGCGCCGTCAGCAGCGGCGAGAACCTCACCGTCAACCTCGACCACAAGCAGTACTTCCGACGCATCCTCATCTTCGTCACCATCTACGAGGGCGCCCGTTCCTTCGCCGATCTGCACGCCACGGTCACGCTCCAGCCGCAGCACGGCGCACCCATCGACTTCTCGCTCGACGAGTGCACCGTGCCCTCCACCGTCTGCGCCCTCGCCCTCATCACCAACCAGGGCGGTGACCTCATCGTCCAGCGCGAGGCCCGCTACCTCGTCCCCGAGCGCGGAGTGAGCCCGCAGCGCACCGTCGACTACGCCTATGGGTGGGGCATGAACTGGACCCCCGGCAGAAAATAGCCGTCCCTGCGAGAGAGAGGGGTCCCGCACACCGGGGAGAGCTTCCGGTGCGGGCCCCTAGCTCTCGTCCGGGGCCGGGGCCGGGCGGGCGTAGGTGCGGCCCTTCCAGGCCGCGCCGCGCCCCCGGTGGTGCCGCACCGCCGAGTCGACCGTCATCAGGAGGTACAGCGACGCGGTGAACGGCAGCAGGGGAGCGAGGTGCGGCGGCTGACCGTAGTAGCGGAGCATCGGCACGTACGTCGCCGTCATCAGCAGCCAGGCGAGCCCGCCGAGCAGCGCCGTCGCCGGGTCCCCCATGGCCAGGCCCGCCACGAGCGCGACCGGCGGGACGAGATAGACCAGGGCCAGGCCGAGGACCGTTCCGGCGAGCAGCAGCGGATTGTGCAGCAGTTGGGCGTAGGCGCTGCGGGCGATCATGTGCCACAGGTCGCCCAGCCGGGGGTAGGGCCGCACGCTGTCCACGCGCTCCGCCAGGCCCAGCCAGATGTGGCCGCCGCTCCTCTTGACCGCACGGGCCAGCGCCACGTCGTCGATGACGGACTGCCGGATCGTGTCCGGGATCCGTGCCCGCTCCGCCGCCTCGGCGCTCAGCAGCACACAGCCGCCCGCCGCGGCCGCCGTGCGCGAACCCCGTGCCCCGATCCGGCGGAACGGATAGAGCTGGGCGAAGAAGTACACGAAGGCGGGCACGACGAGCTTCTCCCACCTGCTCTCGGCACGCAGCCGGGCCATCTGGGAGACCAGGTCGAAGCCGCCGGTGCGCGCGGCCGCCACCAACGCGCGCAGGCTGTCCTGGCGATGCGCGATGTCCGCGTCCGTCAGCAGCAGGAACTCGGGCCCACGCGCGCGTGCCAGCGTGATGCCGTGCCGCACGGCCCAGAGCTTGCCCGTCCAGCCCGCAGGCGGCTCCCCGGGGGAGGAGACGGTCAGGGGCAGGCCGCCGAACCGTCGCGACAGCTCACGGGCCAGGTCACCGGTCCCGTCCGTGCTGCCGTCGTCGACCAGGAACACCTCGGCCCGGCCCGGATACTCCTGGGCCAGCAGCGACGGCAGGCTCTCGGGCAGCACGGCGGCCTCGTCACGGGCGGGGACGACGACGCAGACGTCCGGCCAGTCGTCGGGGTCCCGGCGGGGTGGCAGGCGCACATCCGTGCGCCAGAAGAAGCCCTGGCCGAGCAGCAGCCACGCCCAGGCGGCGAGTGATCCGGCGGCGATCCACGCGATGGCGCTCACGCCCGCAGTCTGCCCCACCGGAGGGGCTCCACCGAGGCCATCGTCTATCGTGGCCGGGTGAAGATCGCGCTCATGGACTCCGGTATCGGTCTGCTCCCCGCCGCCGCCGCGGTACGGCGACTGCGGCCCGACGCGGATCTCGTGATCTCCTCGGACCCCGACGGCATGCCCTGGGGCCCGCGCACTCCGCAGGACCTGACGGAGCGCGCTCTCGCCGTCGCCGAGGCGGCGGCCGCCCACCTCCCCGACGCGCTGATCGTCGGCTGCAACACCGCCTCCGTGCACGCCCTGCCCGCCCTGCGGGCCCTCCTCGAACCGGGTCTGCCCGTGATCGGCACGGTCCCGGCGATCAAGCCGGCCGCGTCCGGTGGCGGCCCCTTCACCATCTGGGCGACACCCGCCACCACCGGCAGCCCCTACCAGCGCGGCCTCATCGAGGAATTCGCCGACGGCGTCCCGGTCACCGAGGTGCCCTGCTGGGGACTGGCCGAAGCCGTGGAGCACGGCGACGACGCGGCGATCGACGCCGCCATCGCCGCCGCGGCCGCGCTCACCCCCGACGACGTGACGACCGTCGTCCTGGGCTGCACCCACTACGAGCTCGTCGCCGAACGCATCCGCGCGGCCGTCCAGCAGCCCGGCCTCCCGCCCCTCGTCCTGCACGGCTCCGCCGGCGCCGTGGCCGCGCAGGCGCTGCGCCGCATCGGTGAACTGCCCGAGCCCGAGGCCGACTGGAGCGGGTCGAAGCTGACGGTCATCCTCAGCGGCCGCGAGGGCTCGCTGCCCGCCCCGGCACTGGCCTACGAGGAGGGCAGGCTGCTCGCGACAGCCGGTGCGGCGCCGCCCGTCAGGGCCGACCGGTAACGGTCCGCAACCAGGTGCCCGCGCAGCGGAACCTGAGTAGTCTCAAAGCCATGAGGGACCACCCCCACGGCGAGACGGGCACCCCCGAAGACTCGCACCCCGAGGTCTGGACCGGCCGCGCGACCAATCGCGGCCAGTGGCTGCTGGCACTCGGCGGCGCCGCCTGCATGGCACTGGGCATCGAACTCGCGGTCGACTCCGCGTGGGCGTCCGGTGTCGCCCCGCTCGTCATGTCCGTCGTCGGCTGCATCGCGGCCGGGCTGCTCGTCCTCTTCGGCACGCTCGCGTTCGTGCACGTCTCCGTGAAGGTCGACGAGGAGTGCCTGGAGGTCCGCTGCGGCCACATCGGTGTCCCGCGCCGCCGCATCCCCCTGTCGCAGGTGGCCGACGTCGTCTTCGCCCCGTGCGTCACGCCCCACCAGTGGGGCGGTTGGGGCTACCGCTGGCGGCCCGAGAAGGGCACCGCCGTCGTCGTACGACGGGGCGAGGCCGTGGTGCTGAGCCTCTGGGACGGTCACACGTTCACGATCACCGTGGACAACGCGGAGACGGCCGTGAACGTCATCCGCGCCCGGCTCACCCCGAAGGCGTCCGACGCCGCGCACTGACGCCCTGCGCGCAGCCCGGCCGAACGCCCCCTACGGCCGTTCGTCGAGGTCCGGCGCCACCCCCGTCGCGCCTTCCGTGAGGGGCCACGCCGTCGCCATCCCCGCGAGCAGGCCCGCGCCCGCCGTCACCGTCGTGAAGCTCAGCGCGTTGCCCACGGCCGCGATCGCGGCCACCGCGGTCAGGGCCGCGCCCGCGGTGAGGACCACCGGCGTGGAGCGCGGGGTCCGCCACAGGACGTACAGGACCCAGCCGAACGCCGCGGCGAGCAGTCCCACACCGATGAGCCCCTGCTCGGCCGCCAGCTGCAGGGGCGCGGAGTGGGGCCGGTCGTCGGCCGACAGCGACCGGGCGACCGTCGGGGTGAGCTCCCCGAAGCGGCCCGGTCCCGCGCCGAGCAGCGGATCGTCGTGGACGAGGCCGAGCGCGTCGTGCCACAGCAGGACGCGGTGCGGGGTGAGCTGCCCCTCCAGCGAGTCGGTCAGCCCGGCCGGGAGGGCGTCCTCGGCCACGGCCCAGACCGTCGCCGTCACCAGGCCCGTGGCGAGGGCGAGTCCCGCGAGACCCGGGCCCCGGCGCATCCGGGCCGCCGCGAGCGAGCACAGCAGTACGCCGGCACACGCGGCGACGCCGGTGGTCGAGCCGAGCACCGCCGCGGTCACCGCGATCCCGCCGGCCAGCAGCCGCAGGGCCAGCCGTACGCCGTTCGAACGGGCCGCCCAGGCGGCACAGCAGGCGGCACCGGCGGCCAGGACCAGCAGCGCGGCGGTCGCACCCGTGTGCCCCAGCGGTGAGACCAGCGGCGAGCCCGTCATGGTGTGCGGGTCGGTGACCGCCAGACCGAGACCGGCCAGCGCTCCGGCGGACGGTGCCACCACCGGCAGCAGGGCCCCGCAGATCCGGCCCGCCGCGTAACCGGCCGCCACCGCGAGCACCGCCAGCAGCACACCCTCCGGCCGGCCGCCCCGCGCCGCCGCCGTGATCAACGACCAGGCCGCGAACGCTCCGAGCATGAGCACGCCCGTGACGTCGGAGACGTTCCGTCTCTCGTGCGAGGCCGACGCTCCGGCCGCGGACTCCGTCCCCGTGGACCCCAACGTGTCGCCCCCCGACTGTGCCGGGCCTCGACCGCCAGGACCGCGTTCGGCCGCACGTCAGAGGCTCGCGCACACCGTAACGGGTGATGCGCCGCTTTGTGGACGAGTTATGCAGGAACGATGCGGCAGGGGTGCGACAAAAGCCTCACCCGGGACGCACGGGCCGCGCTGTCGGCGCCGGGGTGACGCGCCGTACACTCCCCGAGTGACCGTCACCGCCACTCCCGTAGACGAGCCGGAACAGCTCGAACCCCAGGCCGCGCCCGTCTCCCGGGCGTCCCGATGGGTCGGCCGGCTCCTTCCGGCCGTCGCCGCGGCCCTCTCCGGGGTGCTGCTGTACGTCAGCTTCCCGCCCCGCACCCTGTGGTGGCTGGCCCTGCCGGCCTTCGCGGTCTTCGGCTG
The DNA here is from genome assembly GCF_031845845.1 of Streptomyces gottesmaniae. NCBI lineage: Bacteria > Bacillati > Actinomycetota > Actinomycetes > Kitasatosporales > Streptomycetaceae > Streptomyces > Streptomyces gottesmaniae. The sequence goes on from NZ_JAVRFJ010000008.1 coordinate 185,082, forward strand.
GGTGCTGCGCGGACGCGGCTGGAAGGCGGGCCTCGGTCTCGGTTATCTGTTCGGTCTCGGCTTCCTGCTGCCGCTGCTGGTGTGGACCGGCGTGGAGGTCGGTCCCGGTCCATGGCTCGCGCTCGTCGTGATCGAGGCGGTGTTCGTCGCGCTCGTCGGCGCGGGCGTCGCCGTCGTCTCGAAGCTGCCCGGCTGGCCGGTGTGGGCCGCCGCCGTGTGGATCGCCGGTGAGGCGGCACGCGCGCGTGCCCCGTTCGACGGATTCCCCTGGGGCAAGATCGCCTTCGGCCAGGCGGACGGTGTCTTCCTGCCGCTGGCCGCGCTCGGCGGCACCCCCGTGCTCGGTTTCGCCGTCGTGCTGTGCGGCTTCGGCCTGTACGAGGTGGTCCGGCTGCTCGTGGCGAACCGGCGCACCGGCGAGGCCGTACGCCGGGGCACGGCGGCCGTGGCCGCGCTCTCCGTGGCCGTACCCCTGGTGGGCGCCCTCGCGTCCCGCGCGCTGGTGAGCGACGCGGCCGAGGACGGCACCGCCACCGTGGCGGTCATCCAGGGCAACGTTCCGCGCCTGGGGCTCGACTTCAACGCCCAGCGGCGGGCCGTGCTCGACTACCACGCCAGGGAGACCGAGCGGCTGGCCGCCGAGGTCGGCGCCGGCAAGGTCGCCCGGCCCGACTTCGTGCTCTGGCCGGAGAACTCCTCCGACATCGACCCCTTCGCCAACGCCGACGCCCGCGCGGTGATCGACAAGGCGGCCACCGCCATCGGGGCGCCCATCTCCGTCGGCGGAGTGGTGGAGCGGGACGGCAAGCTCTACAACGAGCAGATCCTGTGGGACCCCGAGAAGGGCCCCGTCGACACCTACGACAAGCGGCAGATCCAGCCGTTCGGCGAGTACCTGCCGCTGCGGTCGCTGATCGGTGCCATCAACAGCGAGTGGACGTCCATGGTCCGCCAGGACTTCAGCAGGGGATCCGAGCCCGGCGTGTTCACCATGGACGGGGCGAAGATCGGACTCGTCACCTGCTACGAGGCGGCCTTCGACTGGGCGGTGCGCTCCGAGGTCGTCGACGGCGCGCAGCTGATCTCCGTGCCCAGCAACAACGCCACCTTCGACCGCAGCGAGATGACCTACCAGCAGCTCGCCATGTCCCGGGTGCGCGCCGTCGAGCACAGCCGCACCGTCACCGTACCGGTGACCAGCGGCGTCAGCGCGATCATCATGCCGGACGGCAGGATCACGCAGAAGACGGGCATGTTCGTCCCGGACTCGCTGGTCCAGAAGGTCCCGCTGCGGTCCTCCCAGACGCCCGCGACCCGGTTCGGCATCGCGCCCGAGGTGCTTCTGGCGCTGGTCGCGGCGGGTGGGCTCGGCTGGGCGATCGGGGCCGGTGTGCGCGGGAGGCGCGCCGGTGGCGTGTAGCCGTACGCCTCTCGTGCGCGTCCAGGATGCGGCGGGGTGACCGGAACGGCCCGTTAGGGTCGGCTCCATGGCTACCCCTGATTTCATCCGCACACTCCGTGCTTCCGCCGGCAACCAGCTCCTCTGGCTCCCCGGAGTCACCGCCCTCGTCTTCGACGACGAGGGCAGAGTGCTGCTCAACCGTCGGTCCGACAACGGCAAGTGGTCGCTGATCGGCGGCATCCCGGACCCGGGGGAGCAGCCGGCGGCCTGTGCCGTGCGAGAGGTCCACGAGGAGACGGCGGTCCGGTGCGTGGCCGAACGGATCGTCCTCGTACAGGCGTTGGAACCGGTCCGGTACGACAACGGGGACGTCTGCCAGTACATGGACACCACGTTCTACTGCCGTGCCGTGGGCGGCGAGGCACGGGTCAACGACGACGAGTCGCTGGACGTCGGCTGGTTCTCCCTGGACGCCCTGCCGAACCTCAGCGAGTTCGCGCTGTTCCGCATCAAGCAGGCCATGTCCGACACGGTCACGTGGTTCGACCCCACGGTCTGAGGCCGCGGGAGGGGCGGCGGAGGGCGTGTCCGTGGCCGTGACCGTGTGCGCGGAGCGCGCGCTCGCCGTGCGCGGGCGTCCGCGCGGACCGGCCCCGGCGGCCCCCGCCCACCGCCCGCGTTGACGTGATCGAGAAGCGCGCCCTACGGTTGCCGGAACGTTCCGGCATGGAGTGGTGGAGTCCTCGATGAGCCATCCCCCGCGCTTTCCCTCGGTCTCCGAGGCGGAGTTGACCGCCTTCCTCGTCACACGGTTCGGGGTACGCGGCACCCTCAAGGATCTGGGGAGTCAGCAGGACCGCAACTACCGGGTCCGCACGGACGCGGGCGACCGGGTGCTCAAGATCGCCAATCCCGCGACGGACACGGCGGTCCTCGGCGCCCAGGACGCGGCGGTCGACCATCTGGCCCGGGTGCTCCCCGACGTGCGGCTGCCCCGGGCCCGGCCCGGCGTGGACGGAGCGGCGGTGCAGTGGCTCACCGCGGACGGCGTGGAACTCGCCTGCCGGTTGCTGGACTTCGTCCCCGGCGAACCGATCATGGACAGCCGCTACCTGGCACCCCGCGTCGTCGCGCGACTCGGCGGACTCGCCGGACGGGTCGCGGCCGGGCTCGCCGGTTTCGAACGGGCCGGCCTGGAAGCGGCCGCACCGGACCCGACCCGGATGTGGGACCTGCGCAACGCGCCTGCTGTCATCGAGGCACTGGCCCCGCATCTGTCCGACCAGGCGCTCGCCCGGCGGATCCTGCGGGCGGCCCGCGCCGCGTACGCCCTGGTGGAGCCCTACGCCGACGTGCTGCCGACGCAGATCGTGCACGGTGACGTGACGGACAACAACGTGGTCTGCGAGACGGCTCCCGACGGACGCCCCGTCCCGGTCGGCGTCATCGACTTCGGTGATCTGGGCCCCGGTTGGACGGTCGCGGAACTCGCGGTCACCTGCACCTCCGTACTGCACCACCACGGCGCGGGCCCCGCGTCGGTGCTGCCGGCCGTGCGGGCGTTCGACGGAGTGCGACCGCTCGGGGACGAGGAGGTGGCCGTGTTGTGGCCGCTCGTGGTGCTTCGGTCGGCCGTCATGGTGGTCAGCGGGCAGTACGACACCCTGCTGGACCCGGACAACCGGTACGCCACGGCCGCGCTGGACCGCGAACGGGCGATGTTCGAGGCCGCCGTGTCGGTACCGGCGCAGGTGATGACGGCCCTGTTCCGGCAGGGACTGGCCCGCTCGGCGGCCCTGCCCGGGGACGCCGGCCGGCCGCTCGCCACGCCCGCGTCCGAGCACGGCCTGCCCGCGGGGTTCCCGACCGCGAGCCGGCTGCTGCCCGCGCTGCCTGACGAGGTGCACGTCCTCGACCTGTCCGCAGAAAGCGACGACCTGCACACCGGGCGCTGGCTGGACCCCGGCATCGAACGCACGCTCGCCGCGCAGGGGTTGGCGGCGGGGCGGGCGGCCGTACGGACCCGGCACGGTGAGTTCCGGCTGACCCGGGCGTCCGTCGCGGGCGCGGGCGTCGCCGAGACCTGTGCGCTCGGGGTCGAGCTGTACCTCACCGAGCCGCTGGAGGTCCACGCGCCCTGGGCCGGCACGGTCACCAGGACTCCCGACGGCACGCTGACCCTGAGCAGCGGCGACGGGCTCGACCTGATCCTGGACGGTGTCGGTGTCGGTGTCGGTGTCGGTGTCGGTGTCGGTTCCGGATCCGGGGCCAGAGCCGGAATCGGGGTCGCGGTCGATGCCGAGGAGCCGCCCGCTCCCGTCGAGGCGGGGCAGCCGCTGGGCAGGGTGGCGGAGGACGACGGGGTGTACGTGCTGGGCGTACAGCTCTGCGCACTGTCCGGGGCGCGTCCACCGAGGTTCGCCACCCCCGAACTCGCCGACGGGTGGCTGTCGTTGTGCCCCGACCCGGGCGTGCTCCTCGGCGAGGTCTCGCCCGGGCCTCTGGAGGAGGGCCGGGGCGGGACCTGGTCGGCCGCCGACGACGCGGAGCTGCTGGAGCGCCGGGCGCACTCCTTCGCCACCGTCCAGGAGCACTACTTCGAGGAGCCGCCGCGCGTCGAACGCGGCTGGCGACACCACCTGGTCGACACGCGCGGCCGCGTCTACCTCGACATGCTCAACAACGTGACCGTCCTCGGCCACGGTCACCCCGCGCTGAGCGACGCCGTGCACCGCCAGTGGCGGCGTCTCAACACCAACTCCCGTTTCCACTACGCGTCGGTGGTCGAACTGTCGGAACGGCTCGCCCGGACGCTCCCCGACGGCCTGGACACGGTCTTCCTGGTGAACAGCGGCTCCGAGGCCGTCGACCTGGCGCTGCGGCTCGCCTGGGCGACGACCGGGCGGCGGGACGTGGTCGCCGTCGAGGAGGCGTACCACGGCTGGACGTACGCGAGCGACGCCGTCTCCACCTCGATCGCCGACAACCCGGGCGCCCTCGCCTCCCGCCCGCCCTGGGTGCACACGGTCGCCGCGCCCAACTCCTACCGGGGTCGGCACCGGGGGGCCGAGGCACGTCGGTACGGTCCCGAGGCCGCCGAGCGGATCGCCCAACTCGCGGCGCGCGGCACCCCGCCGGCCGCGTTCCTGTGCGAGCCGTTCTACGGCAACGCCGGCGGCATGCCCCTGCCGGACGGCTATCTGGAACAGGTCTACGCGGCCACCCGCGCCGTCGGCGGACTCTGTCTCGCGGACGAGGTGCAGGTCGGCTACGGGCGCCTCGGCACCCACTTCTGGGGGTTCGAGCAGCAAGGCGTCGTACCCGATGTGGTCACCGTCGCCAAGGCGATGGGCAACGGTCATCCGCTGGGCGCGGTCATCACCCGGCGCGAGATCGCCGAGGCCTACCGCAGCCAGGGCTACTTCTTCTCGTCCGCCGGCGGCAGCCCGGTCAGCTCGGTGGTCGGCCTCGCCGTCCTCGACGCACTGCGCGACGAGGGACTGCAGGCCAACGCCCGGGACGTGGGCGGCCATCTGAAGAACCGGCTCCTCGAACTCGCCCACCGGCACGGGCTGATCGGCGCGGTGCACGGCTCCGGTCTCTATCTGGGCGTGGAGTTCGTGCGCGACCGTACGACGCTGGAGCCGGCCACCGAGGAGACGGCCGCGATCTGCGAGCGGCTGCGCGAACTCGGCGTGATCATGCAGCCGACCTCCGACCGGCAGTGCGTGCTGAAGATCAAGCCGCCGCTGTGTCTGACCCGCGACGGCGCGGACGGCTTCGTCGCAGCCCTGGACGACGTCCTGACGCACGGTTGGTGACCGGCGTTCCGGCGGTGGGCGGCAGCCGGCCGGTGGCTGCCGGCCGCGGACCGGTGTCGACCCGGCGTCGTCCGGCCCGACGACGACTCCGGTCCGCCACCCTTCAGCGCGCCCGTCCTGTGCGTTCCCCGGCTACCGGGCCTCCGTGCGCCCCGACACCGTCTCGACCAGCTCCCGGCGGTACGCCGTGTACGCGGCCCGCAGCTCGGCTCCCGGCCAGTCCGGCGGGAGGAGTTCGGGTGGCAGGACGGGGTCGGCGAGCAGATGGCGTACGGCCGCCGCGAGGGCGGTGAAGCGGTCCGCGGGCTCGCGGGTCCGCTCGATGTGGCCGAGCAGCGCCTCGGCGGTGCCCGCCCAGGTGTCCAGCGGCCACAGGCTCGCGACCAGGTCCTGCGCGGGCTGGTCCGGGCGGCTCCCGAAGTGGCGGACCGTGGGGCCCAGGTCCGGCGGCTGGGCGCGCCGCAGGTTGGCCGGGCGGAGCCAGACGCCCTCCCGGAGTTCGGCGAGGCGTAGTGCTGTCAGGCGTGCCCGCAGGTCGGCGCGTTCGGCGGGGCGGCGGCCGGTGGCGGTGACGACGATCATCTCCCAGTCGCCGTGCCACGGCCGGGTCTCGGGGTGCACCGACTCGTCCTGGCGCCGCTGACGGTCGAGGAGGCGGTCGCTGAGCCGGTAGACGGCGTCCGCGCGCCGCAGGTCCCCGGCCGACACCATCCTGCTGAGCGCGGCCCGCAGGGTGGACCCGGCGACCCCGAACGCCTCCACATGGCGCACCAGCTCCCGCACCGGCAGCTCCGGCGGATGCATGCCCAGCAGCAGGCTCAGGACGACCGACCGCGCGGACAGCGGCCGCAGTTCGAGGTCGGAGGGCCGCCCCGACACGTTCGTCTCCATGGCTCCGTACTGTACGGGGGATCGGATCTTGTTACGTCATAGCTGCGGCCGTAGGGATAATGTAATACTCGCGGCATGGTCCCGACGCTCGCGCACCCGCAGCCGCAGTACGCCACCGCCACCGCCACCCACGACGTCACCAACCAGCCCCCGCCCCTCGCCCCGTACGACGCCTCCGAGGACGCGGCCCTGTGGGAGGGGCTGCGCAGGGAGGGCGCGGAGTGGGCCGAGAAGGGCGTCCGGCGGCTCGGGCTGGTCGCCGGTGGTGCCGAGGCGCAGGAGTGGGCCGGACAGGCCAACCGCTACGAGCCGGAACTGCGCACCCACGACCGCTACGGCAACCGGATCGACGAGGTCGACTTCCATCCCGCCTGGCACCACCTGATGCGGACCGCCGTGCGCGAGGGCCTGGCGGGCGCGGCCTGGGCGGACGACCGGCCCGGCGCCCATGTCGCGCGCATCGCGGGCGCCCTCGTATGGGGTCACACGGAGGCCGGACACACCTGCCCGACCTCGATGACGTACGCCGTCGTGCCCGCGCTGCGCCGACAGCCCGAGCTGGCCGCCGTGTACGAGCCCCTGCTGACCGGCCGGGAGTACGACCCGGTCCTGCGGGTGCCCACCGAGAAGCCCGGACTGCTCGCCGGGATGGGCATGACCGAGAAGCAGGGCGGCAGCGACGTACGGGCCAACACCACGACGGCCACGCCGAGTTCCGAGCCCGGTGTGTACACCCTGCGGGGGCACAAGTGGTTCACGTCGGCGCCGATGTGCGACCTGTTCCTGGTGCTGGCCCAGGCGCCGGGCGGGCTGAGCTGTTTCCTGGTGCCGCGTGTGCTGCCCGACGGCAGCCGCAACTCCTTCCGGATCCAGCGGCTCAAGGACAAGCTGGGCAACCGCTCCAACGCCTCCTCGGAGCCGGAGTTCGACGGCACCGTCGCCTGGCGGGTCGGTCCCGAGGGGCAGGGTGTGAAGACCATCATCGAGATGGTCAACTGCACGCGACTCGACTGCGTGATGGGCTCGGCCGCCCTGATGCGCAGGACGCTCGTCGAGGCGGGTCACCACGCACGGCACCGCAGCGCCTTCGGGGCGCGGCTGCTCGACCAGCCGTTGATGCGCAACGTCCTGGCCGACCTCGCGCTGGAGTCCGAGGCGGCCACGACGCTCACCCTGCGGCTGGCCGGCGCCGCCGACCGCGCGGTGCGCGGGGACGAGGGCGAGCGGCGGTTCCGTCGGATCGCCACGGCTGTCGGCAAGTACTGGGTGACCAAGCGCGGCCCGGCCTTCGCCGCCGAGGCGCTGGAGTGCCTGGGCGGCAACGGCTACGTCGAGGACTCGGGTATGCCCCGTCACTACCGCGAGGCGCCGCTGTTGTCCATCTGGGAGGGCTCGGGCAATGTCAACGCCCTCGACGTACTGCGGGCGTTGACCCACGATCCCGAGACCGCCGAGGCACTCTTCGCCGAACTCGCCCTGGCCCGGGGCGCGGACGCCCGGCTCGACGCGGCCGCCGCCCGGCTGAAGGACGCGGTGCGCGAGGCCGACCAGACCGGTGCCCGGCGACTGGTGGAGCTCATGGCCCTCGTGCTCCAGGCTTCCCTGCTGGTCCGGCACGCGCCGGCCGCGGTCGCCGACGCCTTCTGCGCGACCCGGCTCGGCGGCGACTGGGGGCATGCCTACGGCACCCTCCCGGGCTCCGCCGACCTCGACGGCATCCTGCGCCGGGCCCTGCCGGCCGGCTGACCGCAGGCCCGACGGCTCTGACGGCCCGACGGTTCTGATGGCCGACGGCTCTGACGCTTCAGGCGCTTCGGGCGACTCGGGGGCTTCGGGCGCCGAGCGCCGTGCGGATCGCCGCGGACTTCTCCTCCGTGAACACACCGCTGTCGAGCAGGGAGAGGACCGACAGCACTCCACCGCTGGAGCCCCAGCTGCCCTCGTCGACGACGCGGAAGGTGACCCACCACGTGGGCGAGGGCTGTGCCACCCCGCACGCCTCGGCCATCGCGGCGAGGATCCGCTCGATGACCTCGGCCCGGACCTCTTGGCGCCAGTCGCCGTCCATCACGGTCACGTCGATCACCATGACGTCGGCCGTCGGCTCGGCGTCCGTCAGCAGGCGCCCGCCCATCGCCATCATGTCGGCGGCCCGCTCCACGAAGTGGACCTGGAACCCGGCCCGTGCGGCCGGGGCGAACTGGCCGACCTCGGGCACGAGGACCGCGTCCGTCAGTGCCTCGGCCAGCGCCCTGCGCTGTTCGAGGTCCAGACGGCCCTGTGTGGTGTTCACGGTGATGATGGTCATGGCCGCCTCCTATAGCGATCGTTATAGGAGGACGGTACCAGAGTCTATGACGACTGTTCTAATCTCTCGATCGCGGTGGAAGGCCACGTTCCTGCTGGTCACGCGCGCGGTGAGTCGCCGGTGCCGGCTTCGGGGCGGGCGCTCATTCGTTGTGCAGCACCTGGGCGATCGTCAGCCCGGCCGCGCGGCGTGCCGGGACGTACGCGCCCAGGACGGCGATCGCGAGGCCCGCGAGAGCCAGCAGGGCAAGGGCCGGGGCGTGCCAGACGTCCGTCATGTACGACGGCAGCGTCAGGTCCACCGCGTCCGCCATACGCGGAACGACCAGCTGGTGGCCCGCCATGCCGAGCGGGATGCCCAGGAGCGAGCCGAGGGCCCCGAGCAGCGTCATCGAGGTCACCGTCATCACCGTGACCTGGCGTGGTGTCATGCCGATGGACTTCAGCATGCCGAGGTCGCGACGGCGGTCGTGGGTGTTGAGGACGACGGTGTTGAAGACACCGAGGGACGCCACGGCGGCGAGCAGGAGGGTGAGTGCGGTGGCGGAGCCGATGATGGTCCGGGTGACGGAGTTGGCGCCGGTCGGAGACGGGCTGAGCCCCTCGTCGGCCGCTTCGGCGGCGCGGGCGTAGGCTCCCGCGTCGGCCCCGTCGCGGAGCTTGACGTGGTAAGCGATGGGCTTCTCCTTCGGTGCCACTGCCTGCATGGTCGCCCAGTCCGCGACGACTACCCGGGCGTTCGTCTCCATGTACTCCCCGACGACGACCACGTCCGCGCCGCGATTCCCCTTCTCGATCCGGAAGCGGTCGCCGACGTCCAGGCCGTGCCTGCGCAGGAAGGCCGATCCCGCCACCGCCTCACCACTGCCCCGCAGCCACCGCCCCTCGGTGAGCACGCTGCCCATCAGAGGGTGGTCGCCGCGACGGGCTTCGAGCCACAGCTTCTCCGTGGAACCGGCCAGCCGGACCTCGGTGTCGGCCCTGGCGGTGACCTCGCGGGCGCCCGGCAGCGAGCGCAGCAGGGCGTGCAGAGCGAGGTCGTCGTGGACCGGCCTGGTCTCCTTGCCGTCGCGATGCTTCCCCACGTAGACCGTGACCTGGTAGGCGTCGCGACCCGCGGTGCCCAACCGGTCCATCGTCGTGGCGAGCCCGGTCGCGAACGTCACGGTGGTCACGCCGACGGCCACGGCGGCGAGCGTGAGGGCACTGCGCCCCGGCCGGGCGAACGGCAGGCCCAGCCCGAGGCTCACCGAGCGCGGCAGCCGGCTGCCCGCCAGTCGGCGCTGGACACCGAGCGCACGGCCGGCGCGCGGTGCGCTGCCCGCGCTGATCGCCCGCGCGGCGGGCAGCCGGTGGGCGCGCACCGAGGGCGCGAGCGCGGCGAGCAGGCACACGGTCGGCATGCCGGCCAGGGCGAGGACGTTGACCCAGGGGGCGAGCGAGACACTGTCGTGGAACACCCCCGCGTCCGGGCCCGTGAACGCGAACCGCAGCAGGGGCCGTGCCGCCAGATTGCCGGCCACCGTCCCGAGGACGCAGCCCAGCACCGCCGGGACGGAGATCATCACGAGGTAGACGGCCACCACCTGCCCCGGGGTGAATCCGAGCGCCTTGAGGATGCCGATGTGCCGGAAACCGGAGATCACCGCGCCGCTGACCACATGGGCGACGATGAGCACAGCCACGACGATGCCGAGGACACCGAAAGCCATCAGATAGGGCGCGTACGCCCGCGCCGAACTGCCTATCCGCTCCTTGAGGGTGAGGTACGACCGCGAGCCGGCCAGCGCGCCCGTAGGCAACTGCTCTGTCACCGCCGCGAGTCGGCTGCGGAGCTCACTCTCCGATGTGGCGTCCGAGAAGCGGAACAGCAGCTGTGTGGCCGTGGGGTGCAGCGCCTCGATCTGCCCGGGAGCGACCCAGGCGTCGGCGGTGCGGCTCAGATCGAAGGCGAAGCCGACGACGGTGAGCGTCGGGCCGGAAGGCAGCCGCAGCTCCTTGCCCAGGTCGTCCGCCGTCCAGTCCGACTGCCGGTTCAGGACGACCTCGCCGGGACCGGTGGCCCAGCGGCCCGCCCACAGGTCCAACCGGCCCACCGGACCCCCGGGGTCCGACCGGCCCACCACGGTGAGTTCGCTGCCGAGGCCGTAGTTCATGACCTCCCTCGGCAGCTCGACGGTGGCCTGCCGGAAGGGGCCCGCGAGCGCCGCGACGTCGGACTGCCGGGCCGCCCGCTTCAGTTGACCGTCCGAGACCTTCTGAGGATCGAACGCCGCGACCACGTGGGGCCCGCGCTGCGCGCCGAAGGCCTTGTCGAAGGGGGAGGAGGCGGCGTCGACCAGACCGAGCGCCACCACGATCGCCGCCGTCGAGGTCAGCGTGATCAGCGCGATCACCGACGTCTGGAGCCTGCGCCGCCGTACCGCCGCGCGCGCGGCGCGCCACACGGCCCTCATACGGACGGCTCCAGGGTGTGTTCGCCGCACACGCGGCCGTCGGCGAACTCGACGAGCCGGCTGGCGCAGCGCCGGGCGAGCCGCTCGTCGTGCGTCACCATGATCAGCGTCTGGCCGATCTGGTTGAGGTCGAGCAGCAGGTCCATCACCTGTTCGCCCGCGCGGCTGTCCAGCGCGCCGGTCGGCTCGTCCGCCAGCAGCAGGGCCGGACGGTTCATCAACGCCCGTGCCACGGCGACCCGTTGCCTTTCCCCGCCGCTGAGCACCGCCGGGTACGCGTTGCGCCGGCCGGCGATGCCGAGCTCGTCGAACAGCTCCAGCGCGCGACGACGGGCCTGCCGGGCCGAGGTACCGGTCAACTGGGCGGCCAGCGCCACGTTGTCGAGCGCCGACAGGTCGTCGATGAGGTTGAAGAACTGGAAGATCATGCCGATGCGGCGCCGCCGGTACAGGGCGAGCCCCTTCTCGGTCAGTTCTCCCACGCTCTCGCCGTGCACCACCACCGTGCCGCCCGTCGGACGGTCCAGACCGGCGATCATGTTCAGCAACGTGGACTTGCCGCACCCCGAGGGGCCCATCACCGCGACCGCCTCACCGGCCCGGATCTCCAGCGACACCCCGTCCAGAGCCGTCGTCTCCCCGTACTCCTTGCGCACACCGTCGAGTCGTACGACGGCCTCCGCGCTGCTGTTCTCGTTCTCCTCGTTGACCATGCACCGGACGCTAGGCGAGCGGCGCCGCCTCGACATCCCTCCCGGGACGGCACCATGACCCGCTCCTCATCCCGGAGATGCAGGGGAGCGCATCCCGGGGCGGATGCGCGGCGGCGGGCCGGTCTGCGAAGGTGAACCCCATGTGGGAGTGGGGGGCGGACGGGCCGGTGGCCGCGCTGGGGATGGTGGCGGGTCTCGCGGCGGGTCTCGCGGTGGCTCTGGTGCGCACCCGGCGCCGGTGGCAGAAGGCGGTGGGGGAGCGCGGCTGGTTGCTCGAACGGGAGCGGGAGAGCGCCGCGCGGGCCGCGATCGCGGCCGAACGCGACCGTATCGCCCGCGAGTTGCACGACATCGTCAGTCACAACGTCAGCCTCATGGTGGTCCAGGCGGGAGCGGCCCGGGAGGTGCTGGGCACCATGCCGGACGAGGCGGCGGCGGCTCTGCTGGCCGTCGAGGACGCGGGCCGCGGCGCGATGACCGACCTCCGGCATCTGCTGGGCCTGCTGGCGCCGTCGCAGAACGGTGAGGAGCCGGAGGGGGCCCCGGACGCGCGGGAGGACGCGGCCCCGGACGTGGACGCGGACGTGGCTGGGGCTGGGGCCGACAGTGGGGCGAGGGGCGAAGGACGGGTGGTCCGCTCAGGTACCGGCCGGCACGGCGGCGGCCCGGCGGAGGGACTGCGGCGGACGGAGGAAACGGCGTCGACTGGGCGGACGGGGCCGATGGGGCGGATGAGGCGGACGGGGCCGACGGGGCCGACCCATGGAATGGAGCGGGTGGAGCGGGTGGAACGAGTGGGGTGCGTGGAGCGGGCGGAGTGGGTGGAGTCGGCGGAGTTGACGCCCCAGCCCGGACTCGACCGGCTGGGGCCGCTGGTCGACCGGATCTCGTTCGCCGGTCTGCCCGTCGAGGTACGGATCTCCGGCGAGCCCTGTCCGTTGCCGCAGGGCATCGACGTGACGGCGTACAGGATCGTCCAGGAGGCGCTGACCAACGCGCTCAGACACAGTGACGGTGGCAAGGCCGAAGTCACCGTGCGGTACACCGACCGGGCGCTGCGCGTGGAGGTGCTGAACACCGGCCCCAGCGTGCTGACCGGCGGCACTCCCTCGCCAACGCACCCCGCGCGGCCTGCCCCGCGCCATCCGTACGGCACCGGGCGCGGGCTGATGGGCCTGCGCGAGCGTGTCGCGGTGTACGGCGGCGACCTGGACGCCCGGCGCCGCCTCGGCGGTGGCTACCGGGTCCGCGCCCGCATCCCCCTGGACCGACCGTGACGCCGGCCGGGGCCGAAGCGGCGCCCCGCGTGCTCGTGGTCGACGACCAGACCCTGATCCGGACCGGGTTCCGGCTGATCCTCACCGCCCGGGGCATCCAGGTGGTGGGCGAGGCCGCCGACGGCGCGGAAGCGGTGGCGATGGCCCGCGAACTGGAACCGGACGTCGTGCTGATGGACATCCGGATGCCGAACATGGACGGTCTGGAGGCCACCCGACGCGTCCTGGCCGCGAACCCGGAGTGCCGGGTGCTCATCCTCACCACCTTCGACCTCGACCGCTACGTCTACGCGGCTCTGTCGATCGGCGCCAGCGGCTTCCTCCTGAAGGACGTCACCCCCCAGCATCTCGCGGCGGCCGTACGCCTGGTCGACACCGGCGACGCGCTGCTGGCCCCCTCGATCACCCGACGACTGGTGGAGCGCTTCGCGACGGAAGCCGCCGGACCCGCCGCGCTCTCCGCCGACCTCCAGGTCCTGACCCCGCGCGAACTGGAGGTCCTGACCCTCCTCGGCCGCGGCCTGTCCAACACCGAACTCGCGGCCGAACTCACCCTGAGCGAGGCCACCGTGAAGTCGCACGTGGCCCGCATCTTCGCCAAGCTCCATCTGCGTGACCGTGCCCAGGCAGTCGTGATCGCCTATGAGAAGGGGCTGGTCAGAGTCAGGGAGTTCTGACGCGGCGGGCGGCGCCCGGCCCGCCGGACCGACGGGTACCGCGGCCGGACCGACGGGTCCCGCGGGCAGACCGACGAGTCCCGCGGGCAGACCGACGAGTCCCGCGGGCAGACCGTGGGCCCGGACCCGTGGGTCCCTCAGACCTCAGTGGGGCCGCCAGGTGGACTGGATCAGGGCGCGTTCGGTGCCGGTCAGGTAGATCGCGGTGGCGAGCCAGGCGCGGGCGTAGCGGTCCGGGTCGGGGTCGGTGACGCGTCCGAAGACGTCGCGGGAGCGGCGGTCCGCCTCCGCGGTGAGCGCCGTCGCCAGGTCGGCACCCGCCCGGAACCCACTGCGCCGCAGGGCCGCGCCCCCTCCGTCGCGGTCGCCGTCGCGAGCCGGCTCGGCGACCGCGCGGCGCCCCCCGGAGACGGCGACCTCGACCAGTCGGCGCAGCCGCCACAACGGAGCCTCGGCGAGCGGGTCGGCCGGAACCCCGGCGGGGACGTCGACCGCGGGCAGGTCGTCCGACGGCGGGAAGTGCGCGCCCTGGAGGCGGTCGTAGCCCAGGTCGGCGTGGCCCTGCCACTCGTCCGGCAGCCGCAGGGTCGCCTCGGTGCCCGGCACCGGGCCGATCGCGAGCGGGCGCAGTGTGGCGGCACGGTCGGGTTCGAGGCGGCCGAGCACCCGTATCCGCAGACCGGTACGGGTGGCCAGCTGACGGAAGTTGGCGATGTGGGCGAGGTCGGGGTGGCCGTTGGCCGGGGTCAGCCGGACGAGGAGACCGCCGTCGGCCGACTCCCCGGAGCCGGACACCTCGCGGGCGAACAGCTGGTCGCCCGCCGCGCCGACGACGACCAGGTCGCAGCCGATCAGCCTGCGCGCCTCCTGCTGCGCCTGCTCGGGGTCGGCACCCGGGCCGCCGGTCAGCCGCTCGGCGACCGCCTCCGCCAAGGGGCGTGCGAACAGGGCGGCGAGCGGGCCCGACGTCCAGGAGAGACCGGCGAGCGGAGTGGCCCGCACGCCCTTGCCGGAGCCGAGGCGGCCGTCCGGCGAGACCGTCGCGCCGGAGATCAGCAGTCCGCCACGGGAGAGGCGGGCGTGGTCGAGGGTCCCGGAGCCGAGGGCGACCGTCGCCCGGGCGGCACCCCGGGCGCGGGCCGGACCGCCCGGCTTCACGTCGGCGATCGAGAACCAGTTCCCGTCGTCGGAGACGAGATGGGTCACGACACCGCCGTATCCCGTGGCCGAGATCACCGGTTCCCGGCACACGCCGTGCACCCGCAGACCGCCGCCCGGCCGGTAGGCGCGCCGCGCCGTGCCGACGAGGGCGGGGTCGGGGTTCGCCGCCGCCAACAGGCCGCTGGTGAGCAGCAGTTCGCGGACGCTCGCGACCAGGTCGGCCAGCCGGTGGCCGTCGTGCCGGGCCCGCGCCCCGCGCAGTCCGCGTACGACCCGCAGGGCCGCCGCCTCGGCGCGGTGCAGTCCGGCCAGCCGGGCGGTGTGCGCGGCCCGCAGCAACTCCGCCTGCGGCACCGCTCCCGCCGCCGGGACCCCGGCGGCGAGCACCGCCGCGGTGGCCGCCCAGAGACCGGCCGCGGCGGCGACCTGTGCGGGAGTGGGGGGTTTGCCGCCGTCGCCCAGGTCTCCGGCCCTGCCGACTGGGGTGGTGCCTTCAGCGCTGCCAACGCTGCCGGTGGTGCCGGTCTCGGTCGGTCCCGTCGCGTCGGTGGTTCCGGTCTCGGTCGGTTCCGTCGCGTCGGCAGCGGTGGCGGCAGCGGCCCACGTCGTGCCGTCGGCGGGCGTGGCGGACGCGGAGGACCTGCCGGGCTCGCGGGACGCGTCGGCTCCGGCGGGAACGGGGCCTCCGCCCGCCGACGAGCCGGTCGCGCCCGTTGCTCGCGGGCCCCCGGCGGTCGGGGCCTCGCCGGCGCTTCCGTGGAGGCCTGCCGTCGTGCCGGCCGGCTCGTGCTCCGGCTCCGCCGTGACCGCTGACATGGCCTCGGCGTCGGCCACGGGGCAGGCGCTCAGGACGGCGGCGCGGTGCAGACAGCGGGGTGCGAGCAGGCAACTGCACATCGCCCCCTCGGTGTCGGTCACCGCGCCCGAAGGGCCGGGCGTCAGCGTGACCTCGGCGTCCTCGCCGCACCGGACGCGCAGGGTGTCGCCGTCGACCGTGACGGGCAGGGCCGCGTACGTCTCGACCGCTGCGTCCAGTTTCTTACGCAGCCGGGAGGTCAGGCTCTCGACGGCGGCGGCCACCACGTCGGGTGCCGCCGGGGGCAGTTCGGTGTTCATCGGCTCTCTCCGCGGAGGCGGTCCCCCACCCAGCGGGCGAGGGCGAGGGGACTGAGGGCGGCGACCGGCATCCCGGCCGCGACGAGCTGCTGGGCGACGGGAACCGAGTAGCGGGGGGTGCCCGTGTCGTCCAGGGCGGCACAGCCCATCAGGTGCACCCCGGAACCCGCGAGGGCCCGGACCTCGCCCAGGAGCCCGCCCAGCGAGTGGCCCTCCTCGAAGTCGCTCACGACGACCACGAGGGTCCGGCTGGGCACGGTCACCAGGGAACGGGCGTGTGCGAGCCCCGCCGCGATGTGCGTGCCGCCGCCGACCCGGACCTCGAGCAGCAGCGACAACGGGTCGTCCACCCGGTCGGTCAGATCGATCACCTCGGTCGAGAACGCAAGGAAGTGCGTCGACAGCGTGGGCACGCCGCCCAGGACGGCCGCCGTCAGCGCCGACCAGATGACGGAGGCCTCCATCGACCCCGACACGTCGACGACCAGGATCAGCCGCCAGTCCGCCTCCTTGCGGGACCGGGTGCTGAACACCGGCCGCTCCGGCACGACGACGGTCCGGCCGTCCGCCGTACGGCGGGTGCTCGCCAGGTTGGCCCGCAGGGTGCGCGGCAGGTCGAGCCGGCCACCGGGGCGGCGGGTCGGACGCGGGGTGGCCAGGCCGGTGAGCGCGGGGCGCATCCGGGTGGCGAGTTCCTTGGCCAGCTCGTCCACCAGCCGTCGTACCAGCGGGCGCAGCCTGGCCAGTCGCTGTTCGGGCATTCCTCCGGCGAGGTTCAGCACGGAGGTCAGCAGATCGACCGAAGGGCGGACGGCCTTGGGGTCCAACTCGGCCAGTACGTCCGTACGGCCTCGGTCGGCGGCCCGTGCCAGCACTTCCTCACGGACCTCGGCGCCGAACAGCGCGTCCAGCTCCTCGCCCCACTCCCGGGCCGTGGGGAACGACGCCTCCTGGCCGCCGCCCTGACCCGGGCCGCCCCGGCCGAGGTCCGAGGAGCCCTCGCCCCGGCCGGTGCCGTACAACTCGTCCAGCGCGTGCGCGTAACGCCGGGCGTCCTGCGGCAGTTTCTCGCTCTCCCGGCCGAGGAGCAGCCGCCACCGGTCGGTGGGCGAGAGGCGGAGGGGCGAGGCGGACGCCTGACCGTCGGTGGGGGCTCGGAGCGTCCCGACGGTCGCGGGGGAGCCGGCCGGCGCGGGGGCGGTCGCCGTCCCGGCGGCCGGGACGCCGGTCAAGGCCTTCGGCCCGTCCGTGGCACCGGGGCTCTGCGCGATTGCGGGGCTCTGCGTGACGGCGGTGCTCTGCGTGCTGCTCTCGGGAGCGCCCGCCGGGGTCGTACGGACGGGCAGCCGGAGGGAGTTGACCGCTGTCAGGCCCGCCGCGTCCGCCGCCGTCCACAGGGCGAGGAGTTCCGGTGAGGCGGTGAGGGACAGGTCGAGACGGTCGCCGAGGCGTTCGGTGACCGTGCCGAGCAGACGGTCGCGGCCGGCCGGGGTGAGCGTGTCGAAGCCGCCGCGCAGGGCGGGCAGCCGGTCCAGGAAGCCCTGGTCCGTGAGTGTGTCGACGCGGTCGAGCAGCGGGTCCAGCGCGGTCGGCGCTGACTGGAGCAGCGGGGCCGCGCCGCTGAGCAGACCGGTGAGCCGACGGGCGAGCCCGAGGCGGCCGTCGGGGCCGGTGGCCGTGTCGATCCAGCCGGCCGCCCGCGTCCCGACGGTGTCGGCGCCGTCGAGGTCGAGCAGGACCCGGGCGGCGAGGGCAGCCCCTTGTATCAGCGGGGAACCGGTGCGCGCCAGCGTGCCCAGGGCGTCGTCCATCCGCAGACCGAGGCGGTGCTCACCGGCCCGGGAGGCGAGCGCGACGAGCGCGGCCGCGTCCTCCGGCTGGTCGCTGCCCGCGAGACCGGGCAGCGCGCGGACCGCCGCCTCCAGGAGATCGACGGCCAGATCGGCCGCCGACGACCTGCCCTCGGGTGTGGTGCCGGGCAGATGGCCCCGGCGCAGCGCCTCCAACAGGTCGAGCGCTTCGAGCAGTTCCGGCAGGGTGGCCGCGGCCGGGAGCACCGCGGCGGCGTCCGCCAGCCGGTCGGCGACCAGCGCGGGCAGGTCGCAGCGGGCCGCCGCCCGGAGCCCGGCGAGGACCAGGGCACAGGTGGGCCCCCCGTCCGCCGACTCCCGGCGGAAGGTCTCCCGCAGGGTGCCCTCGGCTGCCAGGGCCGCGGTCACACCCCGGATCCCGGCCAGGTCGAGCCGGACGGGAACCGCCGGGGTCCACGACACCCGCCACCGCGTGGTGAGCGCCGTGCCGTCGCCCGTGCCGGCCACCTCCGCGGACTCGCCGTAGCCCGCACCGCACGCCGCGAGGCGCTGGAGCAGGATCTCGCGGCGGCCGTCGAGGGCGGAGCGGAGCGGGTCGAGCCGGAGTTCGCGCGAGGCGGGGTCCTCCGGGCCGGGCAGCCGCACCTCGGCCAACTCCGCCTCCACGGACGGGCCGAGACCGGAACGGGGTGTGCCCGGTGCGATCCGGCCCCGCTCGGTGCCGACCAGCACCACTTCGAGCGCCCGGGCGAGAGCGCGGCCCCGCCCGAGCGGCTCGCCCTGGCCCATCACCGTCGTCAGCGCCTCCAGGACCTCGCCCCGGCCGGGGGCGGCGAGACCCCGGAGACTGGCCAGGTCGCCCGCCATCCGCAGGGTCTCGGTCGCCTCGCCCGTGCCCGCGGTGTGCCCGGCCGCGCGCAGCTCCCGGCACACATCGGTGATCGCCCGCGCGGCGGCGCCGTGCAGCAGCTCGGGGTCGCCCCCGGCCGTGAACACCGCCTGCTGCCAGCGCGGGTCGCGGATGCCCGCCGGATACCCGGAGCGGGAGTCCAGCAGGTCGAAGGCGTACGGGACGAGCGAGGTGACGACCGGCGGGTGCTCCCCGACGAGGCCCGCTCCCCGGGCCCCGGCCGCGGTGCCGCCCGCCCCCGACGCCGACATCGCTCCGTCCGTCCCGTTCGTTCCGGCCGTCCCGGCCGTCTGCGTGCCGACGGTTCCGGCCGCTCCCTCCTTGGCGCCGGCCGGGTCCGCCTCCCCGGTGGCCGTGTCCGTGAGTGCCGGGGCGTGGAACGCGCCGATCACGGCCGCGACGCGGCGCCCGCCCGCCGCGGCGCGGACGATCGTGTCGCGCATGTGTGCCTCACGGGCCAGGTCGACCGACGGCACGCCGCCCGCCGATTCGGCGTCGCGCCGCAACGCCCAACCCACGCCGAGGGCCGCGCGACGGATCGCCTCGGGCGTACAGCCGGGAGCGAGCACCTCCACGCACCGGTCCCACAGGTCGTCACCGTCACGACCGGTCCCGGCGGCGGTGAGCGCCGCCGCGAAGTCGGTGGGCGAGACGAGGGCCGCCCTCGGGCCGTCCTGGTCCGACGTCGAACGGTCCGTGTGTGACGTGGGACGGTCCGGGTCCGACGTGGGACGGTTAGGGTCCGACGCCGGACGGGCCGAGGACGGGCCGGGCCCGGCCGTGGTCACCTCCGCCCGGTCCGTGCTCCACGCCGGATGCGACATCGGCAGGTCGCAGCACACCACGTCCTTCCCCCGCTCCCGAGCCCAGCGGAGGGCGGCGAGTTCGGGGGAGAAGTCGGCGAACGGGTAGAAGCCGAGGCGGCCGCCCTCACCCGCCCCGGCCAGGGCGACCGGCGCGAGTGTGCCCGGGGCGGAGAGGTGGGGAAGCCAGTGCTGGAAGTCGGCCGGCAGCTCCACGCAGACGACGTCGGCGCCGGAGTCGTCGAGCAGGGAGGGTACGGCCGCGGCGAGGGCCGGGCTGTGGTGCCGTACCCCCAGCAGGTACGGCGCCGCCGAGTCGGCGAGGGCGGTGACGGCCTCCCGCGGTTCCTGAGTGGTCGTCACCGAAGGTTCTCCCGCAGGTCCCAGAGGCGGCGCCACATCGCCGAGCCGTCCTCGGCGCGACGGCGCACCGGGCCGTCCCAGTAGCCGAGCAGCCTGGCGTGGTCGGCCGGGTCGTCCTTGCGGACCACGCCCAGCAGGTGCCCGGGGACGAGGTCGAGCACGTCCCCACCGGGCAGGTACGCGGTGGCCACCCCGAGCGAGGCCGCGACCGACACGGCCTCGGCGGTGGACATCACCGTGCCCGGGCGTTCCACGTCCCAGCCCTCGGCGGAACGCCCGGCACGCAGATCGCGGAAGACGGTGACCAGCACGTCGAGCACCGCGTCGTCCACGCCGAAGGCCGCCCCCGCCCGCTGCACCGCCGCCTCCGCCTGCCGCCGGACCAGGGCGGTCTCGGCGTCGACGTCGGCGATGGGGTGCACGGTCTCGAAGTTGAAGCGGCGCTTGAGAGCGGCCGACATCTCCGAGACACCCCGGTCGCGCAGGTTGGCCGTGGCGATGACCGTGAACCCGGGCGCGGCCGCGACCTGGGCGTCGTCCGTGCCGGACAGCTCGGGCACGCTCACCCGGCGGTCGGACAGGATCGACACCAGGGCGTCCTGCACCTCGGGCAGACAGCGGGTGATCTCCTCGACCCGTGCCACCCGGCCGGAGCGCATCGCCCCCAGCACCGGAGAGTCGACCAGCGCCTGCGGGGTCGGGCCCTGGGCGAGCAGCAGGGCGTAGTTCCAGCCGTAGCGGAAGGCGTCCTCGGTGGTGCCGGCGGTGCCCTGCACGGTGAGCGCGCTGGTGCCGCACACGGCGGCCGACAACAGCTCGGAGAGCATCGACTTGGCCGTGCCGGGCTCGCCGACGAGCAGCAGGCCGCGCTCACCGGCGAGGGTGACCACGCACCGCTCGACCAGGGCGCGTTCGCCGACGAACTTGGGCGCGATCACCAGCTTGTCCGGCAGCGTCTCGTGCGGCTTGGGCAGCTTCAGTGCCTCGCCGCCGCTGCCGCAGACGAAGGTGACCACGGCACGCGGGGTCAGGCGCCAGCCGGGCGGACGCGGGCCCTCGTCATGGGCCGCGAGGAAGTCGAGTTCGGTGGCGTGGCGCTCCTCGGCGGGCAGGGTCTGCCGGGCCGGAAGGGCCGTCGCCGTGTCGGTCGGGGTCATGAACGTCCTTGCTCAGTAGGTCAGTAGGTCAGAGGGGCAGAAAGTCAAAGGGTCAGAAGGGCGGTGGGTCGGGAGGTCAGCACGTCGGGAGGTCGGCAGGGCACCAGGCGGGGCCGCCGTTCGTGCAGGTGATGCGAGACCGGGGCGCCCGGCGGCCGGGCGCCCCCTGCTCAGCGGCGGCGGCCCCGCCGCACCTTCAGCTCCTCGAACCGGGGCGTGTCGCCGTCCTGGATCCGCTGCCAGGCCCTGCGGTACAGGTCGGCGGCCGGTTCGGACGGCACGATCACGTCGAGCGTGGCCTGCTCGTCGCTCATCAGGCCGGCGAACAGCGGCAGCTTCCACCGCTCCAGCGGCAGCCGCGGTGACTTGGGGTCGACCCAGGCGCCGGGCAGGAAGAGGGAACGCCCTGCCCTGGCACGGGTGGCCTCCACCACCAGCTCGCCCCCGGCCAGTTCGGCACGGGCCGCCTTGAGCCGGGCCGGCTTCCACCCCGTCCAGCGCGCCGTCATCCGGTCCGTCGGGTCGGGCATGGCGAGCAGCATCAGATAGAGCGTGGCGGCGTCCTCGCCGAGGCCGTACTCCTTCGCCACCTCGGTCACCAGCTCGGGCACCGAACGGCTCGGGTCCTGCGGCCACCAGGTGCCGTCCTTGCCGCGCTCGCCCGCCACCGGGTCGCCCGGGTCGGCCAGCAGCGCGGCGTACTGGGCGGAACGGGCCAGTCGCAGCGCCACCTCGGCGGCGTAGGGCTGCTGGTCGTCGACGCGCAGGGCGGGCAGGTACGGGTCCTGGCCGGCCTCGTCGAGCAGTGCGACCCGGATGCCGGGCGCCGGCTGGTCGTCGTGGGTGGCCAGGATGACGGCGCCGTACCGCTCGAAGCCCTCACCGACCTCGGTCGGGGTGCCCGCGGTCTTCCGGAACTGGGGGAGGCCGATGTACCGCCCGAGGTCCAGCACGAGCCCGGGGTGCGCGAGCCGCTCGCGCACGGCGGTGAGCGCGGCGGGCAGCGCGGCCCGCAGCGGGTCGCCGGCGGGCAGCCGGTGGGCGAGCCAGGCGGCGAGGCCGACCGAGCCGACGAGGGTGTCCGCGGTGAACCCGACCGCGTTGTCGTCGACGGGCCGGACCCGGTCGCCCTTGACGGCCCATTCCAGGTCCTGGGTGAGCCGGGGTTCACCGGCCGGGTGCAGCAGCGCGGGCAGGGCGGCCCGGAGCTCCCACGGGGAGTGCTTGACCGCGCGGGTCGCGTCGGCGAACAGTTCCTCGGGGACGGTCGTCCGCCTGCCCACCCTTCTGTTCCAGACCTCGGCCGCGGCGGCCACGTCCGGCCCCTCGGTCCACAGCCGGGCGGGGTCGGCCGGGAGCAGCGCGGCCACCACCGCGGCGCGGATGTCGCCGTCGACGCCGCGCAGTTCGTCCTTGGCGACGGCCGCGGGTGCCAGCTTCACACCGAGGGCGTTGCGTGCCTCCGTGGACAGGAACGCACGCTGGTAGAGGTCCACCTGGGGAAGTCCGGCGACGATCAGCCGGGCCATCGTGTCGGTGACCCCGGTGCGACGCGCGAACTCCTCGGCGGCCTCCGGGAACCACGGGGCCGGGCCACGCGCCGCCAGCTCCGCGAGGAGCGCGCCCAGCCGGGCCGCCTCGCCGGCCCCGCTCACCGGGCAGGACTCGCGGAGGGTGTACGGCTCCGGTGTCTCGAAGCGTCCCGTCGGGTCGTGGAAGAACCCGGTGAAGACGGCGCCGTCGTCGTCAAGGGAAAGGCGTCCCACGATCGCGAGGAAGGCGTCCTCGCCCAGCGGCAGCAGACCGTTCCACGAGCCGGCGCGCCACTCGCCCGACGCTGTGCGCAGTTGGTCGGCCTTGAGGCTCACGATCACCCCGCGCCACCGCTCGGCATGGGCACCGACCCCCAGTCCCAGTGCCGCGAACCGGTCGAGCAGGGTGCGCAGCGCCTCCCGGTGCTCCTCCGAGGTGGTGGCGGCCGCGGCGCGGAAGGCGATGGCGCTGATGCGGTCGGCCAGTGACCACAACTCCGGCTGCCCGCTCGGCAGTTCGGTCCCGTCGAGGTGGAGGCGTACGGCCGCTCCCTTCGGGGCGGCGGTGGCGGGGAGAAGCCCGGCGGCCCTGCTCATCACGCGCAGCGAACGGAAGACGGTGTCGGCCTCCTCGTCGCGGTTCCACCAGTGGCGCGTCGGCTCGCCGAGGCCGCTCAGCGCGCCTTGGAGGACGGTGTCGGCGGGGCCCGCGGGCCCCTCCAGCTCGTCCACTCCCTCGTCGAGCGCCCGGGTGAGCCGGGCCGCCGCCGCGTCGAGGACGGCCTGCTGGCCGGCGGCGTGGCGTACGACTCCGGCGATGCCCGCGACGAGGGCGTCGTGCGTGACCGGCAGCAGCGCGCGGATCGCGTCGGGCAGCGCGTCCTTGTCCTTGTGGGCGGCGGCGGCCAGCAGGGCCGTCGACGTGGCCGCGTCGATACGGCGCAGCGCGGCGGAGCCCTCCGGGTCGCGGGCTGTCATGCACTCCCAGAACTGCACCGGAGGCAGCAGCAGCGTGCCCTCGCCGTAGACGCCCGGGGTGCGGTCCGTCTTCGCGACCGAGGTGACCACGCCGTCGTGGTCGACGATCTCCAGCTGCCAGCCGTTGCGGACGACGGCGCGGGCCCGGTCGTCGCCCGGGAACACGACGAGCGCGGACGGCCTGCCCCTCTCGCGGGGCAGGGTGACGGTGTGTCCGGCGAGGTCCTGGGTGCGCCACGAGCCGTCGGGCAGCTGGACCGTGCGGATGCCGACCACGCCGTCCACGGGGGCCGAGGCCGGTGCGTGGCCGACGGTCGGGGAGGGGCCGAGCCAGCCGCTGTCGTAGACGCTGCCCTCGGGGGCGTCGCGCAGCGCGTCGGCGAGGAAGGCGGGCATGCTCATGCGGCCGCGCCGGTCCGTCGCCGGGTCGTACTCGTGGAACCCGTGCGTGTCCCGCTCGCCCTCCGCGTGCCAGACCCAGTACGAGGCGCCGTCGAACACCAGCCACCGCTCGTCGGGGATCGTGGTGTCCCCGGCGTGCAGCACACCCGCGCCGGTGGTCCGGCCGCCGCCCGGCAGGGGCAGGGTGGTCTTCAGGTCGGCCTTGTACCAGTCCATCTCGGTGCCCCGGGTGCCGCCCGGCCCCTCCATGGGCTGGGGGCTGTCGGCCCGGGTGTGCCAGTAGCCGCGCAGGCCGTTGCCCCGGGACCGCCAGTAGACGAGCAGCTCGCCGTCCACGTGGTGGAAGCCCGGGTCGCCCCACTTGTCGTCCGCGGGGATGCGCAGGTCGTGCGTGAGGAGTGTGCCCTCCGCGCCGATCACCCGGGCCTGGGCGGCGCCCGCCACGACGAGGTGCGGCCAGGCGTCGGCGACGATGATGTCCTCGACGTCGTCCTTCGGGACGAGCGTGGCGGTCGCGTCCTCCCAGGCGGGCCAGCCGAGTTCGTCGAAGAGGCCGGCGCGCAGGGTGCGTGACAGCACCGGCGCCAGGTCGGTGGAGACGGCGGCGCGCACCTCGTCCTCGGCGAGCGCCAGCGCCTCGGCGGGCAGCCACTTCAGCCGGGTGAGCGCGTCGGGCAGCCGGGGCAGACCCACGGCGGCGAACCGCCGGACGACCTCGCGCACCCACTCGGTCAGCAGCGGTCGCCCGCCCGGCGACGCGGCCAGCACCCGGATGGCGCGTCGCCCCGCGTCGTCGTCGCCGAAGCGGTCCGCGCCCCGCCGGAAGCCCTCGTGGAACCGGGGGTCGGCGGCCAGCGACAGCAGCTCGCGGTGCCCTTCGCCCGGGGCCCACTGCTCCAGCGGCAGCGACCCGTCCTTCGCCGGGGCGGCCACGGGCACGTCCAGGGACAGCAGCAGATCCATCAGATCGATGTCGTGCGTGACCCGCACCTCACGTCCGGTGGTGGTGAGTTCGGCGCGCAGGCGGTCCGCCGCCCGCTCGACCAGCGGGTACAGCTCGAGCATCCGGGTGGAGCCGCGCCAGGACCGGGCCCGCTCCCGGTAGGTCAGGAACCGCTCCAGCCAGCCCGCCGTGCCGTCGTGCGGACGCTGCTCGTCGGGCAGGGAGCCGTCCCACAGCCCGGCCGTGGCGCCGGAGGCCTCCAGCATGTCCAGCCACATCGCGGGCATCTCGTCGTCGTGGGACGAGGGCAGCGTGTCCAGCAGGATGCCCCGCACCTTGGGCTCCCGCGCCGCCAGCGCCACCAGCGCCGTACGGTGGCCCTTCCACCAGCCCGCCGCCGCGCGCGCCGTGGACGGCAGGACCAGCAGTTCGGCCAGATACTCCTGTTCGGTCAGGTCCGCGTCGTGGCCGGCGGCCCGGGCCAGCCGACGCAGGTCGTTCGCCATCTGCGCCGAAGGCGGCAGACCGCCCGCCGTGCGGCGCAGGCACAGCTTGGTGAAACGCCGCAGCGCCTCCTCGGCCGGGACCCGCGCGGCCAGCTCCTTCGCGTACGCCGACAGCACCTTCACCGGGAGCGCGCCGGCCAGCGCGAACTCCAGGAACACGGCGTCGAGCCGCTCCTCCTCGACGACCAGCCCGTGCTCCGCCTCGGCCTTGCGGGCGCGGGTGAACAACTGGGCCGCGTACGTGGCGTTCTCCTCCGCGAGGAACACCCGGCCGGCCTGCTCGAAGAAGGTCGGCAGGAAGTGCGGCACCGACGCCGCCAGCCGCTCGCCGATTTCCAGATAGGCGTCCATGGCCAGCTTGGGCTTGGACTTCGCCTGCCGTGCGGCACGCTCCAGGTCCGGCACGATGCCCAGCGCGTGGTGCCCGTCCGCCGGATGGTGCACCAGCACCCACTCGGGGAAGCCCAGCGACTGCCGCAGCCCGAGCCCCACGACGGCCGGCTCCGCGTCCCGCTCCAGGCCGAGGAACCCGGCGGCCAGATCCTCCGCCGCCCCCAGCTCCCCGGCGACCAGCCGCACCACCACCCGGTCCTCCAGGCCCGGGTGACGGTACGTCCGCGCGGTCAGCGGCACCGCCCGCTCCCCGGCCCCCTCGGTGTCCGGCGGCAGCACCCCGCCCGCAGCCAGCACGTCCTCGTACGACACCTGCGTCCCCCCGCTCATGCGTCCTTGCCCTCCTCGATCACGCGCCCGGCGTGCAGCGCCGCGGCCATCCGCATTCCCTCCGACCAGGCCACCGGGCCCACCTCGCCGAGCGGCAGGGCGTGGCCGTCCTGGTCCTGCCAGGTGAGACCGCCGGTCTCCACCTCTTCGTCCCAGTACGGCTCCCCGATCCACACGGAGGCCTCCACGGTGCGCTCGCCGTCCCGGACCCGGGCGGTGGCGTAGCCCCCGGAGACGCGGTATCCCAGGGAGGTTGCGCGCGCGGCGAGGGCGAAGCGGGAGCGGTACCGGCCGCCGGTGAACTCCCGCACCTGGGTCGCCTTGGCGGCCAGGTCGTCCGGTCGTCGCCAGGTGGCCCGGTGTATCTGCTCGACGCGCTGGACGATGCCGAGCTCCGCCGCGAACTCCCGGATGTCGTCGAGGTCCGGCAGCAGGACCGGGTGCGGCAGGGTCACCGTGCGCGGGGAGAGGCGGACCGTCTCACCGTCCAGGTTCACCACCCGCAGCTCGCCGGCGTCGGTGGCGCCCCGCAGGAAGCCGACCTCGTCCGGGTCGTCGCCGACCACCGCGACATCGCGCAGCGCGGCCTGCCACGCCTCGTCCGGCCACACCCGGGCCAGCAGACCGGTGGGTACGGGCAGTGACGACACCATCCAGGCGTCCACCTGTTCGACGCACGCCGTCGCGTGCCGATCCAGCCATTCGGCGAACCGGCGCAGCCGGTCCACCTCGGGGTGGTCCTTCAGCGCCTTGGGCAGCGACTTCAACTGCCGTCCCGCCGCACGGCCCGAGGTGGCTCGCGCAGCCACCCGCCCCTCCACAAGAGCGACTTCGTACCCGTCGCCCGCCGACAGCCAACCCACGTACCCCAGCCCCTAGCGTCAATCCCACAGGAAGAAAGCACAGTTCAGCCGGGGAATCCCGGCCCACGTGCGACCATGTGCGGAACGCTAGCGGCAGCCACTGACAACCGGTCCGGCGCCTCCCCCCGGAGCCCCCTCCAGCACGTCGGGACGTCCCGACGGTGAAGCGGACACGCGGAACGATCCCTCCGGCGTCCGGCAAGCCAATCGAAGCGGACAGGGGCGACGCATCCGTAGACCTACGTAACCGGAGTACGTATTACCGGCCAGTCGTCGTAGGCGGCGCCGCGCGGCCCTCGCGCTCACCCTGCGCAGTGACCCGCCCCGGTCACCGGCCGGTCGGCGCCGCCTCCGTCCGCCCGGACCCTAAGGCAGCACCGCCCCGGCCGACCGCGGCGCGGCCTCGCACCTTCCGGCCGGGCGGGCGCGGGTCACCACATGGCTGATGCCGGTGGTGGAGTCGAGCCAGATCACCCGGGTGCCGGTGGCCGCCGCCGCGGACAGCTGCTCGCCACGGTTGCAGGAGACGCGGGCGCGCCGGCCCGTGTCGCCGTCGAACTGCCAGAGTTTGGCCAGGGACTCGTTGCGGATCGCGGGGTCGCCCGTGCGGGCCCCCGCGGTGACCGTGTCCTCGGACGCCGTCACGTCGAAGACGTTCAGGGAGTTCGGGCCGCTCTCCGGGCTCAGGTCCACCACGCCCGAACCGTCCAGCGCGGAACGCCTCAGCAGCGTCCTGCCGTCGTCCCGGACCTCGTTGGCGAGCCAGTACGCGTACCGGCCGTTCACGGCGGTCGGGCCGAGACTCGTGGTCGACTCCGAGCGGTGCAGCAGCGTGTCCTCACCGGTCGCGACGTCGATGGTCCGCGTGGAGTACTCGTACGACGCCCGCACTCGCCGGTAGTCCTGGTAGACGACCCGTCCGTCGCTCAGCGACGGGAAGGACGCCCGGCGGTACGTGCCGCCGCCGACGGAGACCTTGCCCGCCGGGTCCTTCAGGCTCAGATACGTCACGCCCCGGCGCCCGCCGTGGTTGTGGTGCTCGAAGGCCACGGTGTCGCCCTCGACGGCGATCGAGGAGCCCACGCCTCGGCCGGACCACAGCTTCCGGACGGGACCGCCCGCGATCGGCCGTGCGAGGACCTCCACGGGACCGGAGCCGTACGCCGCCCAGACCACCGTCTTCCCGTCGGTCGCCGGATCGACGTGGTAGCGGCCGTCGTTGGGGCTCATCAGCTTCAGCCGTCCGGAGCCGTCGGTGCGCCCGGCCCACACCGAGTACGCCTCGGTGCCCGCTTCGTTCGAGGACGAGGCCACCCACCAGTCGCCCCCCGCGCCCAGGCGGGAGTCGGTGGTGTTGACGCGTTCCAGCAGCGGGTCGGAGTCGACGCCCAGGGCGAGCTCCCAGTCGGCCACGATGCCATGGGCGTTGAACGCCCGCCGCACGGCGTTCAGGTCCTGGCCCTCCACTCCGAGGGCCCCGGCGGCGGCGAGCACCGCGTCCCGGCCCTGGGTGAAACCGTCGAGCGGGGTGAGGTACTCGGTGAGCGCCTTGTACACGATCTCGTCGGTGAGCGCGGCGCCGAGGTCCTCGCGGATGTCCCACAACGCCCCGGAGAAGATCGTGGAGTTGAGGTGGACGCCGCCGCTGTCCGTGCCGAACCCCACGCCGAGGAAGGACGTGGCCGTGGTCCGCCCGTCGTTCAGGTCGCGCAACGCGCACGCGGCGGGTGTCCTGGTGCGGCACAGCCGCTCGCCCAGGAGCCCGGCGTCCGGGTCGTCCAGGGGAAGGCCGTACACGTCCGTCTCGATGGCGTTGCCGAAGTAGTCCGCGATCGCCTCGTTCAGGGCACCGGACTGGCCCGCGTAGACGAGGTCGGCGGAGTGGTCGATGACGCCGTGGGTCATCTCGTGCCCGACGACGTCCAGCCCGGCGGAGAGCGGACGGTACTCGGCGTCGCCGGTGCCGTACACCATCTTCGTGCCGTCCCAGAAGGCGTTGACGTACGGCTGCCCGTAGTTCGTCACTCCCACGAGGGAGTCGACCGACATACCGCGCCCGTCGAGGCTGTCGCGGCCCTGCCTGCCCTTGAACCAGTCGTAGACCTGCCCGGCGGCCCAGTGCGCGTCCACCGCGCCCGCCTCGGTCGCCTCCGCCGCGAAGTCCGGGGTGGGCGAGGCGAACTCCCGCAGGTCCTCGGGCCATACGCCGGCCACGTCGGTGACCTGCCTGCCGCGCGCGTCCCAGGTCGACAGGACGGGACGCCCGGTCTCCTCGTCGGCCCGGGACGTGTCGCGCAGGACGTGCGCGCCGCGGATCTCGTCGAGGGTGACCTCCAGGCCCACGGCCCGGCCGTCCAGCTTGACGCCGGAGCCCGCCGCGGCCCGCCCGGCGATCCGGTCGGGCGCGTCGACGCGCTCGTCCGCGTTCACCCCGGTGGTCGCCCCGGGCGCGCCGAACGTCTTGATCCCGCTGTACTGCAGGACCGGATACCCGGCGTCGGCGTCGACGTACACCTCGCGCAGCACCGGCTCACCGCCCACCGGGTTCGCGCCCCGGACGGTGACGTGCCGGGTGAGCACACCGGTGCCGGAGGGCAGGACGACCAGGCCGTTCGACGTGCCGGTGAGCGGATGCGCGTCCTCCACGCCGCTCTCCTCACCGCCCTCCGCGTACGCGGTGAAGTCCCGCGTGCGCAGGTCGGACAGCACGGCGTCGACGGCCCGTTCGACGGCGAGCGCGTCGTCCACCTCGGTGGCGGTGGTGTCGGCCCGCAGACCCGTGAAGTACTTGCCGGACGTGCCGGTGACGACCCGTTCGCCGTCCCGCTTCTCCATGCGTACGACGTACTGGCCGCCCAGCACCGGCACGCCCCGGTGCTCCTGCCGCAGCCGTACGGTCTCGTGCCCGTCGTCCGTCGTGAGGGTCCCCGCCGGTTCCAGGTCGCGCCGAGGATGCGCGATCCGGTAGCGGTCCCGCTGTTCTGCGAGATGGGCGCGTGCCGCGTCCACCGCGTTCGGGGTGTCGGGGGCCTGTTCGCGCAGGCCTTCCACCAGCGCGGGTGTCGCCGTCCGCTGACCCGGTATCAACTCTCCCGGGCTCGGTGGCGGTGCCGTACCCCTCGTCGCCGCGTCGGCGGGCATCGCCGACACGACGAGTGCGGCGACGCCGATCAGCGCCGCCGCACCGGATCTGCCGTATCGACGTGCTCCCGATGACCCCGACCGTCTTTCCGCACTCGCTCCGGACCGGCCCACGGTGCCCCCATTCCCCCAACAATCGGAAACCGGCGGTGGTCGACCGCCGGGCACGGCCATGGAACAGGCGATGCTCCGACTCATCAACGGGGCGGCGGTTTCCACGGACGACTTCCGGCCCCGCGACCGCGGGGGCCGGGAGCGGGGCCGGAAATCGGCGGATGGCCGAGATCCCGCACACCAGGTGGCGGCGGGGAAGCGGCCCGTGAGGTGCGATACGCGCCAATGCCGTCCCGTCCGCACCACGCCCCGAACGAGTGTCACCGACCCCGTCCGCACCCCCTGTCACACAACGGTTACCGTGCGCTGATACCGGCCTCCGGGGGGCCGTCACGGATCCACCGCCTCTCCTTCACCCGGCGCCCACTTCCGGCCGTGGGGCGGTCGCTCGCCGCCCGTCGGGGCAGACGGTGCGCCCGCCGGATGCCTAGCCTCCCGGCCCATGCGATCACCACTGATGAGACGCTTCGGCCTCGGTGCCGTCCTGGCCCTCGCCCTCGCCGTGTTCGGCACGGCCCCCGGCGCGAGCGCGGCCGCCGCGGCACCCGCGGAACTGACGTTCGCCACCGACAGCGCCACCACGACGCCCGGTGGCACGGTCAACCTGTCGATGACGATCACGAACAACCACACGTACGACGTCTGGTTCATCTACCAGACCATCGAGCCCACCTGGCTGACCACCCAGCGCCCCGACCTGAAGTACTCCTTCACCGGCTGCAGCCTCGCCACGGCCGCCGGCGCCACCCCCTGCTCCGGGACCGGCCCCGCCAACCTCGGCACCAACTACGGCGCCACGGTCCCGCCCGGCCAGAGCCGTACCGTCACGCTGACGCTCCAGGTCGCCGGTGACTCCGGCTGCAACGGGAACATCGGCTTCTACTCGTACTACTACGCCGAGTTCAGCGACAGCACCAACGTCAGCGGCGGACCGGTGTTCACGCCCGAGACGCGGGTGCTCTGCGCCTGACGGTCCGTCGGCCAAGGCGGTCGTGACGGGAGTGACCTGAAATGATCTGCGATCAGGCTTCCGTCATGGTCTGAACCACTGGCGAACGGCCGGGCGGGCCCGAACGGTCCGCCGACACGTCCCGCGGGGCCCGGACCAGCGCGCCGGGCCCTCGTGGTCGTCGTAGGCCCCGTTCCGGGTGGATGAGAAAACGTTCAATTCGGTTCCTTGTCCGCTCAGTTGGACACCTGCGCTTTTCCGTCATGTTTCGCAGCATGACCACGAAAGCCACACACAGACACCACTATGTGACGCGACGGATGCGTCGACGACTGGGTTCTGAGGGGGAACGCCGGCGTCGCGCAAGGGGGTGCGTCCGCTCCAGGAGAGGCGTGCTCACCCCTGCCCGGGGAGGGGACTTCACCGCATGAAGCGGACTTTACGCACCACCGTGCTCACGGTGGGCGCGCTCATCGCCGCGCTCGGCCTGCCGGCCGGACCGGTCCACGCCGACGACACCACACCCCGCGTCGATCTGCGGGTCCTGGTGGTCAGCGACGGTGGCCCGTCCACCGACGCGATAGCCGCCGAACTCACCACCGCCGGAACGCCGTACACCGAGATCGACCTGACGAGCGCCGACCGGCCCGTGATCGACGCGGGTTTCCTCGCGGACACCGTCGACGGCCGCCCGCGCGCCAAGTACCAGGCGGTCGTGCTGCCCAACGACAACCCGTTCCCGGCCGGCTCAGCCGAGATGACGGCGCTCGCGGAGTACGAGCGGACGTACGCGATCCCCCAGGTCGACGCCTACACCTACGCGCGTCCAGAAGCCGGTTTGCAGTACCCGGTGTACGGCGGCTACTCCGGCAGCCTCGACGGCGCCGAGGCCCGGGTGACCGACGCCGGCAGGGCGGGCCCCTTCGGGTACCTCGACGGCGCGGTGCCCTTCGAGGACAACGACCCCGCCATCGGCGAGAGTTACGCCTACCTGTCGAGGCCCGTCGCGGGAGCCGACTTCACCCCCTACGTCGACGCGGCCGTCCCCGGCGGGTCCACGCGCGGCACACTGGTCGGCGAGTACCGGCACGACGGACGGCGTGAACTCGTCGTCACCTTCGTCTACAACCGCTACCAGCAGCAGTTCCGGCTGTTGGCCCGCGGCATCGTCGCCTGGATGACCGGCGGGGTACACCTGGGTGCCTCGCGGAACTACTTCGCCGTGCACGTCGACGACGTGTTCGCCGCCGACGACCGCTGGAACACCGAGCTCAACTGCACCCCGGGCGACGTCGACTGCGCCGACCCGAACGTCGAGCCCGACCCCATCCGCATGACCCCGGCCGACGTCGACCACGCCACCGCCTGGCAGACCGACAAGGGCTTCACCCTCGACCTCGCCTACAACGGCGCCGGCAGCGTCGACCACCGCCAGGACAACAACGGCGAGGACGCCCTCACCGACAGGTTCATCGCGGAGCGCGACCGCTTCCGCTGGATCAACCACACCTACTCGCACCCCTTCCTCGGCTGTGTCCAGGACACCGGCGTGGTCCCCTGGAGATGCGCGACCGACGCCGACGGCTCCACCCGGTGGGTGAGCCGCAACGACATCTCCGACGAGATCGCCACCAACCGCGTCTGGGGCCGGACGGCCGGACTGCCGCTGGAGGACGGCGAGTTGGTCACCGGTGAACACTCCGGCATGAAGGTGCTGCCGCAACAGCCCGAGGACAACCCCAACCTGGCGCTCGCCCTCGACGACAACGACATCACCTGGCTCGGCTCCGACAACTCCCGCGAGCCCACCCAGCGTCAGGTCGGCCCCGCCACGACCGTGCCCCGCCACCCGATGAACGTCTTCTACAACGCGGGCCGGGCGGCCGAACAGGTCGACGAGTACAACTGGATCTACACCAGCCGCGCCCAGGGCGGCAGCGGCATCTGCGAGGACAACCCCGCCACCACCACCTGCCTCACGGCACCGCTCGACACGGCCACCGGGTACGAGGACGTCATCGTGCCGCTGGAGAAGCGGATCGCCCTCGGCCACGTCCTCGCGGGCGACCCCAAGCCGCACTTCATCCACCAGTCGAACCTGGCCGAGGACCGCATCGCCTACCCGGTGCTCGACGGCGTGCTGGACGGCTACGCGGCCCTGTTCGCCGAGAACACCCCCGTGGTCAACCTGCGGATGAAGGACATCGGAGCCGAACTCCGCCGCAGGGCCCTGTGGCGGGCCGCCGTCCAGGCCGGCGAGGTCACCGCCCACCGCATCGGCGACACCGTCA
This sequence comes from Streptomyces gottesmaniae, assembly GCF_031845845.1. Classification (NCBI taxonomy): domain Bacteria; kingdom Bacillati; phylum Actinomycetota; class Actinomycetes; order Kitasatosporales; family Streptomycetaceae; genus Streptomyces; species Streptomyces gottesmaniae. The sequence goes on from NZ_JAVRFJ010000008.1 coordinate 218,389, forward strand.
CCGTCGAGGCACCGGACGGCCTGGCGGTCACCGTCACCGCGCCCACCGGCACCACCCTGGCCGGCGCCGCCTTCGGCGACGCCTACGCGGGCGCGGTCTCCGGCTGGACACCCTCCACGGGCGCCCCCCTCGCCCTCGCCCTCCCCACGGCCGCCGGCCCCTCGGCCGCCGCCGCCGACGAGCCCGTCGAGGCCACGGATCCGGCGCCGGACACCCGTGTCCCCGCGGGCGTGAGCGAGAGAGTGCCGTACACCGCGGACACCGACACCGCGGATGACTGACCCGCGGACGACTGACTCCGCGGACGACTGACCCGCGGCACCCGCCCATCGAGCCGTCCCGGACGCGTCACCCGCGGCCGGGACCGGCAGGGCACCACCCCACACCACGGCAGTGGAGCACACCGATGCCCGTTCCCCACGACGCGCGCCGACTCGGCGCGACGCGCGTCACCCTCCTCACCGAAGGCACCTATCCCCACAGCCACGGCGGCGTCAGCGTCTGGTGCGACCAGCTCGTCCAGGGGATGCCGGACCTCGACTTCGACGTCATCGCCGTCACCGGCACCGGACGCGAACCCCTCGCCTGGGACGTGCCCGCCCACGTCCGCCGTGTGCTGTCCGTCCCCATGTGGGGCGACCCGCCCGAGGGCCGCGCGCCCCGGGGCCGCGCCCGTCACCGACTCGCCACCGCCTACGAACGGTTCCTCACCGCCCTGCTCGACCCGGGGGCCGAGGACGGCTTCGCGCCCGCCCTGTACGAGCTGGCCCGGGCCGCGGCGGACGGCACCCTCAGCCCCTTCCTGCGCTCGGACCGGGCGATCGCGCAACTGGCCGCCGTCTGGAACCGCCCCGGCCTCGCCGTCCGCGAGGCCCGGCCCACCCTGCACGACGCGCTCACCGCGACCTCCCTGCTCGAACACGCCCTGCGCCCGCTCGCCGCGCCCTCGCCCGAGACCGGTGTCGCGCACGCGGTCAGCGGGGGCGTCGCCGTCCTCCCGGGCCTCGCCGCCCTCGAACGGCACGGTGTCCCCCTGCTGCTCACCGAACACGGCGTCTATCTGCGCGAGCGCTACCTCGGCTACCGCACCGCCCCCTACCGCTGGCCCGTCAAGGCGGTCGTCCTCGGCTTCTTCCGCCTCCTCGCCGAGGAGACCTACCGCCGGGCCGCCCTCATCACCCCCGGCAACCGCTACAACCGGCTCTGGGAGGAACAGGGCGGCGCCGACCCCGAGTCGATCCGTACCGTCTACAACGGCGTCGACCCCGCCGCGTTCCCGCCCGCCGGACCCGAACCGGAGACGCTCACCCTGAGCTGGGCGGGCCGCGTCGACCCCATCAAGGACCTGGAGACCCTCATCCGGGCGTTCGCCCTCGTCAGGGCCGAACTCCCGGACACACGGCTGCGGTTGTTCGGCGGGACACCGCGCGGCGGCGAGGCCTACCGCGAGCGCTGCGAGGCCCTGGCCGTGCAACTGGGTCACGGCGACGCCGTCACCTTCGAGGGCCGGGTCGACGACATCAAGGACGCCTACGCGGCCGGCAACGTCGTGATGCTCTCCAGCATCAGCGAGGGCTTCCCGTTCACCCTCATCGAGGCCATGTCGTGCGGGCGGGCCACCGTCTCCACCGATGTGGGGGGTGTGCGCGAGGCCGTCGGCGACACCGGGCTCGTGGTACCGCCGCGCGACCCGGAGGCGATGGCGCGGGCCGCGCTGGAACTGCTGGGCGACCCGGCGCGCCGCCGGGCGATGGGGGAGGCGGCCCGGCTCCGGGTGATCGAGCAGTTCACCCTCCGGCAGACCATCGACACCTTCCGCGCCATCTACCTCGAACTGCCCACCCGGGCAAGGCGGTCGACGACCGTCGAGATCCCGGCGAGGGTGCCCGCGACGATCAGCACGGTGGCCGGATGAGCGGCCCCCTGTCACTCGAACCCGGCGGCGTCGAACAGGACACCCTCGCCATCCGGCTGGCCGACCGGCGCCGCCCGCGCCGCCGCCCCAGCTGGGCCCTCGGCGACGACACGACCCTCACCATCCGGCTCCCGCACCAGGGCCCCGACGAGGAGGCCGTCAACGAACTCGCCGCCGAACTCGCCGACCGCGTCGGCCCGGCCGTCCACCCCTACGAAGTGGCCGCCCTGCTGGAGGCTGAGGGCCTGTCCGCCTCCCTCATCAAGGAACGCTACGGCCACCCGAACCTGTTCTCGCTGGCCTCGGCCCTGTACGAACGGGTGCCGAGGACATTCCCCGAACCCGCCCCGGCCGCCGACCCCTGGCGCCCGGACACCGTGCGCTGCCTGCTGCGAGGCGTCCTCTTCGCCCTCCCCGGCCTCGCCTATCTGCTGACCGCCCCGCTGTGGAACCCCGGCGCCCACGCCCCGGCCCTCATCGTGGCCGGCCTCGTCTCCTGGGCCTGGGGCCAGGCCCTCGGCCACCGCGCCCATCTGCGGATGGCGACCGGGCCGCGCGAAGCGGGCCGTACGCTCCTGACCGGCGCGCCCGCCGGGGCGCTCGTCGCCACGGCGATCGCGGCACTGCCCGCCGACGGCGGCCCGGTGACCCTGGTGGCGGCCGCCCAGTCCGTGTACCTGGGGGCGGCGGGCGTCCTGCTGGTCCTCGGCCGGGAACGCCAACTCCTCGCCGCGCTCAGCCCGTTGATCGCCGGAGCCGTCGTCCTGCCCTGGTGGGAACCGGGCCCGTGGGCGCGCGCCGGACTGCCCCTCCTCGCCCTGCTCGCCACCCTCGCCGTCACCGGCCTGACCCTGCGGGCCACCCTCGCCGCCCCGGCCGTCCCGGACGCCCGCCGCCCCCGCCTGCGGTGGTCCCTGCCGTACGGCCTCTTCGGCCTGGCCGCCGGCGTGCTGGTGCTGCTGGAGGGCCGGCAGGAGCCGTACGCGGTGATCGTGCTGACGGTGAGCATGGGCCCGGCGGAATGGCTGCTCTACCGCTACCGGGGGCTGTCCGTCGCCGCGCTGCGCGCCGTCGCGACCCCCGCCGGCTTCCTGCTGCGCTCGACCGGGATCCTCGCCCTCTGCCAGCTCGCCTACCTGCTGCCGCTGCTGCCCGCGGCCCTGCTCACCGACGCCGCCCCCGCCCCGCTGCTGCTGCTCGCCGCCGTCCTGTGGACCGCGCTGCTGCTGCAGGCCTTCGGGGCGGCCTGGCCGTCGGCCGCGATCTGTCTCGCGGCGGCGGGCGGCGCCGGGACGGTCACCCTGCTGCGCCTGCCACCGGGCGACCTCGCGCTGCCCGTCGGCTGCGCCGTCGCCGCGCTCTGTCTGTCGGCGTGCGCGCTGCGGCTGCTGGGCCGGCCCGCACCGCACGCCTGAACCCCGCGTTCACCCCGACCACCGCACACCCCCCACGTGCCACCCCCCACACCACCGACCGACCGGAAGGACACACCAGTTGACCTCCGCACCGCTCGCCGCCGTCACCGGAGCCGAGGGTTTCATCGGCTCCCACCTGACCGAGGCGCTCGTCGCCGCCGGACACCGGGTCCGGGCCATGGCCCAGTACAACTCCTTCTCCTCCTACGGCTGGCTGGAGACCCTGCACCCCGACGTCCTCGACCAGGTCGAGATCGTCCTCGGCGACGTCCGTGACCCCGGCTCGGTCCGCGGCCTCCTCGACGGCGCCGACACCGCCTACCACCTGGCCGCCCTCATCGCGATCCCGTACTCCTACCAGGCACCGCACAGCTACGTCGACACCAACGTCACCGGCACCCTCAACGTCCTGGAGGCCGTCCGGGCCCTCGGCACACCCCGCCTGGTCCACACCTCCACCAGCGAGACCTACGGCACCGCGCGGACCGTGCCGATCACCGAGGACCACCCCATCAACACCCAGTCGCCGTACGCCGCCTCGAAGGCCGGCGGCGACCGGCTCGCCGACAGCTACCACGCGAGCTTCGACACCCCCGTCGTGACCCTGCGGCCGTTCAACACCTTCGGGCCCCGCCAGTCGATGCGCGCGGTGATCCCCACGGTGATCGGCCAGGTCGCGGCGGGGGAGCGCACCATCACTCTCGGCGATCTGCGTCCCACCCGGGACTTCACCTTCGTCAAGGACACCGCGCAGGCGTTCCTGACCGTCGGCACCGCGCCCGCCGAACAGGTCGTGGGGCGCACCTTCAACGCCGGCACCGGGGGCGAGATCTCCATCGGCGACCTCGTCGCGCTGATCGGCAAGGTCATGGACAGCGAACTCGACGTCCGCGAGGACGAGGCACGCATCCGGCCCGCGAACTCCGAGGTGATGCGGCTCGTCGCCGACGCGAGCCGGCTGACCGCCGCCACCGGCTGGCAGCCCGCCCACACCCTGGAGGAAGGCCTCGCGCACACCGTGGAGTTCTTCCGCGACCCGGTGAACCTCGCCCGCTACAAGACCGGCATCTACAACATCTGACTCCCGTCGGGCCGCGTCGGCGGAGCACGTCCCCGTGCGTCGTCGCGCATCCCCGAAGTCCACCAGTCCACGAAGCACGAAGGAGGAGCACCATGCACGCAGTGATCCTGGCGGGAGGCAAGGGCGTCCGGCTGCGGCCCTACACGACCGCGCTGCCGAAGCCGCTCGTCCCCATCGGCGACCAGCACGCCATCCTGGAGATCGTGCTGCGCCAGCTCTCCGCGGCCGGCTTCACCCACGTCACCCTCGCCATCGGCCACCTCGGCGAGATCATCCGTGCCTACGTCGGCGACGGCTCCCAGTGGGCCCTGACCGTCGACTACGCCCTCGAGGAGAGCCCTCTCGGCACCATGGGCCCGCTGCTCAACCTGCGCGACCGGCTGCCCGAGTCCTTCCTCGTGATGAACGGCGACGTCCTCACCGACCTCGACTACGCCGATGTCCTGCGCCGGCACCGGGAGTCGGGGGCGCCGCTCACCATCGCCACCTACGCCCGCAAGGTCCACATCGACTTCGGTGTGCTGACCACCGACGACAGCAAGGTCGTCGCCTTCACCGAGAAGCCGAGCATGGACTACCGCGTCTCCATGGGGGTCTACGGCGTGTCCCGCTCCACCCTGGAGGGTTACACCCCCGGTCTGCCGCTGGGCTTCGACGAGTTGGTCCTGGACCTGATAAGGGCTCAGAACCAGCCGCACGCCTACGACTTCGACGGGTACTGGCTGGACATAGGCCGTCCGGACGACTACGACCGGGCCAACGCCGAGTTCACCACCCGCAAGTCGCTTCTGCTCAAGGGAGCCTGAGCACCCCATGCGCATTCTCGTCCTGGGTTTCACCGGATATCTGGGCGCCCATGTCGTCGAGGGGCTGCGCGCCCTGCCGGGCGCGCTGGTCCTCGGCGGCGGCCGTGCGCCCACCGCCGACCACGCCGTCGACCTCGCCACCGTCCGCCCCGCGGAACTGGCGAAGACCCTGGCGTCGGCCGCGCCCAACACCGTGGTCAACTGCGCGGGCGCGACCGGCGGCGACCCCGTCACCCTCGCCGAGGTCAACGCCCGCGGCCCCGCCGTCCTGTGCGCGGCGCTCCGCGAGGCCGCCCCCGGTGCACGGCTGGTGCAGCTGGGCTCGGCCGCCGAGTACGGGCCCGGCGTCCCGGACGTCCGGGTGACGGAGTCGGCGGCCACCCGTCCGCTCGCCCCCTACGGCGCGACCAAGCTCGCGGGGACGGTGGCCGTCACCACGTCCGGCCTGGACGCGGTGGTCCTGCGGGTCGGCAACCCGGTCGGCCCCGGGGCGCCGCCCACCAGCCTCCCCGGCCGCATCGCCACCCTGTTCCGCACCGCCGGGCCCGACCCCGAGGCCGTGGTCCCCCTCGGCGACCTCTCCGCGTACCGCGACTTCGTCGACGTCCGCGACGTCACCCGAGCGGTCGTCCTCGCGGCCACGGCCCCCGGCCCGCTGCCACCCGTCCTCAACATCGCCGGCGGCCGCGCCGTCCCGGTCCGCGAGGTGGTGCGGTGCTTGGCCGGCAAGGCCGGTTTCCGGGGACGGATCATGGAGAACGCGACGGGCCCGAGCGCGTCGGCGGGCGCGGGCGGGAGCACGGGGCTGGGCGCGGGGGCGGCCGGCGTGGCTCACGCGGCCGGGTCGGTTCGATCGGCGGACGTGTCGTGGCAGTGCTCCGACATCACCGCCGCCGAGACGGCCCTCGGCTGGCGACCGGCCCACAGCCTGGACGACGCGCTCACCGCACTGTGGGAGAGCGGCGGAGCCGCCGGGAAACGCGGAGCCGACGGGAAACGCGGAGCCGACGGGAAACGCGGAGCCGACGGGAAACGCGGAGCCGACGGGAAACGCGGAGCCGACGGGAAACGCGGAGCCGACGGGAAACGCGGAGCCGACGGGCAACACAGGGCCGTCGGGGAACACAGGACCGTCGGGGAACGGGACGGCGTCGGGGAACGCGGGGGCGGCGAGAAGGGTGTCCGTACGCCGTGAGTCTGCTGATCCCGCTGTACGTCCACCCGGCCGAGGACCCGGGCGCCTGGCTCCGCCTGATCAGGGCGGCGCCCCGTACCTACGCCGTCGTCCTCAACCCCGCGAACGGCCCCGGCGACGTCCCCGACCCCGCGTTCACCGCGGCGGCCGGGGCGCTGCGCGCGGCCGGGGCCCGGCTGCTCGGCTATGTCGACACCGACTACGGGGTGCGCGACCGCGCCGAGATCGCCGACGACGTACGCCGTCACCAGGAGTGGTACGCGGCCGACGGCTGCTTCCTCGACCAGGTGACGGCCACCCCGGACGGCCTGCCCGCCTGCCGCAGGATCGTCCGGGCCGTCCGCCGGCTCGGCGCCGCCACCGTCGTCCTCAACCCCGGCGTCCACCCGGCTCCGGGGTACGCCCGCCTCGCCGATCTGACCGTCACCTTCGAGGGCCACTGGTCGACGTACGTGTCGGCGTTCAGCCGACCGGCCTGGGTCGCCCGCCACCCGCCCGAGCGGCTCTGCCACCTCGTCTACGGCGTCCCCGAGGCACTCGTACCGCTCGCCGTGCGCACCGCGCACGACCGGGGCGCCGCCGTCTGCGGCCCCGTGACCGGCGAACCACCCAACCCCTGGGCCCAGTTGACGCCCGCGCTCACCGGGACGGACCGATGAGGAGCAGGAGACCGGCGTTCGGGTACGTGGCGCTGCTGGCCGCCCTCGTGGCCTCGACGCTGGCGGGCTGCGGGGGCGACCCCGACCCGGATTCCGGCACCACGTCGGGGCCGCGTTGGAAACCCCGGCCCGGTCTCGCCTGGCAGTGGCAGCTGGACGGAAGGGTCGACCCCTCCCCGGACGTGCCCGTCTACGACATCGACGGGTTCGAGAACTCCGCGAAGGACGTGGCCCGGCTGCACCGGGACGGCCGCAAGGTCATCTGCTACATCAACGTCGGCGCCTGGGAGGACTTCCGGCCCGACAAGGACGCCTTCCCCCGCTCGCTGCTCGGCGAGGAGAACGGCTGGGCGGGCGAACGCTGGCTGGACATACGGCAGTTGGACGTCCTGCGGCCGCTCATGGAACGCCGCTTCGACATGTGCCGCGACAAGGGCTTCGACGCGGTGGAGCCCGACCTGGTGGAGGGCTACGGCGACGACACCGGCTTCCCGCTCACCGCGCGGGACCAGCTGGCCTACAACCGCATGATCGCGGACATCGCCCATGAACGCGGCCTGGCGGTGGGCCTGAAGAACGACCTGTCCCAGATACCCGAGCTGCTGGCCGACTTCGACTTCGCCGTCAACGAGGAGTGCGCCCAGTACGACGAATGCGCGCGGCTCTCCCCCTTCGTCGAAGCAGGCAAGGCCGTGTTCCACGTGGAGTACACCGAACCCCGGAGCAGCTTCTGCGCGGAGTCACGTCGCCTCGGACTCTCGTCGATGGTCAAACGGCTGGAGCTGGGGGTGTGGCGGCAGCCATGCTGAGCGCGGGCCGCGCGGCCCGCGTCCCCACGGGTCTCGGTGCGTGAGGGGGAACGAGGAGGAGGAACGGCATGGAGGGGCCGGACGGGATCGAAAGGCGGGTCGCCCGCGTCGACGCCGCCCTGCGGCCGATCGCGGAGGAGCCGGTGGACCTGAGCGACCCCGACTGGGCGGAGAAGACGAGGCAGCGCCCGGACGCGATGGACGCGGCGGGGGTCCGGACGGAGGCGCAGGTCGTCCTGCGGTCCCTGCTCACCGCCTACGCGGACGGCGACGACGAGCTGCGTGCCTCCCTGCGCGGCCTCCTCGCGCGCCACACCGCGTTCCGCTGGGGCGTGCGCCTGCCCGCGGAGCCGACCCCCGAGGGCTTCCGACTGCGTCTGCTCCACCTGTCCGCCGTCGACCAGGGCTCCGACACCCGCGACGAACTCCTCACCCTGCGTGATCTGTGCGAGGACGCCCGGCGCGCGGGCATCGACCTCGGACCCCTCCTGCGCGAGGTCGCCGAGCTGTCCAGCCACGAGGACAAGTACGGCATGGGCTCCCTGCGCGACATCCTCCTGCGCGCCGCCGGTTGACCCCTCCGGCGGCGCCCACCACGACCGCGACGCTGCGTCCTCCTTCGCACACCCGTGCGTGACCTGGCGGTTTTCCTGGGACAGAACCGCGCCCGGGTGGCCCCGTGCTCCTATGGTGGAGATCACAGGCAGGCGACGGACGCTGAGGCGGCGACCATGGCGGAGACGGCGATCGACTACGCGGCGGTGTTCCAGGCGCTGCCGGGCATGGTGGCGCTGCTGACACCCGAGCTGGTGTACGCGGACGCGAACGAGGAGTTTCTGCGGATGTCGGGGCGCACCCGCGAGCAGGTCGTCGGCCGGTATCTCTTCGACGTGTTCCCCGACAACCCCGAGGACTCGTCCGCGGACGGCATGCGGAATCTGGCGGCCTCCCTGGACCGTGTGGTGGAGAGCGGCGAGCGGGACGCGATGGCGTTGCAGCGCTTCGACGTGGAGTCCGCCGAGCGGCCGGGGGAGTGGGAGGAACGGTACTGGAGTCCGGTGAACGCGCCGATCCTCGGCCCCGACGGCAAGGTGGCGCTGCTGATCCACAAGGTGGAGGAGGTCACCGAGCTGATCCGTGCCCGCGAGCGCGCCCCGGGCGACCGGGCCCGGGTGCTGGAGGCAGAGCTCTACACCCGCGCCCGGGAGCTGCAGGAGGTCAACGATCGCCTGCGCGAGGCGCACGCCCACGAACGGGAGGTGGCGCTCGCCCTGCAGAAGGCGATGCTGCCCGCGCCCAACCCGGTCGGACACCATCGCGCGGCCGTCCGCTACCAGCCGGCGACGGACGCGCTGAACGTGTGCGGCGACTGGTACGACCTGGTCAGCCTGGCCGGCGTCGACCGCATCGGGATCGCCGTCGGTGACGTGGTCGGACACGGCCTGGCCGCAGCCTGCGTCATGGGCAAGCTCCGCAGCGCGCTGAGCGCCGCGTCCCTGGTGGCCGACGGTCCCGCCCAGGCACTGGACGCGCTCGGCCTGTACGCCCGCTCCGTCGACGGCGCCGAGAACACCACCGCCGTGCAGACCTGCGTCGACTGGGACACCCACACCATCACCTACAGCAGCGCCGGCCATCTGCCGCCCGCGGTGCTGTGCCGCGACGGCACGGTCGTCTTCCTCGACGGAGCCACCGATCCGCCGCTCGGCGCCCGTCCCGAGCACACCCCTCGCCCCGAGGCCACCGTCGACTTCAGCGAGGGCGACACCCTGGTCCTCTACACGGACGGTCTGGTCGAACGCCGTGACGAGGACATCGACGTCAGCCTCGGCCGCCTCGCCGAGGCGCTCACCCGCCATCGCCGCTCCACCCCCGAGTTCCTCGCCGACGCCCTCCTGCTCGACCTGCTCCACCACGGCCGCGCCACCGACGACACGGCCCTCGTGATCATTCGGCTGTGAGCTGGGCGGCCGGTGCGCGCGCCGACAGCCGTGGGCCGGGCGTCGGCCGGGCGTCGGCCGGGGCACGCCGGGTCAGTCGAGGAAGTCGGCCACCAGCGCGGCGAACTCGTCCGGGTCGGCCAGCCGGACGCCCAGGGTCTCGGCCTTGGCGCGCTTGGAGCCGGCGTTCTCCCCCGCGACGACCAGCGAGGTCTTCTTGGACACGCTGGAGGAGGCGCGTCCCCCGGCGCGTTCGATGAGTTCGTTCATCTGGTTGCGGCTGAGCTTCTCCAGGACGCCGGTCATCGCGCCCGTGACCACCACGGCCATCCCGGCGAGCGGCCCGCCCGCGGCCTCGGGGCCCTCCTCGGCGTCGGCGGCGTTCTCGTCGGCCGGCGCGGGAGGTGTGGCGCCCGGCTCGGTCATGTTCACCCCGGCCGCCACGAGCTTGTCGATGAGCGGGGCGAGTTCGGCGAGTTCGGCCACGATCGACGGGGCCTTCTCGGTGCCGATGCCCTCCACCCTCTGGATCGCCTCGGCGTCCGCGGCGCGGATGTTGTCCATGGTGGCGAAGTACCGGGCGATACGGCGGGACATGGAACGTCCGGTGCCCCGCACCCCCAGCGCGCACAGCACCCGCGACAACGGCCGCCCCTTGGCCGTGTCCAGCGCGGCGAGGAGATTGTCGGTGCTGGTCTCGCCCATGCGCTCCAGCCGGAGGAGCTGCTCCCGGGTGAGGGCGAACAGGTCCGCGAGGTCGGTCACCAGGCCCGCCTCGACGAGCTGGACGACCCGGGTGTGCCCGAGCCCCTCCACATCGAGCTGGTCGCGGCCGACGGCGTACGACAGGGAGGCCACCAAGTGGCAGTTGCGGCCGTTCTCGCAGCGCCAGCGCTGTTCGCCGGTGTCGATGCCGGAGCCGCATCTCGGGCACACCTCGGGAAAGACGATGGGCTGTTCGTCGCCGGTGCGCAGGTGGGCGACGGGGGCCTCCACGCGCGGGATCACGTCACCGGCGCGGTGCACCATGACGTGGTCGCCCAGCCGCAGGTCGCGGCGGGTGATGTCGGCCGGGTTGTGCAGGGTGGCGTACGTGATGGTGGAGCCGTCGATCTCGACGGGCTCCAGCACGCCGCGCGGCGCGATGATGCCGGTGCGGCCGACGTTCCACTGCACCTCCAGCAGCCGTGTGATCTTCTCGACGGCGGGCAGCTTGTAGGCGATCGCCCAGCGCGGGGCACGGGAACCCGACCCGGCGGCCTGCTGGTCGGCGGCCAGGTCGGCCTTGACGACGATCCCGTCGATCCCGAAGGGCAGCCCGGCCCGCAGCGCGGCGATCTCCGTCACCCGGGCGAGGACCTCCTCGACTGAACCGGCGGTGACACCGGGCACGGCCGTACCGGCGGTGGTGTTGACCCCCAGTTCGGCGGCCCGGGTCATCAGGTCGCTGTGGGCGAGTTCGGCCAGCTTGGCGGCGTCGGCGGAGTCCGTGCCCGGCAGCGCCAGCATCCCGTACCCGAAGAACGTCATCGGCACGGTGTAGGCACGCTCCCTGGCGCGCAGGGTGCCCGCCGCGGCGTTGCGCGGGTTCGCGAACGGCTGCCCGCCGTGTTCGGTGCGTATCTCGTTGGCGTGCTCGAACTGGGCGGTGGTCATGAGGACTTCGCCCCGCACCTCCACCGTGACCGGCTCGGCGAGCTCGCCCGGCAGCCCCTCGATGGTGCCGATGGCGTGCGAGACGTCCTCCCCGGCCGTCCCGTCGCCACGGGTGATCAACCGCGTGAGCCGTCCCCGCGTGTAGCGGGCGGCGACCGCGAGCCCGTCGAGCTTGGGCTCCACGCTGAACCGCTCCACGTCGTGGCCGATCCGCCGGGCCAGCGACGCCGTCCACGCGGTGAACTCCTCGCCCGAGAAGACGTTGTCCAGGCTCAGCATCGCCACCGTGTGCGGTACGTCCCCCTCGACCGCGCCACCGGCGACCTTGCCGGTGGGCGAGTCGGGCAGTATCGCGTCGGGATGCTCGGCCTCCCACGCCGCGATGCCGCGCACGAGCCGGTCGTAGGTGTCGTCGTCCAGCGCCGACGTACCCCCGGTGTAGTAGGCGGCCGAGGCCCGCACCGCGTCCTCGACGGCCTGCGCGTAGGCGGCGGCATCCACGATCACTGCAGCTGATGTCGTCATGCCCCCATCCTGCCGCCCACCACTGACAACGCTCCCGAACCGGGGGAGCGCGGGGGCTCAGCCGTTCGGCTGGGTGAAGCGGATGCTGTTGCGGAAGGGGTGGCGCACCCCGCGAGAACACGAACCGCCCGCCGGCCGGAGGGCCGGCGGGCGGCCGGTGTCACGCGGAAGGGCTCACGGCCCGGAGGATCAGACCGCCGGAGCCGGGTACGTCGGGTACTCCACCCCGGAGACGTGCTGGACGACCCGGATGACCTGGCAGGAGTAGCCGAACTCGTTGTCGTACCAGAGGTAGAGGATCGCGTTGTCCCCGTCCACCTTGGTGGCACCGGCGTCGACGATCGAGGCGTGGCGGGAGCCGATGAAGTCGCTGGAGACCGAGTCGGGCGCGTTGGTGAAGTCGATCTGGCGCTTGAGCGGGGAGGTCAGCGAGACGCCCCGGAGGTAGTCGAGGACCTCCTCGCGGTCGGTCTCGCGGCCGAGGCGCAGGCTGAGGATCGCGATCGAGACGTCCGGGACGGGGACGCGGATCGAGCTGCCGGTGATCGGCGCCTTCAGGTCGGGCAGCGCCTTGGCGACGGCCGAGGCGGCACCCGTCTCGGTGATGACCATGTTGAGCGGCGCGGAGCGGCCGCGGCGGTCCGACTTGTGGTAGTTGTCCAGCAGGTTCTGGTCGTTGGTGAACGAGTGGACGGTCTCCACATGTCCGCGCAGCACACCGAACTCGTCGTCCATGGCCTTCAGCGGCGGCACGATCGCGTTGGTGGTGCAGGACGCGCAGGACAGGATCTGCTCGTCCGGCTTGATCGTGTCGTGGTTGACGCCGTGCACGATGTTCGGGACGTCACCCTTGCCGGGCGCGGTCAGCACGACCTTGTCGATGCCGGGACGCAGGTGCTTCGACAGACCCTCACGGTCGCGCCACTTGCCCGTGTTGTCGATGAGGATCGCGTTCTTGATGCCGTACTCGGTGTAGTCGACCTCGGACGGGTTTCCGGCGTAGATCACTTTGATCTCGTTGCCGTTGGCGTTGATCGTGCTGGTCGCCTCGTCGACGGTGATCGTGCCCTGGAACTGGCCGTGGATGGAGTCCCGGCGCAGCAGCGAGGCGCGCTTGACGATATCTTCCGCGGCCCGCCCCCCGCCGCCGCGCACCACGATGGCGCGCAGCCGCAGCCCGTTGCCCGAGCCGGCCTTCTCGATGAGCAGGCGGGCCACGAGGCGGCCGATGCGGCCGAAGCCGTAGAGGACGACGTCGCGTCCCTCCCCGCCCTCGATCTTGTTGGCGCCGGTGGCACCGGCGACGGCCTCGGCTGTGAACTCCGCGATCGACAGGCCTCGGTCGTCGGCCTGGTAGGCCTCGGCGAGCAGACCGATGTCGATCTGGGAGGGGCCGAGGTCGAGCGTGGTGAGGGTCTGCAGGAACGGCAGGGTGTCGGTGACCGAGAGTTCCACGCCGGCGATCTGGCGGGCGAACCGGTGAGTCTTCAGGATGCTGACCACCGACTTGTTCACCAGGGAGCGGCTGTGCAGCAGGACCGTCACGTCCCGCTCGCGGTGCAGCTTCCCGATGATCGGGATCATCGATTCCGCGATCTCCTCGCGGTGCTTCCAGACGGTGAACGAGTCCTCGTTGAGAGTCACAGATTTATCTTTCGAGCTAGGCGGCGCTCATATGCTAAACGGTTGCCGAAAGAACGACGCCACTGGGGTCGGAGCCCGGTGGCGTCTCCCTCGAACGAGTTCAGCGGCAGCTCACGAGACGCGCCAGGACACGGCGTAGGGCTGGGCGAACTGGGTGATCCGGTGGGCGCGCACGACGACCTCCGCGTCACCGGCGGGGACACCCCTCCAGTTGACCTGCTCGACGTTGTTGACGCGGTCGAAGCCGGCGCCCGTGCCCATGTTGCCGTGGCGCTCCTGACCGCCTGCGCGGACGATCAGATCCAGGTCGTTCTGCAGGGCCGCGCCGGGCGGGTCGGTCCACACAAGGGTGACCTTCAGGGTGCGGGCCGCCCCTTGGGGCACCGGCACGCGGAACGAACGTTCGTCGCCCTGCTCCAGCTCCTCCTCGTCGGCGAAACCGGCCCGGTCGTCGTCGCCCGGGAGGACGACCGAACGTTCGAGGTTCACCAGGCCGAAACCAGAGTTGTTGTTGGGGGACGGGCCGGCCTCGCTGGGGTTGTACTGGCCCGGGAGCTCCTCCGCGCCGTTGATCAGCATGGCCTTCAGGAGGGCCGCGCTGGGGTCGGCGGTGCCGTTCCGCACCAGGGTCTCGCGGAGTACGGCCACACAGCCCGCGACGAGGGGGGTGGCCATGCTGGTGCCGCTGAGGAAGGAGTAGGCCGGGTCCGAGGAGGCCCCGAACAGCGACGCGATCGGAGCCACCTGGGAGCGGGCCGAGAGGATCGACGTGCCGGGGGCGACGACGTCGGGCGCTATCCGGCCCTCCTGGGTCGGCCCGCGGCTGCTGAAAGCCGCCATCCCGGACGGGTTGTCGGCCTGCGGGTCGTCCCGGATCGGATTGGCCGGGAAGGCGACGATACTCAGGTCGCCGTACGTCAGCGGGATGCCTGGCCGTTTGCTCTCGCTGGCGCCGACCGTGATCGTGTTCTTGGCCCCTGCCTGTCCGCTCACCGAGGACTGGTTGATCCGGCCGTCACGGTCCCGGTCGTGCCCCTTGTTGCCCGCCGAGAAGCAGATGACGAAGTTCTTGTGGTCCCAGACCATCTGGTCGGCCTCGAACGCTCTGCTGTCGTACGGCAGGCTGGGGGACTTCGGCCCCCACGAGTTGGTGTGGATCCTCGCCCCGCGCTGGAACGCGGGCTCGAACAGGTCGCGCAGATCGGTCGGGACTCCACCGAGGAAGCCGCCGTCGTCGAGGAGCGACTGCAGAATCAGCTTCGCCTCGGGGGCCGTGCCGGTGACGGGGCCGCCCATCGAGGGGGAATTCCCGTTGCCGAGGACCGACCCCGCGACATGGGTGCCGTGGCCGTCCGGGTCGTCCGTCGCCTGCGAGACCGGGCGGCCGAGGGCGGCCAGGTGCTGGACCCGGCCGGTGAAGGCGGGATGCACGTTCGTCGTGGAGCCGAGGTCGAAGCCGGTGTCGGCCACCGCCACCACTTGCCCCTTGCCCCGGAAGGACGTTCCGTTGAGAGAGATCTTGGCGTGCATCAGCGTCGCGGCGACGCTGTTGTGCAACACCAGCTCCGGGACTTCCTCGATGTGGCGCACCTCGTCCAGCGCGGCGAGTGCGGCAAGTTCCGCTTCCTGGACCGTCAGCCGCACCTTGTGGCGGTTCGTCTCGATGCCGTCGGCGGAGGCGCCGACCGCTCGGGCGATCTGATCCCGTACCGCGCCGTTCGTCGTGTCGATGTCGTCGTGCAACACGACGTCCACGGTGTGCGTGCGGGACGAGGTGGCCTCGACGGGCTCGGCCAGCAGGGCGAGGGCGGGCTGCAGCCGGTCCGGCCTCAGCGACGGAGCGATCTTGAATCCATTGAGATACACGTCGGCCCACGCGACGAACGGCAGCGCGCGCACCGCCTCCAGGTCCGTGGGCCGGTAGCCGCACAGGTATGTGCTCTCCGGAACATATTCGTGGATCACCACGCCGAGCGCCGCGAGCTGTTCCTTCTCCTCCGCGGTGGGAGGACGCGTGGTCTGCACGAGCAGATAGTTGGACTGCGAGGCGTCCTCCGACACCAGGGACGCGGCGGCCAGTTCGGCGGACTGCGCCAGAGGGTCGACGCTCACGCCGTTGATGGTGATGCGAGCCATGAGGGACTCCTTGAGGGATGGGGTCGGTCGGGCGGGTGGTTCAGGGCCAGACTCCGGAAAAGTCGATCTTCTGCGCCCACTCCGGGTGGTCTATCAACGGGTTGCGGACGCCCTGCAGTTCGGCGATGGCGGCGTTGCGATGGCGTTCGTACTCGCTCACCGGCTCGCCGGCGTGCCAGGCCAGCAGCGTGGGCAGCCGGCTCTCGGGGAACTCGGTCCGGACATCACCGACCAGGCCCGGGTAACGAAGCAGGAAGTAGAGGGTGGCGCGGGCCACCGCTCCCTTGCCGGCCTCCGGCTCGAAGCCGATCACGGCCCGGTCGGAGCCGACGGGGTCGCGCATCCCGCATTCCTCCCGTTCGACTTCCATGAAGTTCGGGAAGTCGAAGTAGGCGAAGTTGTTGCGGAAGCTGTTGCACGCGACCTCGCAGGCGAACAGATGGTGGAGGTCCCCGCGCATGGGCTCCTTGTGCGCGAACCACGACTGCGGCACCACGTGTTCGCAGTTGAACGGCATCGAGGCCTCCAGCGCGTCGAACTCGGCCTCGAACTCCGCCGGACCCGCCGCGCGTTCCCGCTCGAAAAGTTCCTGAACGCGGGCCAGTCGTGCCTCCGCCACGGCCGCGTCCGCCCTGATGAACTCCTCGGGGGAGAAGTCCTTCCCGGAGTAGATGCTGCGAAGCCGGCCATCTCTGTGCAGGTCGACCCAGGGATAGACCAGGCGGTTGGGCCGGTACTTGGGCCGGGGGGAGTGGGTGTCCTCCAGCAGTTCGGTGAGCGCGCGGCGCAACGCCTCCGCGTCGCCGGTGTCGATGCCCGCGTAGTAGGTGTCGCGCGCGGCGGCATCGGCCTGCCGGTCGTAGTACGGCCGTTCCCGCCCGAGGCGAAGACTGATCAGAGCGGCCTCCATGTCCCTCTCGACCGCCGACGCACCGTCCGGGGGTGACGGCGGTGCGGGTGCGAGGAAGGGCGCGGGGGTCGACATCGGCGTCACGGGATGGGCGGACAGGTCGAGTCCGACGCTGATCCTCAGGGGGACGGTGAGGTGGGCGATGCCGTCGGTCACCTGGACGCCTGTGCCGTCGGTGCCGGGCGGTCCCGCCACCCCGTTCACCGAGGGCGGGGACGGGGCGGCGGGCCGAGGGGTGCCGACCGGTGCCGTGACCGTCTCACCGGTCGGCCCGGCGGTGAGCACCTCGTCGCGCAGGCGGGCCGCCGTGCCGGTCAGGCTGATCGTGCTCAGCGCGCGCAGTATCCGGCTGACGCGCACCCCTTCGTTGGCCACCCAGGCCACTCGTTCCTCGCCCATCTCCGGAGTCCAGAGGGTGCCGTCGACGCTCAGGGGGCGGCCCTCGGCGTCCGTCTTCGGGACGGCCGAGTGGTGCAGTGCGACGACCTCCCACTGGTCGTTGAAGACCGGCGCACCCGACGAGCCCCGAAGGGTGTCGGTCGTGGAATGCAGGAACCGGTCCAGGATGTCGACGACCTGGTTCTCCCGCAGCGCCACTTGCTTGGGCTCGCCTCCGGGGTGCTGGATGATGTTGACGAACTCCCCCAGGACGATCTTGCCCTGCTCCTCGCTGAGGGGCAGCAGGCCGAAGGAGGAGAGGGCTTCGCCTCGGCCTCCGTGCTCGGCCACCGCGACCAGGGTGAAATCCAGCTCCCGGTCGGTGACGAAGAACCGCTGCGGCTCCAGCTGGAACACCGCAGGTACCAGGGGGCGGCCGTCCACCCCGGCCTGCAGAGCGAACGCGACGGTGCTGCGGCGTGCCTCCTCCTGACTGCGCAGCACATGGTTGTTGGTCAGCAGCAGGGAGGGCGAGACCATGAAGCCGGTGCCGTGGCCGCCGCCCGACCCACTGAGGGTGATCCGGCCGACCGAGCGGGCCACCAGCGCGCCCTTCTCCAGGAACGCGACCGGGGTGAGGTTGTTGCGCCCGATCAGGCGCTCCAGCCCCAGCATGCCGCTGCCGAAGTGTTCGGGCGGCAGCCGCAACGTGCTTCCGGCCGTCGTGCGGGGCTCGGTCGGTTCCCGGTCGATGGCCCGGGCCTGGGACCAGTCGGTGCCGAGGCGGTTCAGCCGCCTCTCGACGCGCTCCGGTTCGTCGGCGTACAGCACGCCGCGGGTCCGGAGCAGTTCTTGATTGCGCTCCCGCCGCTCGGTTCGTTCCGCGAAGCGGTCCGCGGCCCTCGTCAGCTGTGACAAGTAGCCGGATTCCGTGGGGGAGAAGAGTTCCGCCGTCGTCATGGGTCCGCCTCCCAGGTGAAGGGGTGGGGAGTACGGCGCGCCACACCACGAGTCGTGAGCTGAGCGATGCCTCGTCGGGGTGGGTGCCGAGGCGGCCGTGCGTGAAGAGCGCGGCCGGTGAGAGGGCTCCGTGCGACCACCGGGCCCCAGGCGGGGACCGGGAGGGAGACGGAGCCGGAGTCGTTGCGGACCCGGGCCGGGGCGAGTGTTCCGGCCTCGTACGGAAGATCGCGGACCGGCCGTCGCGGCGCGGTTCCGGGCGCCACGCCCTGGGGAGCGCTGCCCGGCACACGTCTCGGTGAACCGGTCCGCAGTCGCGCGCGGACCTCTACAACTCCTGCGAGGAGCCGTCGAGTTGACCCGTCACCCGGGTGGTCCCGGCCGCTCCTCGTGTTCGCTGCCCCCTCTTCCATGCTGACAGCAAGGGCAAACGCGTGCAAAAGGGCTGACATGTTCCCCGTCGGAGATCATGGCCGACTCCGTCGTCCCGGACCGGCCCACCGAGCGCCCCGAACCGGCTCAGGCGCCGCCCTCGCGTAGCTCGTCACGGGTCTGCAGGGCCGCCAGCGCCGCACGCGACGTGACGCCGGTCTTGCGGTAGATGCGGGAGAGGTGGGTCTCCACCGTGCGCGGGCTGAGGAAGAGCCGCTCGGCGATGGCGGGACTGGTCAGGCCCTTCGCGACGAGGGCGGCGATCTCCCGCTCCCGCGTGGACAGCACGGCCAGCTCCACGGCCGCGTCCCGCGACGGCGCCGCGACGCCCGCGACCACGCCCGCCCCCGCCGCCTTGGCCGAGCCGGTCCCCGGCATCCCGCCCTCACCCGCGCCGCGTGCCGTCACCTCGCCGCCCGGTCCGTTCGTCTCCGCCTCCGAATCAGCTTGCGCCTCCGCCTCGGTGAAGACCGCCGGACGGATCGCCTCCGCGAGGCCGGTCAGCAGGTGGGCGCCGGCCTCGCCGCTCAGCCGTACCGCACGCTCCCACATGGCACGGGCACGGGCGGGGCGCCCCGCCGACGCGGTCAGCGGCGCCCCCATCAGCAGGGACTGCGCCTCCCACAGCCCGCCCCGGCCCCGGGCCGCCTCCTCGGCGGCCTGCTCGAACAACTCGGCCGCGGCGGCCGGATCACCCTCGGCCAACCGCACGTGCGCCCGGCTGCGCAGCGCGGACGCCCGCTGCGCCACGAGATCCAGCCGCTCCGCCTCTTTACGGGCGCGCTCCGCCCACTGCCGGGCCTCGCCGTGGTCCCCGGTGAGCACGGCGGCGGAGACGAGGACCTCGGTGAACAGGGGCCGCATGCCCGGCTGCAGACCGGCGAGATCCTCTCCGCCCGCCCGAAGCAGGGCCGCCCGGGCCCGCACCGGATCACCGGAGTGGAGCGCGGCGAACCCCAGCACGCACCACGCGATGGACGCCCACCAGCCGGTACCGGCGCCGGCCCGGGCGACGGCCTCCTCGGCCACGGCCACCGCGCCACCGTCACCCGGCGGTAGCGCGGGGACCAGCGCCTGAGCCTTGGACGCCAGGACGAAGGCGAGCAACTCGTCGCTGCCGATGCCCCGGGCTATCGTCTCCGCCTCCTCCGCGAGTTCCAGGGCCGACGCCAGCCGCAGTGTCATGACGTGGAGATGGGACAGGCAGAGCAGCAGATGCGGCACCACATAGAGCAGACCGCCCCGGCGGGCGATCACGAGACCGCGCTCGGCGTGCCGTTCGGCGTCGGCGTAGCGTTCCAGGAACGCCTCCGCCCAGCTGAGCCGGGCCAGTGGTTCGCACAGACCCGCGAGATCCTGGTCGGTGAGGGAGTCGATGAGCGCGGCCGCCCGGTCGGTCGCCTCGGCGGCGGCCTCGGGGATGCCCTCGTACGTCTCCCCGAGCGCGGTGACGGCGAGCGCGCCCGCCTCCGCCACCTCGTCGCCCAGCGACCGAGCCAGCTCCAGGGTGCGGGCCACGTCGTCGCGTACGTCCGGGTACGGGCTGGCGTGCGGTGCGGACGAGCCCAGCTCCAGGCCGAGTCGGACGGTCTCGGCGGGGGAGAGGTCGGCGCCCCGGGCCAGTTCGCGGCGGAGCAGGGCCACGGCCTCCGGGTACCGGCCGAGATGGCGCTCCATCACCGCGCACAGGGTGACGGCCAGGGCCCGTGCGCCGTCATCGGTGCCCGGCGGAGACAGGCTGATCACCTCGTGCAGCAGGTCCCGGCTCTCGCGCAGCCCGCCACAGGCGCCGAGCGCCTCGGCCCGACGCAGCATCAGATCCCGGCGCAGCATGCCGTGCACCGGCCGCTCGGGCAGATGCGCGAGGGCGACGCCGAGCCAGTGGGCGCTGCTCGCGGGCGCGGTCGCGGCGGCCTGCCGGGCGGCCTCGGTGAGCACGGTCACGGCGTGCGGGTCCCAGCCGGTCAGCGCCCGCTCGACGTGGTGCGCCCGCTCGCTGACCGGCGCTCCGATCCGGGCCAGTTCGGCGGCGGCGAGGCGGTGCATCCGGGTGCGCAGGGTGGGATCGGTGGTCTCGTGGACGAGGGACCGTAGCACCGGATGCCGGAGCGCCCAACGGCCGTCGGGCCCCGGTCGCGCGAGATCCCGGGCGGTCAACTCCCGGAAATCCGCGTCGAGTTCACGCTCTGGGCGACCGGTGACGGCCGCCACCAGAGCGGGTGCCGCGTGGTCGCCGAGCACGGCCACGGCCTGGACCGTCCGCCGCTGGTCGTCGGTGAGCGGAGTCAGTTCGTCCAGCAGCAGCGAGCTGAGCCCCGCCGGCCTGCCGGCCTGGAGCAGGGCGAGGAAGTACAGCGGGTTTCCCTCGCTGGCCGTGTACAACTCGGCGGCGAGACCGGCCGGGCGGTCCGGGGCCAGCGCCGCGAGGCAGGCATCCCGGTCCAGCGGGCCCAGTTCGACGCGGAGCACCGTCCCGGACTCCACACCCCGGGTGAGGGCGGCGACGAGCCGCGGCGCGGTCTGCCGTTCCCGCCGGGCCACCACGATCGCCACGGGGGCGCGCCGCGGCGGATGCCGGACGAGATGGTCGAGGAGCTCCAGGGACGCCGGGTCCGCCCAGTGCACGTCGTCGAGGGCCACCACGAGGCCGGTGCCGGTGCGCGCGATCCGGGCCAGGAAGGCCGCCGCCGCGCGTTGCAGGGCGAAACGGTCCATGGTGTGGACCTCGGCGAACGGGGACGGGATCCCGGTCTCGCTGTCGAGGTCGGCGAGGGCGTCGGCGAGGGGCTGGTAGGGCAGGTGCCGCTCGTACTCGGTCGCCCGGCCGCGCAGCACCGTCATGCCCCGGTCCCGCGCCCGAGCGCAGAACTCGGCGACCAGCCTGCTCTTGCCGATGCCCGCCGCGCCGGTGACATCCACGACCGCCGGGCCGTGGCCCGTCCCGCTCAGGCCGTCCAGTACGTCGGTGAGGCGAGCCAGCTCGGTCTGCCGGCCCACCAGCGGAGCCACGTTCCACGGCAATGCGATTCCCCCTGAAGCGGGCCCGGGGCCGTCCCGGGCCGATCCGGAGGTTCATGAACCCGAACCCACCGGTCGATTCCGAGGATTGTACGTAGGTCCCGACATGTCCCCGGTCCGCTCCGGCCCCCCCTCGGACGGGTCAGTCGCGGCCCGAGCCCCGGTAGAGGTCAAGCTCTCCTTCCAACTCCACGGCGAGGACGGTCGCGTACGGGTCGAGGTCGGCCTCGGCGGGCGCGTCGATCCAGGTCACGCCGGGTACCGCGTCGAGGCCGCCGATCACCCGGTGGCCCAGCTCGGTGCCCGTGCCGAGGACGGTGACCTTGGTGACGGGGTTGCGCAGCCCCCGTACCGCCACGGACTCACGCGGCACGTCGAAGCACGTCAGGTACAGGGTGCGCCGGTCGGCGGAGAGCGTGCTCGGACCGTAGTGGTGTCCTGCGGGCAGTCCGGCGGCCGTGCCGTACACGGCGTCGGAGTGCCGTCGGATCCATGCCCCGAGCCCTTCCAGCCGCTCGACCTGTTCGGCGGGGATCGTGCCGTCCGCCCTCGGTCCGACGTCCAGCAGCAGATTGCCGCCCATGCCGATCGTCTCGGCGAAGTAGCGCACCAGCTGCCGTACGGATTTGTGGTTGTGGTCCGCGTGCTGGAAGCCCCATGAGTCGTTGATGGTCAGACACAGCTCCCACGGGCCCTCGGGTGCTTCGAGCGGCACGCCCTGTTCCGGGGTGGCGTAGTCGCCGTAGGAGAGCATGCGGGCGTTGAGCACGGTGTCCGGGTTCTCCCTGAGGATCAGCTCGGCCAACTCCCGTATCCGCCACTGCTGTTCGGTGCGCTCCCACTCGCCGTCGAACCACAGCAGATCGGGGCGGAACCGTTGGACCAGCTCTCCCACCTGGCCGTCCCGGTAGGCGAGGTAGCGCTCCCAGGCGGCCGGGTCCTCCTCACCGGGTGCGGCGTGCGAGTAGGGATTGGCGTCGTTGCCGCCCGGGTGCTCGTTCGTCCACAGGTCGATCTCGGGGTGGCGGACACTGGCGTAGTCGGGGTGGTTCCAGTCGGAGTGCGAGTAGTAGAGGCCGACCTTGAGGCCCCGCTCGCGCAGCGCGTCGACGTACCCGGTGATCAGGTCCCGGCCCGCCGGCGTGCGGTGGACGACGCCCAGGTCACCTTGGGCGGTGTCCCACAGGGCGACGCCGTCGTGGTGGCGGGCCGTGAGCACCGCGTACTTCGCACCCACCCGGGCGAACAACTCGGCCCAGGCGGCGGGGTCGTACGCGGACGCGGTGAAGCCGTCGAGCTGTTTCATGTACCGCTCGTGCGTCACCTCGCCCCAGTAGAAGGACCAGGACTCCGGCACCCCGTCCACGGCGTAGATGCCGTAGTGGATGAAGATGCCCAGCTTGGCGGCGGGAAACCAGGTTTGCATGGTCATGCGGCCACGCTAGGCGCGGGCCCCTGGCGGGCGCGTGGCCAAGGGTCACCACAACTGGTTGATTTTCACTCCCTGCGCGGCGCGGAAGATCGGGACGGACGGGCCCTGTCGAAGCGACCGCACCCGGCGCGGTGAGGCTCGCCGGGCCCCTCGGGCCCTCAGCGGTCCCTCGCGCCCCATATGCATCGGTCGGGCAGAGGAATGCCCGCCTCCCGGTCGGGTACGCGAGGGGCGCAGCACCCGGGACGGATGCCGTCCCGGGCGGCCTTTCCGCTACTACCTGGGATCTTGTGATGGACATACCCGCCAATGGCAGCACCCCGCCTCAGGCCGCCTCGCCGGCCCAGCGCGCGCTGACCGCGCTCGCCTTCGACACCCATGACACGGCCGCGCTCCACACGCTCGCCGACACCGATGTGCTGATCCCGGTCCCGGACGACGCCGACGAGGCGGCCGTGAACGATCCGACGGCCGTGGCGCTGCCCGTGCTGGAGCAGCCCGGCGGCGAGCAGATCGTGCCGGTCTTCACCTCGGAGCCCGCGATGGCGGAGCTCCTGCCCTATGTGTCGCGCTACCGGCTGGTACCCCTGGGCGCCCTGGCCTCCCAGTGGCCCGCCGACGCGGACCTCTCCCTCACCATCGACGCCGGCTCCCCGCACGGCCTCACCCTCGACGCCCACGACGTGGGCACCCTCCTGGGAGGCCAGGGGATCTGACCCGCAGGGACCACTCGCCCGACGGACGAGGGGACGGCCCTCACGGCGTTCCCACAGGCCCGAGGGCGGGGTCAGTCCTGCCGCAGCATGCGGGCCAGAACGGCACGCTGCAGGGGCTGGACCTCCGTGTGCAGCCTGCGGCCCTTGTCCGTCAGGGTGACCCACACACCGCGCCGGTCCTCCGCGCACACGGACCGCTCCACCAGGCCGTCCTTCTCCAGCCGGCCGATCAGCCGGGACAGCGCGCTCTGGCTGAGGTGGACCTTCTCGGCGATGTTCTGCACCCGGCACAGGTCCCCGGCCGCCGTCGCCGCCGCCATCCCGGACGCGAGGACGTCGAGGACCTCGAAGTCGCTGGCGCCCAGCCCGTGCGGATGCAGCACGCGATCGATCTCGCACATCGTGCGGGCGTGCACGGACAGGATGTCCCGCCACTGGTCCTCGAGCCGGACACCGGTCGTGTTCGCTGCCATATGTGCACGGTAACAGAGGGCGAACCGATCGTTGTCCGTGCAACTAGTGCAGGTGCAACCATCGCCCGGCCTACTCCGCCGCCGTGTCCTGGAGAAGCCCGATCAGGTTGCCGTCGGTGTCCTTCACCGAGGCGATCAGTCGGCCGCCACCCACGTCATGGACGTCCTCCAGCGTCTGCGCCCCGGCCCCGAGCAGCGCCGCGAGTGTCGTCCGGATGTCGCCGACGTGCCAGTACGGCACGGGCCCCGTCATTCCCTTCGCGTGGCCGTTCGGGTCCAGCCCCACGTCCTGACCCGCGTCCTTGAAACCGACGTAGTACGCCGAGTCCGCGTACGGTTCGACCTGCAGCAGGGCGCTGAACAGGGCCTTCGCCCGATCAAGGTCCCGGACGGGGTAGATGACGGTCTTCATGGGCCCACATGAAGCCGAGGTACGCGCGGTGGTTGGCGCGCTGCTGCCACCAGTCGCCCGGCATCTTCGACACCAGCGCCCGCTTGCCGTGCACGACCTCGTCGTGGGAGATGGGCAGGACGTAGTTCTCGCTGTACGCGTACACCATCGAGAACGACATCTCGTTGTGGTGGTACTTGCGGTGCACGGGTTCGTGCTCGATGTAGCCCAGCGAGTCGTGCATCCACCCCATGTTCCACTTCAGGCCGAAGCCCAGCCCGCCGCTGTCGGTCGGCCGGGTCACCCCGTCCCAGGCCGTGGACTCCTCCGCGATGGTCACCACGCCCGGCGCCCGCCGGTACACGGTGGCGTTCATCTCCTGGAGGAAGGCGACCGCGTCCAGATCCTCGCGCCCGCCGAACACATTGGGGGACCACTGTCCGGAGTCCCGCGAGTAGTCGAGGTAGAGCATGGAGGCGACCGCGTCCACCCGCAGCCCGTCGACGTGGTACTCCTCGCACCAGTACACGGCGTTCGCCACGAGGAAGTTGCGCACCTCGGTGCGGCCGAAGTCGAACTCGTACGTCCCCCAGTCCGGATGCTCCGCCCGCCGACTGTCCCCGGGCTCGTACAGCGGCTCCCCGTCGAAGCGGCCGAGCGCCCAGTCGTCCTTCGGGAAGTGCGCGGGCACCCAGTCGACGATCACCCCGATCCCGGCCCGGTGCAGGGCGTCGACCAGGTACTTGAAGTCGTCCGGGCCGCCGAGGCGGGCGGTCGGGGCGTAGAAACCGGTGACCTGGTAGCCCCAGGAACCGCTGAACGGGTGCTGGGCGACCGGCATCAGCTCGACATGGGTGAACCCCAGATCGGCGACGTAGCCGGGCAGTACATCGGCGAGCTGGCGGTAC
This sequence comes from Streptomyces gottesmaniae, assembly GCF_031845845.1. NCBI lineage: Bacteria > Bacillati > Actinomycetota > Actinomycetes > Kitasatosporales > Streptomycetaceae > Streptomyces > Streptomyces gottesmaniae. The sequence goes on from NZ_JAVRFJ010000008.1 coordinate 243,788, forward strand.
GTCAGCCCGGGGCGCCAGGACGGCAGATGGATCTCGTACACGGAGAACGGCGCCTCGTGCACCGGGACGTCACCGCGCCGGGCCATCCACTCCGCGTCCCCCCACTCGTAGTGCGAGGCGTGGACGACGGACGCCGTCGCGGGGGGCACCTCCGCCCGGCGGGCCATCGGGTCGGCCTTGAGCAGACGCCTGCCGTCGCGCGTGGCGATCTCGAACTTGTAGTGGGCGCCCTCGCCCACCCCCGGCAGGAACAGCTCCCAGACGCCGGAGGAGCCGAGGGACCGCATCGGGAACGCCGTCCCGTCCCAGCAGGCGAAGTCCCCGACGACCCGCACCCCCCGGGCGTTCGGCGCCCAGACGGTGAAGCGGGTGCCGGTGACGCCCTGGTGGGTCATCGGCTCGGCGCCGAGAGCCTTCCACAGCTGCTCGTGCCGACCCTCCCGGATCAGATGCAGATCCAGCTCGCCGAGCGCGGGCAGGAAGCGGTACGGGTCGTGCACCTCGTGGTCGGCCTCCTCGTACGACACGAACAGCGTGTACGCGGGCACGGCGTCGAGCGGCAGGAGGACGGAGAAGAGGCCGTCGCCCTCCGAGGCGAGATAGGTGCGCTCGCCCTCGATCACGACACTCACGGCATGGGCGTACGGGCGCAGGGCCCGCACGGCGATCCCGCCGCCCGGCACCGGATGGGCGCCCAGCAGGGCGTGCGGGTCGTGGTGCGCGCCGGAGAGCAGCCGCGCACGCTCCTCGGGGGGCAGGGGCGGGGCGGCCACGGTCAGCCTCGGGCGGCGCCGGGGCGGGCCGGCCGACTCGGGGGGCGTGGTGTCACGCAGAGCCACGGCTTCAGTCTCCTCTCACGGCGAGACGCTCGATCGCCGCCATCGGTACGGGGAGCCAGTCGGGTCGGTGCCGGGCCTCGTAGAGGACCTCGTACACCGCCCGGTCCGTCTCGTAGGCGCGCAGCAGACCGTGCTTCTCGCGCGGGTCCCAGTCGGCGCGGGCCGCGTAGCCCGCGCAGTAGGCCTCCCGGCAGCGGCGCGCCCACTCCGGGCGCCAGGGCCGGCGCTGCCGGGCGGCGTAGTCGAAGGAGCGCAGCATCCCGGCGATGTCCCGCACCGGCGACTGGGTGCCGCACCGTTCGGCGAGCGGACGGGACGGCTCGCCCTCGAAGTCGATGACGAACCACTCCGGGCCGGCCCGCAGCACCTGCCCCAGATGCAGATCGCCGTGCACGCGCTGCGCGGGCGGCCCCGGGTCGCATGCGAGCAGGGCGCGGAAGGCCGTGCGCAGTCCGGGGACGTACGGCCTCAGGGCCGGTACGGAGCGCGCGGCGGCGTCGAGCCGTTCGGTCATCGCGACCGCCGTCCGCGCGTTCTCGTCGTGGGCTCCGGCGGGGAAGGCCGAGGCCAGCGCCAGATGCACCTCCGCCGTCGCCCGGCCCAGCTCACGGGCCTGCGCCGTGAAGTCCTGCCCGGCGGCGAGCGCGCCGAGCGCCAGCGTCCAGCCGTCCGAGGCGTCGGGCAGGAACGGCTGGAGCACGCCGAGCGTCGCCGGGAAGGGATCGGTCGTCCGGAACCAGGCCACCGGCGCCGGCACCCGGCCGCACCCCTGCTTGGCCAGCGCGCCCGGCACCTCCAGATCGGGGTTCACCCCGGGTTGGATGCGCCGGAAGACCTTCAAGATGTACTCGTCCCCGTACACCAGCGAGGAGTTGGACTGCTCGGCGTCCAGCAGGCGGGGCGCCAGCCGGGCCGGTACCCGTGCGCCGGGGTCCGCCTCGAAGCGCAACGGGCCCGCCGAGCCGGGATGCCGCAGCCGTTCGAGGAGCAGTTCGGCCGACCGGGGGTCGTACAGCGCGTCGTACACCGTCAGACCGGCGAGCGGCCCCTCGTGCGCCTGCCCGATGAGCGCTCGCGCCAGACGCGGCACCGGATGCTCACGCACCCCGAGCAGGAGCTGATAGCAGTCACCGGCCGACGGAGTTCCCCCCGGCGCGGGCACCCCGCCGTGCCCGGTGTGGCTCGGGTGGCCGGTGTGCACGAGCAGATGCAGGCAGCCCGGGTACAGCTCGGTCATCGACAACAGCGCGAGGTCCGTGACCGGCCGGTCCTTGCCGGCGAACCAGCGTTGCCGTGGCAGCCACTCGCGCAGCAGCCCCGCCAGCGAGGTCATGAGGCCGACGGCGACCTCTTCGTCGCTCCGCCGGAGCAGTGCGGATGCGGTCTTCGACATGGTGACGCGTCCTTTCGCCGGACCGCGCTTCAACGCCCTCGGGCAGCGCGGGAGAGGACTCGGGAGAGCCGGAACCAGTAGAAGCCGTGGCCCGCGAGGGTGAGGAGGTAGGGCAGTTCGCCGATGGCGGGGAAGCGGACTCCGCCGATGAGTTCGACGGGGTGGCGTCCCTCGTAGGCATGCAGATCGAGTTCCGTGGGCTGGGCGAAGCGGGAGAAGTTGTTCACGCACAGCACCAGGTCGTCCTTGTGTTCGCGCAGGTAGGCGAGGACGGACGGGTTGGACGAGGGCAGCTCGGTGTAGGTGCCGAGGCCGAACGCCGGGTTCTGCTTGCGGATCTCGATCATCCGGCGGGTCCAGTGCAGCAGCGACGAGGGGGAGGACATCGACGCCTCGACGTTGGTGACCTGGTAGCCGTAGACCGGGTCCATGATCGTCGGCAGGTAGAGGCGGCCGGGGTCGCTGGTGGAGAAGCCGGCGTTGCGGTCGGGGGTCCACTGCATGGGGGTGCGGACGGCGTCGCGGTCGCCGAGCCAGATGTTGTCGCCCATGCCGATCTCGTCGCCGTAGTAGAGGATCGGCGAGCCCGGGAGGGACAGCAGCAGGGCGGTGAACAGTTCGATCTGGTTGCGGTCGTTGTCCAGGAGCGGGGCGAGCCGGCGGCGGATGCCGATGTTGGCGCGCATGCGCGGGTCCTTGGCGTACTCCGCGTACATGTAGTCGCGCTCTTCGTCGGTGACCATTTCGAGGGTCAGCTCGTCGTGGTTCCGCAGGAAGATGCCCCACTGGCAGTTCGAGGGGATGGCCGGGGTCTTGGCGAGGATTTCCGAGACCGGATAGCGCGATTCCCGCCGGACCGCCATGAAGATCCTCGGCATGACCGGGAAATGGAACGCCATGTGGCACTCGTCGCCGCCGCTGGGGAAGTCGCCGAAGTAGTCGACGACGTCCTCCGGCCATTGATTGGCCTCCGCGAGGATGACCGTGTCCGGATACAGCGCGTCGAGCTCCCGGCGGACGTGCTTCAGGAACGCGTGGGTGGCCGGGAGGTTCTCGCAGTTGGTCCCTTCCTCCTGGTAGAGGTAGGGGACCGCGTCCAGCCGGAAGCCGTCGATGCCGAGATCCAGCCAGAACCGCAGGGCGGCCAGCATCTCCTCGCGCACGGCCGGGTTCTCGTAGTTGAGATCGGGCTGGTGGGAGAAGAACCGGTGCCAGAAGTACTGTTTGCGGACGGGGTCGAAGGTCCAGTTGGAGGCTTCGGTGTCGACGAAGATGATCCGGGCGTCCTGGAACTGTTTGTCGTCGTCGGCCCAGACGTAGTAGTCGCCGTAGGGTCCGTCGGGGTCTTTCCTCGATTCCTGGAACCACGGGTGCTGGTCGCTGGTGTGGTTCATGACGAAGTCGATGATGACGCGCATGCCGCGTTGGTGGGCGGCGTCGACGAATTCCACGAAGTCGGCGAGGTCGCCGAATTCGGGGAGGACGGCGGTGTAGTCGGAGACGTCGTATCCCCCGTCGCGGAGGGGGGATTTGAAGAAGGGCGGCAGCCAGATGCAGTCGATGCCCAGCCACTGCAGGTAGTCGAGTTTGGCGGTCAGGCCCTTGAGGTCGCCGACGCCGTCGCCGTTGCTGTCCTGGAAGGAGCGGACGAGGACCTCGTAGAAGACGGCGCGTTTGAACCAGTCCGGGTCCCGGTCCTTCTGCGGCGTGTCCTCGAAGGTGTCCGGGATGGGTTTGTTCATGGTCATGGCGTACCTGACCCTCCGTTCTGCGACGACGAGGACGAGCTGTCCGCACGGGGCTGGACGTGGAGGACGTGCGCGGGTGACCGCCCGGGTTCCAGGCGCACGTAGTTCGTCCTTCCCCAGCGGTAGGTCTCTCCCGTCAACTCGTCGCGCACCGGCATGTTCTCGCCCATGCCCAGGCCGAGTTCCGCCATGTCGAGCGTGACCGTGGCCTCCTGGGCGCGGTGGGGGTCGAGGTTGACCACGACCACGACCGCGTCCGACCCGGCGCGCTTGCTGTACGCGATCACCGCGTCGTTGTCCGTGTGGTGGAAGCGCAGGTTCCGTAGTCCGTGCAGTGCGGGGTGCCGCCGTCTGATGTCGTTGAGCGCGGTGATGAGAGGCGTGATGGTGCGTCCGTCGCGTTCGGCCGTGTCCCAGTCGCGGGGGCGGAGTTGGTATTTCTCGGAGTCGAGGTATTCCTCGCTGCCGGGTTTGAGGGGGGTGTTCTCGCACAGTTCAAAGCCGGAGTAGACGCCCCAGGTGGGGGAGAGGGTGGCGGCGAGGACGGCGCGGAGTTCGAAGGCGGGGCGGCCGCCTTCCTGGAGGAAGGCGTGGAGGATGTCGGGGGTGTTGACGAAGAAGTTGGGGCGCATGTAGGCGGCGGCCTCACCGGCGAGTTCGGTGGCGTACTCGGTGAGTTCGGCTTTGGTGTTGCGCCAGGTGAAGTAGGTGTAGGACTGCTGGAAGCCGGTGGCGGCCAGGGTGTGCATCATCGCGGGGCGGGTGAAGGCCTCGGCGAGGAAGATGACGTCGGGGTCGGTGGCGTTGATC